>NC_019678.1:8000642-8349552 GCF_000316665.1 Rivularia sp. PCC 7116 | reverse complement strand
CAAAATTACCACAATCAAAAAATCTCGCTCTTACCATACAAAAAGCGAGAATGATTATTTTCAGCCTATTGACAAATTTTTATCCAAAAACTGCTGTTTATCTACATTAAATAACCAATTAGTTACATCTCTAATACATTGCCAGCAGGGCGAAAGATTTCAAACGCCATCTTACGGCAGCGGTGTCCCCTTACTCGCACATTATCTAAAAATTGTTGTTTTCTGACTGCAAATAAAAACTTTTTTTCTAGATTCTTAACTGGGGTACCATCACCCCACTCACCTTTATTAAACGCCAAGCCGATATCTTTATCTGAGAGATGTTGCTTATTGCCAGACATCCTAGCAACATCTTCAATTAGCAATTCCAATTTGGTTTCAAAAATAGAACAGATTTTTTCAAATTCCTGTAAATGCTCTTCCGGTAATTCTTCTCGTATGACTTCCAAATCGTCTCCCTGCATCAATATTTCCCATATTGCCAAAGGTGTCACCTGTGATGCGAGACGATGGAGACGACAATATTCTGCACCTTTTACCTTCAATCGATGCGAGTTTGCAAACCGAATTACCCATCCTTCACCATTTCTATCCAAAGTTTGGGCTGCTTTAACTAACTTTTCTAACGATTCATACTTTTCAAACTCGCTAGCTCTTATCGCCAATTTATCGGCTAAACTTTTAATTTTAAAACTTGTATATTCATATCCATACAAATCATATACACTTAATAAAACCATCCCTTGAAAATCATAAGGTACAACAACACGATTTCCTGAATAGATAATTTCAAAAAGGTAAGTATTGCCAACTTCTAACAGACTAGTATCTACATTTTTATTTAACCAGTTTTGTCCCCAAATTGCCGCATCAGAATCAAAACAACCCCGCGTTGCAACCCTCCATTTATCGCCATCATAAAAGACAATTCCTAAAGAACCATCATATTTTTGATGAACCCAAATTTCTCCACTTACTTGCTCCGAACCCCAAGCTTTCGCTTCACCATAATTAAAAAACTTTGGGAAAGGAGTCGCAATTACAGCTTGCTTGTCAACATCAATAACTAATCCCCTAGCGATTAATGTAAAAATATTCCAGTTAGCATTGTATTGTGCGTGAGTCGTATAATTAAAAATTTCTAAACTACCATCAACTACACGAACTATATTCCTTGCTCGTACATTTGCTAAAAGCCCTTGGTAAAGCTCTTCAAAAGCAATTCTTCTCGCCGGATGTACCCCCCAAGTCATTTCAATTTGTTCTTTAGTGATTTCTGCCATAAACTATCTAACATCAAAAAACATATTACAAGTGTAATACACTTTTTCAGCATCACTATTACTCCCTTTCCGGTAGAAGATTACCTAACTAACTGAGGGAGAGAGTGAGGGAGTGAGGGAGAAATTTTTCTAGGAAATCTTAGAGCGGAATAGGAGTAAGTAGAGGGAAAGAAGGAGAAATTTGTTAGATGCTGGAAAACTAAAATTCTTTCCTTCCCTTGCTCCCTCGGCTTCATAATTTTCTAGAACAAATCTCTAGGGACAAGAAATTTCTCCCCACTTGAGTTTAGATTTCGCGGTTGGTGAAGTACAGTCAAATTTCTTGACAGAATCTTTAACCAAACCGTAAGCGACTCTATTATCAGTTTGATCTACTTCAAATTTTACAGAGCCAATATTATTGCAATTGCTGATGATGTTTTTGCTGATTTTGCTCATGAATACTGGCGAATACACGATATTTTTACCGCCGCTACCGCCGACTGTAAACTGATATTGTACCGAACGTTCTTTAGGTAAGTTTTGATAAATGCTGCTGATATCGTTCTTGCTAGACTTATTAACACCTATACCAGAAACGTTAGCAACTTCGGTTTTTCCGGCATCAATTGCAGCTTGGCATTTGCTTGATAAGCCAGCAGTAGCAGTTTTATCGGCTTTATCTGCATCAGCTTTTTTATTATCTACCGTTTTCTTAGATTTATTAGCCTCAGTCTCAAACGCTAATTTGTCTCCTTTTATTTCGCTATCTTCAATAATCGGTTGACTCGAAGCATTTTCTGGATAACCCTTACCATCAAATTTCAGAGCCACATTTTTAGGTTTTGCTTCGCTGCCGACATTTGCAATTACATCTCTCCAGCCACCAGTTGTTTTTTCGCTGATGGTTATTGGTGATTTTACCGGAGCTATATCTGAAACTAGTTTGAATTTATTATCGCCAATACCTTGATGTACCAACATATTACAGCCGTTGTCGGTACAAGATTTCGAGCCTGTAAATATTGTTAAAGCGTCCTTGATATTATCTCCGTTGAGGTCGGTATATTGTACTTTGTGAGGTGTATCTTCTAACTTGAGGCTTTTAGTCTTGAGATATTCACCCAAAGAACTTTCTATTAATCCTTTACTTTCTTCTGTAGTTGCAGAGACGTTAGAAGCAGAGTTAGTAACTTCAGAATCCCCATCAGTTGAAGATAAATAATCTTTTTGAGCGCAGCCGAATAAGCTGATAGATGCTAGCAACCCTAATATAAGAACGTTCTTTTTCATTAAAACTATACCTACTTAAAATCTATTGGAAGAATTGAACTACAGCCTGTCGGTACCCAGAACCCACTAGCTAATAACCCAACGGAGAAGAATCTAATTAATCCGTAAGGCTAATTTTTGAGAGACTAGATGTTTGCAAATGCAAGCAAATAAGAGTTTATCAGTTGATTCAAATGATTTATCTTTGAAAAAGTTAAAATCACCTGAATTTGAATGATTCAATGATTTTAGTGATGTGTAAAAAATAATACTGTTTTTTTAATAAAAACTTTAGCTTTGAGGCTAGGAAAACGGGAACATTGTTGGGTGAGGAGGGGGAGGAGGGGGGAGAATAATTTTTTATGTTTTCCATACATCCCTCAAAATTAATAAAAAGGAGTACTGGGAATGCAATTTATCGAGGCTCTGCTTCCAATTTTATTAAAATAAACCCGGTTTCGCGAACAGAAACCGGGTTTGTGAATTGGGGAATGAAAATTTTAACAGTGAAAAGCGCGATCGCTACTATGTATGATTTGGCTTATGAAGATTGTTCAATTCTGGAGCAACAGGAATTTTAGCACTTTTAATAGAGCGATTTTCTGTAAAACGTTCGATGAGTTCGGGCACATCTAAACCAGTAGTTTGACGTAGTTGCTCGATGAAAGATGCCATCTTGCTAGCATTGCTACCTTCACTAGCATCAATGATAGTTACCTTCTCAACTTCTAACTCGGGAATACTAGAAGCCATCGCTTTGAGCAGCACGTCAAATTTTTGTAATAAGAAGATTTCTTTGGCATTACTACCAGCATTTTGCCAAGATTCTGCTAACTTTTTAGTACCATCTGCTTGAGCTTTACCATCTTCAATGATACTCGCAGCATTACCCTTTGCTGTAGCGATCGCTCTTTTACATTCGGCTTCTGCTGGCGCTACGACATCGGCTATTAGTTGCTGTTCAACTTGTTTAATGCGTTCGTTTTGTACTGCGACTTCAGCTTGAGTTTTAACAACGTTTGCTCCAACTTCTGCTTCTACTTCAGCAACCATTGCTACTCTTTTAGTCACCGCATCTCGAACTCTTCTTTGTGCTTCGGCTTTTGCAACCTGTAAATCTCTTTCAGTACGCTTCAATGCTACAAGTTTTTCATTCTCGGAAGTGCAAATTTCTGATTTAGCTTTAGCTTGAGCTTCAGCAATCCGGGAATCCCGCAATAATTCAGCCCGCTGTTTTCGCCCCATAGCTTTTAGATATTTAGTATCGCTAGAAATTTGCTGGATTTGTAAACTATCCAAAACCAAACCCAATTTTTCTAAATCGTCTTCTGCTTCTTCTAACAAATTTTTAGCAAAAGCAATTTTATCTTCATTAACCTCTTCCGGGGTTAAACTAGCCAAAACACCCCGGAGATTTCCTTCTAAAGTTTCCTTAGCTAACTGTTCGATTTGCTGCTTACTTTTTCCTAACAATCTTTCAATAGCATTATGAATAGTAGGTTCTTCCCCAGCAATTTTAATATTGGCTACCCCTTGAACGTTCAAAGGAATACCGCCTTTACTAAAAGCATTAACAACCTCAAGCTCAATAATTATATTACCTAAATCCATCCGAAAAGTACGCTCAAATAAAGGAGTTTGAATACTGCTCCCACCTTTTACCAAACGATATCCAACTTCTCTGCCATCAGAAGTTTTATGATTACCGCCAGCAAATATAAGTACCTCACTAGGCTGACAGATATGATAAAAATAGCGAATAATCCAATAACCAGCAGTTGAACCGAAACCTAAAATTCCTAAAAATAAACCGATAAGTGGTAACATGATTTTCTCCAAATGAATAAAAATTGGTAATTGGTAATCGGGGATTGGGCATGGGGCATTGGGCATTGGGCATTGGGAATAAAGAATTAAAGGTTAAGAATTATCTTCCTCCCTCACTCCCTCACTCCCTCACTCCCTCTCCCCCTCACTTCTTCTTCCCCGAAAGAGTTCCTAATACATCAATTCCTAAAGTTTGATTGATGCTTTCAAGGTATTGATTGAGGATTTCTGGATAAACTTTGACTAAACTTGCTAAAGATTTACCGTCACCGCTATCTACTACATTGATTTTGTCTAAATACAGCCGCTTAGGAATTTCTACAGCTTCATTCAAGATAGTTTCTAACTGCTGAATCAAGAATAACTCCGAAACATCAGTATCTGTCTCTTGCCAAACTTGAGCGAGCATTTCGTTAACCATTGCTGCTGCTTTGGCATTTTCTGCAATGACTGCTGCTTCTCCTTTTGCTTTCAACTGCTTAGCTTGCTGTAGGGCTTTTGCGGGTAATACTTGATCTGCCTCTAAACGCAGACGTTCAAATTCTGCACGCAACTGTTGCAGTTTCTGCTCGAAGAAAGCCTGTTTTTCTCTAACTGTTGCGGTGGTAATTTCTTCTTCTGAGCGTGCTTGCTGTTCTAATTTAGCTTTGACTTCTCGGAGTTCGTTTTCTTTCTCTAAAATTGTAATGCGATTTTGAGTTTTAGCAACTTCCGCTTCTTGCTGACACTGCGATTCTATACTTTCTGCTTCCCTTAAAGCATTGGATTCGGCAATCTCTGCATCTCTAACAATCATTGCTATTCGCTTTCTTCCAATCGAACTTAAATAATCCACATCATCGGAAACGCTTTGAATTTTTAAAGTATCGATTTGCAATCCTAATTTCATCAAATCCCGACTAACATCAGAAGTAATACTTTCAGCAAATTGCAGTCTGTCTTCGTTTACCTGCTCCGGTGTTAAAGTTGCAACAACACCGCGTAAATTACCCTCAAGTGTTTCCCGAGCTACCCGTAAAATCTCTTTTCTATCGCTTTTCAAAAATCTTTCAATCGCATTACCGATTATGTTGGGATTGCTCGAAAGTTTCACATTAGCGATCGCTTGAATATTTAACGGCGTACCTCCTTTAGAATAAGCGTTTTTTACTTCTACCGGTACCGGCATAATAGTTACATCCATGCGTCGAATTTTCTCGACAATAGGAATGCGAATGGCTCTCCCACCGGATAACACCCGATATCCCACTTCCTGCCCGTCTTTTGTCTTCCATTTTCGTCCAGAAATAACCAGTACTTCATTAGGCTTGCAAACACACAGGCAAGAATGCAGAAACCAAGCCGCTAAAGCCGTACCAAATATTCCCGTCGCAATCAGTAAGCTAGTACCGAAAAGTCCACCGACATTGCTTTGCTCGATTACCACCGGGGGATTTACTTCAACTTGCGCGATTTGCAAGCTTTTAGTTTCTTGTTTTAAAACTGATTTAAACATTTTTGTAAATTAGTTGTTAGTTGTTAGTTTTTAGTGGTTAGTTGTTAGCTCTATGATTCGGAATTATTCAAAGAGTTTTCGCTAATTACCCATAATTGATTTTTCCTTACTTGTACTATAAAGACTCTATCTCCCGGCTGCAAAGTTTTAGAATCATCAGTACAGGCTACAAAATCAACTGTAGAGTTTTGTCCCGGCATATTAACTCGAATTTTTCCCTTACAATTCTTATCAAAAGGAATTTCAACCGTGCCATAAAGACCGACTAAATTGTTAGTAGAACGCATACTATCTACCTTTTGTCGGCGACGCTGGATAACTATCAGAAAAACGATAACAGCACCGCAACATATACCAATCGCAATCGCAATTAAAGCAACTACAAATAAATTTATCATTGTTCGTTTTTATCCAAAAAGACAGGCTATCGTCAATAGTTGCAGTTTAACTGTTATCTTCAAACTGCTTGCTGGTTAGTCTTATCCATTTTCTGGGTAATCTCACGGTTGAACCTACCTGAAACTATGCATAACCGCTAATATTTGAAGGCTACAATTTTACATCTGAAAATTTCGGAAAAAAACGAGATTGCTTACAAAAGTTAATAATTAGAGTAACGTTAGGGTTGCTAGAGACTTTTCACCTCTTTTCCCCTTACATTCAGTTTGGGATAAAAAATATGTCCAAAAAAGCTCTGCGCTCCTCTGCGTTCAAAAATATATAATTCCGATACAAACGGATATTTTAATTAACAGAATTATTAATTTTGTCGCCATCAAGAATTTCTGCTGCTTCTTTTAAAAGTTCTTGTTGTTCTAACTGAATTTCTTCTAATCTCGCAGAAATATCTTTTAATCTTTTCTGCTGCTTAGAAGAAATGATTTGATAAGGAGTATTATGATTTAACTGTAGTTCAGAATTATATGTAACAGTTTTCGTCTGTTTAACTTTATCTGTTGCAAAATTACTAAGCTTAACCAGCCATAACCAAAAAGATTTTATTAAAGCTCCCAATAATTTGAAAGGTATTTTTAGTATTGATAAACTAGCCTTTTCAATTAAACTACCAATGAACTTAACTAAATTCCATAAGATGGCTAAACTAAATACAAAAATAATCAAACTGATGATGGGATGATTTACCGCCCAATTTAAACAATTGAGAACTCTTAAAAATGCCGGATGTTGCTCAAACCAATCTGCTACGGAAGAAGTTACAACTGTTTGCACTGAGACTTGAGGTAAATTCTCCTGTAAAGAACCTTTAGTTTGCTCTATCGTATTATTAAATTTATTGATAGCATCTTCAGTATTTTGAGTTGCTGTTTGTTTCCAATTCTCGCTAACTTGTTGTGCTTTGTCGGTGAAATTATTTAAGTTTTGCGTCGCTGTCTCTTTGACTTTCTCTAAACGCTGAATCAAAGATTCCGATACGGTAATATCGAAACTATTTTTAATATCCATAATAATTTAAATAAATTCATTCAATAAATTATTTTATAAAGAGACGGAGCCTCTTGTAATAGGGAGCATCCCAATCTTTAATAAATACTTTATCCGTCACCCTAGAAGGGTGCGACTACAAAAACCAAGCCCACCTGCGTGGGCTTCGTAGTATTAGCCCCAGGCTTATAGCCTGCATTGGGATGTTCCCCTTGTAATATCATTGCAAGGCAAAGCCTTGTAACGAGATTTGTGTAAATTAATTCTGACTTTTAACCTCTAATTCATCTGCGCGAGAACTATTTCCCCAAAGTTTAGGTAACAACAATCCAGAATTAGCCTTATATTCTTCAAATTCTGGATAGCGAGATAAAGATTTATCTTTTTTAATCATATTAGGAATAAAAATTAATATTGTAAATAATCCCAATATTACAAATGGTAACCAATGCTGAACTAATAAAGCAAAGCCGAGGTAGATCAAAATTTCCCCTAAATAATTAGTATTGCGACAGCGAGCAAAAAATCCTTCTGTTATCAAGCCGGATTTGTATTTGAGCGTGTAGTACTTTTGAGCATCGCTACCGTAGTGAAGGAAAACCCCTAATATATTGATAGAAATTGCCCCGGCAATCAACGGTGGAGAAGGAATTGAACCGCTGCTAATCAAAATAAATGGTGCTACCCAATATAAAGAAACTAAGAAAAAGCTGAATATTCCGGTTATTAAAGGAACTTCTTGTTCCCACTGCTTATCTGGATAAATTCTATCTTTCAACAGCCATAATATGCCATAGGTTCCATGAAGCGCTAAATAAACCCAAGCACCAATAGTAAAATTTTGATAGATTATCATTAGTGCAAGAATAAATATAAATGTTGAGCCTTTATGCAGATTGATTGGGTATTTTAATTTCATGGCTTGTTTGATGTAAATTATAGCTAGCGAATACAGACATATAAGATTATCAGCTATAACTCAACTCTGGAGCTTTTTCTCCTACAACTTTAGGAACACCAGCCATTAATTCTAGCTTTTGTAAATTCAAAGTAAACAGTGGTTTATCTAAATTAAGAGAAGCAAAGGGACTATATTGAGGAATTTCTAATTTACCTTGGAGCAAAGCAACTTGAGTTTTAAAATTATTATCAAAAAATAGTAATTCCGAACCCAAACCACCAAAGCAACCAGCACTTAATTCTTGTTGCCACCAAGTAGAAAGATTTAAGAAACTTTTTTGATAGCTCAAACTGCATAATTCACGATTATTTTGACTAACGCTTACACTACCATTATTCCAAGAAAAATCAGCCATTTCTTTGGGTAATCCCCAAATTTCTCTACCTCCCGCCACTGAATCTAGATTATCAACGTAAATATGAGAAATCCAACCGCCAATTTTTCCTTGATAGCGCACTAAACCGGGAGCGGCTATCAATTCGTTGTATGTTAATAACGAGCCGCTTTCATAGCAGGATATGTATATACTTCCCAAAGTTTTTCCCGGTAACAGCGAAACTATTTCTAATTCCGAAGGAATAAACTTAGAAGCTTTGTCTATATCAACTAATTGCAAGGTTTGCACTGCATAACCTTTAAGATGCCAAGGTGCTGCTGGGTAAGTCATAAACTTTAGGTATTTATCTAAATATTACTGATTGTATTTTAGAAGCTTTAGCCTCAAGCTGAAAAATGTTTCATCTGAAGTTATTAAAACAGCAGACTTTTGATTTATATAGCTAAAAAATATTTCATTAAACTTAAAAATCTCTGATATTTTTTAATTTCTATTTTTAATAAATTATATTTCATCATTGTTTTGTATCAACAAATAGAATATTTCCTTATACTTCAAACATAAGTTTCTTGAGATACACGCGTTTTAGATAATACCAAGTAATAATAAATGTATTCATTTGTAGAGTGGTTTTCATAGGTAAGAGTACCAGCTATAAATCATAGGAGAAATACATGGATTTTAAGTTTCATACTCACAATATTCATTTATTTGCTTATTATCTCAGTGAAGAAAATGATAGTAATGGTGACTATCGAAAAGATTGGCTATGGAAAAAGTGTGATGAAATAGTTGCTAAAATCTTAAAGCCAGAAACTAAATTTCATATCAAGCAGCATTTAGATTTGGAGAATGAATCTGAGGAACCTTGGGCTAATTTAAATAAGTATTTTGCTAAAACGGATGATTATCATCCTATATACGTTCAACCTCATGGATATTTTACTAATAAAAAGGATGAAAAAATAGATCCATCGAGCAAAACTGCTGTCATTTATCCCGTAGAACTTTACGATAGTTATGGTCTTGGTTTACAAATCATTAGTCCAAAATATAATACTAAAATAGTAAATACTAGAGATATAGTATTAGTTAATCCTAATAATTGTCTGATATTAGACGTTAAAAAGCAAAACAATTATTTTCTCAGCCAAACTCTGTTAGTAACGATTAAATTAGAAAGGGGACAGCAGTTAAAGCATACAAGAAATAAAGGTAAACTGAAACAAATTGCAGATAATTATATTAATTCATTATTTTCTAATAATCTGAGAAAACCACAATTTAACCGTTCTGGAGAACTTTTTGGCTCTCCAGTATTTGAATACGGTATTATTCGAGCATATCAAAGTTACAATCATATTATCATTCAGTTTATCGAAGATGATAAGTCCGAAGAACAATTTGATAAATATTATCAGCAATTGTTAGATTTGTTCTTCTTTAGAGCAAAAATTATTCATGCTTACAAACAAATTAGGAAAATCGAAAAAGAGGCTAAAAAGAAATCAAGAGAAATACAGTCGGAAATTAAAGATACTCAAATCAGCCATGATGGTTCTTTGGATTTAGATAAAATACAGGAACTGCTAATCGAGCTACCGCAATTTTCCGTAGAACATGCCAAAAATTTACGTATAATCAAAGAGTATCAAAATATTATTGTAGATAATACGAGGAATTATACCGACAAAATTTATGAGATGATGAGTAACTTTTCTGGAGAAGATTTTTCATTTTTAGAGGTGTTTACAAACAGAACTTGTCATCCTTTTCAAGATAGAGTTAACGCTGCCGTTCAGTTTTTTCAACTCGATACAAATTTGATAAATAATGCAATTGACTCAATTAGAGGACAAGTTGCAATTGAGCAAGCAAGAAGAGAGCGTCATTTACAAACTACAATTACAAGTCTAGGTATTGGTATTGCGGTTGCAGGAAATCTGGCTTCTAGTTATGAAGCTGGTGTAACGGAAAAGCACAAACAAATTCCTTTTATTGAAAAACCAATCAAAATACCTTTTGATATTCCTCATTTCGCTACTTCGTTTACTGTAAGCATATTTTTTGGTTTTATTGCATGGCAAGCATTCTCACGTTTTTTTAGCTGGTGGTATAAAGAAGAACAGCTTACTAAGTCAAGGAAGGTTAAATTCAATTTATTTGGTTTTTTGCAAAGTCAGCAAAATCAATCAGAAAAAAATAATTAAAATCAGCAAAAATTAACAATAAACCGCCCCATCTCTATGTGTAAAAACTACAGATTTCCCATCATCTCCGGGCTTGGCAATTAAATCATTATCGGGATAATATGCAGTATCGTTCAGGGTGCGATCGCCGACTTCTAAATATACTGCATCTTGATTTGAGCGATTAACTAAATGATGCCCTGTCTTTTCATTTGCAGGAAACCCAGCAGCCATTCCCGGCGTTAAAATTTCTTCTCCTGCGTCGGTAATTAGAATCAAGCTACCTTCTAAAATATAAATAAATTCATCTTGATGGCTATGCCAGTGTCTTAATGCTGAAGCGCTTCCAGGTTTTAATTTGACAAGATTTACGCCAAAGTTATTTAAACCGGCAAAATTCCCCAAACGCTGACGAAATCTTCCCGCTACTATCGATTTGAATTCATCGGGATAGTTTGTACTATTTTGAACTGGTACTTCTTCAGGATTAATAATCATCAGTTGTTCACCCGGAGGGTGTGGATCATCAGTTATCAGTGAACAGTGAACAGTCAACAGTGAGCAGTGAACAATTACCAATTACCAATTACTAATTACCAATGCCCAATGCCCAATGCCCTATTCCCCATTCAAATAATAGTGCCATAAAATTCTAGCAGCTATTGCCCTCCAAGGTCGCCAGTTTTCGGCTATGATTTCTAATTCTTGGGGGGTGGGGCGTTTTTCAAGTTTTTTTAGCTTTTGATACGCCAAAATAACTCCTAAATCACCTTTAGGAAAAGCATCGGGGCGTTGTAAGGACATTAGTAAATAGATATCAATTGTCCAATCCCCAATTCCTTTGATGGGTTTGAGTTGGTTTCTGATGGTTTCTTCGTCAGCAACAGCTAATTTTTGTAAATCTAAATCATTGTTAATAATTGCGATCGCTAACTCTTTGATATAAGTTATTTTTTGACGGCTGACTCCACAGGCTTTTAATTGAGCATCTTCAAATTGCAGTAAATGCTCTGGTGTCAAGGGTGAGACGGTTGCCGATAAACGCTTCATGGTAGCTGCTGCGGAATTAACAGAAACCTGTTGCCCTAAAATTGTTCGCACCAACCCCGAAAAACCTGCATTCTCTTCCCATTTCGCCGGTTTTCCTAATTTATTCAGTATCTCTGCAAAATCTTTATCTCTGGTGGCAAGCTCTTTTAATCCCTGAGTAAAAGTTTCTTCGGTAAGCGGTTGTTCTAAATTCATCTGTTTTTGTTTCTTCTCATGTACTACAAAATGTTTCTAAAACGAATTATTAAGTAAATACCGAATCAAGTAGTATTTTTTTTGTTAAGCGAATACCATGAAAATCAAATCGTTTTTAAAGACAAACTTCATAATCAATATCTATCAGTGAACAAAATTATTAGAACTCTCGCGGCAACCTTAACTATCTCTCTAACCTTTAGCAGTACAGCACAAGCCAGAATAATTAATAGCATCAGCCCTCCTGGGGGTGCAGGTCAAGGGGATGTACTTTGTCCGCAGGTGCAAACCCCCGTGGATACTGCTTTTCCTAATAGCAATCAAAATCAAATTAATAACTTTCCCGGCTTATCCTGTACTCCTAAAACTTTCCAGGAAATAGCTCCCATAGACACCAAATTATTCGTTGAAGCTTCTGGTGGCACTACAGGATATTTACTGAGGGAAACAGTTGTAAATAGTACAAGTTCAGAATGGGGCGGATTTAACTTTCAAATCGGTTTTCAATCCGATGCTCCTTTTGGAGAAGATAACTTTGCATCACCTGCGGTAATTTCGGTTCCTCGTGGTTTTATAATCCCCACTTTCGATTCTGACACTACACCCACTTCGTCAAAGTTTTCCCAAGTTAAAGCTGATGGTTCTTTTAATTTAAACTGGTCTGGAGGAACTGTTGCACCTGGCGAAAGCGTTGATTTTCAGTTTGCCGTTAGCGTGCCGGATGATTTAGATAACAATGATTTCTATAATTCTTTTACAATTCGTCAGCTTCCCGTTGCTTCTGGGGTAAATCAAAGTCAATTGGTTCCCGAGCCAAGTACGATATTTGGTTTGCTGGGTTTCTTGGGTTTTGGTTTGATAAGGAAAAATAATTTTAGATGTTAGATTGAACCGGTTACTGGTTCCCAGGCAGAGCCTGATAACAAGCTTTCGGAGGCTCTGCCGACCGTTATGCAGTCGCCTTTAGATGACTTTGAATTAAAACTTGGGCTTTTACTAACATATATTTATCGCTCGCGACTTTCATGCAATATAAACCTCACCCCGCCCTGCGGGCACCCCTCTCCTTGTCAAGGGAGAGGGGAAACCTTACTACATATACCCCTCTACTTAATAAGGAGAGGGGCAGGGGTGAGGTTAAAAGACTAATTCCTAATGTCCTATTCCCTAATGGTTGTGTAAAAATTGCTTATTTTCCCGAACAATCTGTTTTAGAATGCAACAATTGCAACTTTGGGAATATTTTTTACCATAAATCATATGAAACGTCGAGAAATTATCAAGAAAGCAGCTATTGCAACCGCAACCACTGCGACTATTGCATCTTGTAGTCGTGGTGGTAATACAACTACGGCAGGTACGAGTTTACCAAAAGTCCGCTGGAGAATGGCAACCAGTTGGCCGGAGTCTTTAATAATATACACCGGCCCGGAAACCATTGCTAACCGTGTAAAGGAAATGACTGACGGACGCTTTACGATAACTCCTGCTGCTGCTGGTGAATTAACGGGTGCAACAGAAGTACTCGATGCAGTGCAAACTGGTTCGGTACAGTGCGGACATACAGCCAGCTATTTTTATATAGGTAAAAATCCGGCTTTAGCTTTTGCAACTTCCATACCTTTTGGTTTAACTCCACAGCAGCAAAATGCTTGGTTATATCATGGCGATGGGCAAAAGATGATTCAGGAAATCTACGATAAATTTAATATCGTTTATTTTCCTGCCGGTAACAGTGGAACTCAAATGGGAGGATGGTTTAAACGCGAAATTAAATCTTTAGCGGATTTGCGAGGATTAAAAATGCGGATTCCTGGATTGGGTGGCAAGGTAATGGCACGTTTAGGCGTTAACGTCCAAGTATTACCGGGAGGAGAAATTTATTTAGCTTTGGAAAGGGGTGCAATTGATGCTGCGGAATGGATTGGTCCTTATGATGATGAGAAACTGGGTTTAAATAAAGCGGCTCCCTTTTATTATTATCCTGGTTGGTGGGAACCGGGCTCAACTTTAGATGTTTTAGTAAACCGTGGTGCTTGGGAAAAACTACCCGAAGAATATAAACAAATTTTTAAAACTGCGGCTTATGAAGCAAATATGGATATGCTTGCTAGATATGAAGCGTTGAATGGTGAAGCATTAACTAAGTTAACTCAAAGCGGTACTAAGTTAGTTGCTTATAGTGATGAAATATTACAAGCAGCGCAGAAAGCCACTATTGAAGAATTAGAAGCTAGCGCTAGTAAAGATGCAACCTTTAAAAAAGTTTACGAACAGTGGAAAGGTTTTAGAGACAAGCTTTACAACTGGAATCGCGTTAATGAATTGAGTTTTGCTAATTTTGTGACTAAGGAATAGACTTGTCCAAAAATTTGCGAGCCAGAATCTACAAGGCTTGGCGAGTAATCCTTGCAGATTCTGGCTCAAGAAAAAATTTACAAAAAAGGCAAGAGGCAGAGGGCAGAAGGTAAGAAGTATTAATTAAAATGCGCGTTCTGAGTTTAATGAATTGGCTTGAGTCATGAATGATTTCTAATTTTTTAGTAATCACATCATGATACAAAGGTGGATGATATTTTTCTTGTCTGTTTTTGCACAAAATGTTCAAATATTGCTATATAAAATCTACAGGGCTATTTCATTCTTAATATAAATGCAACATGGTGGAATGCAGCGCAAATTACTTTAAATACAGCTACATTCGTGTCTGAAAGAGCAATTATAGAAGCCTTTAGTGGACTATAAAACCTTCGTCGTCGCGCCAGAAACCTCATACCCTAGCACTATCTAACTTAGCAAGAGTTGCAGGAAATAAAGAATTATTACTAATTGGAGATTAAATTTCAAGCTATCGCTATAAGTTAGTTTTTAAACAAAGATTTGATTATTTTTAGAAGAGAAAATAAAAATAGTAAAAAATAATTACAAAATGTATATTTATCCTAATCTTTTGTTATTGTTTCTAAAATTTGCAACAGCAAAGTCTCTAGATTCTGTGTCCCTTCTTGACGAATACCAATAAAGAAAGTGGGAGTCCGTTCGACTCCATGTTCCATACCACTATCTATGTCTTGCTGGATTCTATCCTGATGAAGTCGTTCATTTAACTCTCTTAATATTCTTGGAATATCCAATTTTAGTCTGTCTGCATATTCTATTAAATTAACATCTTCTAATGCCTGTTGATTTTCAAACAGTAAAGAGTGCATTTGCCAAAATCTACCTTGTGCTGCTGCTTCTGCGGTTTCTGCTGCTTTTAGAGATTGTGAATGAATTTCAGGTTGAGGAAAGTGCCGAAACACAAAACAAAAGCGATCGCCTAATTGCTGTTTTAGTTTTTCAATTGTAGAGTGCGCTTTGCCTGAAGATGAACATTGGTAGTCTCCATATTCCATTAAAACCAACGCTGTAGTTTTTACTCCTTTAATATGGTCATTTTTGCGTAAAGGTGGAATTTTCGTAGAATTGATTTGGATCATGGACAAAGTAATGGAATTTCAGTTGAATTAAAAACAGGTCAAAGTCTTAAATTAGTCCTATTGCTGGCTTATTTATGCTACGGATATTCAAGCCATAATTGCGTCTAAAAAAAGTTATGAATAATGAGTTAACTAAAGATAAGTGTTATTCCTCAACTTTTGGCTAGGTAAGATGAGTAGTCAGTAGTCATAGAGAATGGTTTATTTTATTAGTTTTAATGTGTGAGTTTTAGTTCTATTTATCTAACATCTTGCACCCCAAGCTCAACAAGCGCCTTGGAATCAATTCCCAGGCTCACAAACAAAGTCTGATAAATCAGACTGGGCAAGGTTTATAGTGCGTTTTAACCTACTTTGTATATTAGCCTCGGATTTTGATTTCTCTGCGTTCACGCGGCTAGGGTCGCTACCGTAGGTATTGCGTGCGGGCTAGAAAGCCTCCGGCTTACAAGGCGGGTATTCGGACTTAACGATAATGGTGCAAGATGTGAAATTTATAGGACTTATGCTATTAGACTAGTACTCGAACAAGCCTACATTGCCGGGTAAGGGCAGGCAGGGGGAGCAGGGGAAGCGGAGGGAGCAGGGGGAGAAAAAACTTTTTATTTCCACGCTAAACCCAGCAAAGTTCGCTTGGCGAACCACTAGTACTCGAACAAGCCTACATTGCCGGGTGAGAAAAAGAAGTAGCGCGGAGCCGGAGATGCTCCGCCATATCGAGTAGCGAAAAAATTACCGGTGCAAAGTTGACTTGCTTGACTACTGTAGTTTGCAACCTTAGTCGGGTAATTAATGTGCTAAAAGTTAAAGTCCTGCTTTAATAATTGATTGTATTTTATTCTGTCTAGGACTGTAAGTCCCAGCCTAATAGCTAAAGTCCTATAAATAGGACTGGGGAAGAAGCTATAAAAATTAATAGGACACAGTATAAAAAAATGTAAGCTACGCTTAAACCCTTATTCCCACTGCCGACTGCTTACTACCTTGCCCTAATTACAATTTTCAACGCCAACCTACTTAATTCGGCTTTTTCTACCTCTTCGATATTAGATAAGAGTGTTATACCAATTCTGTATGAGGCTGCGCTTAATCGCCCTCAGCCTGGAAGGCTGGGGCTACTGAAACTAAGCCCGCCTACGCGGGCTAAATTAGGCGCATCTTTATAAAGAAATGGTATTAGTATTTATTTAGTCGGCTAAGTACTAAAGTTCGATGTCTAATCAAAACGTACTTTTTTCCACTACCTATCTAATGGTACGAGTTGCCAAAGCCCACCGCGCTCTGGTGAGTTCTGCTTTGACAGATATGAACCTTCATATTGGACAGGAAAGGTTATTGATGGAGTTATGGCAAGAAGATGGTTTAACCCAAACCCAACTCGCAGAGCGTCTGTGTATCGAACCACCTACTCTTACGAAAATGCTCAGTAGGTTGGAAAAGACAAAGTTACTAGAAAAACGTAGAGATGTTGAAGATGCAAGAATCTGTCGTATTTTCTTGACTGAAAAGGGGTATTCTTTTCAACAACCTGTCACCGAACTCTGGCTTAGTTTAGAAGAAACAATACTTGCTAATCTATCTTTAGAAGAACGGTTGCTTTTTCGTCGTTTATTAATGCAAATTTTCGATAATTTAGAATCGGCAAAACAATCTTAATCGCGATTAAAAAAGTTTGCTGTCTTCTCGATCCAAATCAATTAATTATTTTATCAATCGTAATATACTCAGAAACAGTCTTAATCCAAGAAAAAAATTGCATAAATAAGTATTAAACCCTGACTTACTCGTCTATTGAGGGCAACTTTAGTCAGTTTCTAGCTCAACTAAATTATTTTTTTTGCTTATTTACTTAGCCGACTAAATAAAACAAAAGACTGAACTACCAATAACATGGAGGAAATTTAATGGATTTGACTGCTATTGATAGCCTTCCCGAAACATTGCGAAACAGGATTACAATTCAAAGTTTAGCTCCTGGAGAAACTTTGTTCGCACAGGAAGACGAAGCATTAAATTTATATGTAGTCATATCAGGTAGAATCAAACTCGTTCGCTATATCAATGGAGGTCAGGTGAGTACTTTTGAGATAGTAAGGGCTTCAGAAAGCTTGGCAGAAGTTGCTTTGTTTGCCGAAATCTACCCTTGTACTGCGGTTGCCGAGATTGACTCGCAAGTTATTGCTTATCCCAAAGAAGAATTTTTAAATGTTTTACGAGCATATCCTGAAATGGCGCAAGATTTTATGGCTATGTTAGTCAGAAAAATTCAGTCTTTGAAGTTTCGTTTAGAACTAAGAGACATTCGTATTGCTCATGAAAGAGTGTTACATTATTTGCGTCATTTAGTAAACTTTCCCCAGGAAACGACTATAATTACGGAAAATTACACCTACTTCTTTAATCAAAGTATCGTTCATCAATAAAAAGTTATTATCAATTTCTAGCTGATATTCTTCTATTGAATCACCTATGGCACTTGCCAAAAAACTAGGACTAAGATAAAAAAGCGTTAATTCTGCCGTTTGTTGCCATTCAAGAGCGTGAGATTGATTGGATGTAACTAACAAAACTTGACCTGGTTTTATTTGCCGAACGTATTTTTTACCATTAGGAGATTGTAACTTCATCCAAGCTAGAGCATTGCTTTGTGGTAGGGTTATCTGTATTTCTTCATGACTATGTTCGTACCAGTGAGTAGACTGCTCTAGAGAACTATAAAAACTAAAGCCATCGAATTCATAGACTGTATTGCTTAACTTCTGAGTTTGACACACCTTTATTTATCTGAAATACGACTAGGAATATATTAGATAAAAAACAATTTTTATTCGTCTAGGAAAGGGTAAGATTTAAACCATTTATTTTGATTGGGCATAAACCTAGTCTAAAGTTGAGCAAAGCCTACTCCAAGCGTGCTAAACCACGCTTGAAACAAGTCCCATCCACTACTTTTATCCAATAGCAGCAAACATTGTAATAGTGTTAATATGTCGAACATGGGCTATTGATAGCAATTAAGTTGTAGTTGTGGAAGACAATAACTTTACTACATCAGCCCTCTCTTTTGATACTCTTTTTTTTTGGCGAAGATATTGTTGGGTAGCACATTATTATAAAGGAAAATTAAGAATGGCTGACTCGTCTACACTTACTCCACAAGAAGCCCGATCTATTGCGAAAGATGCATTCATTTACGCGTATCCGATGGTGGACAGCTATCGGATTCTTTTTGCCTACTTTCTTTGGCCCAAGAATGACGAATACAAGGGACCCTTGAATGAATTACTTGGCGAAGCACGGCTGTTCACGCCATCGGACACAGCAGTTCAGACACCGAACGCGGATACACCTTACTGTGTGGTTGGCGCAGATCTACGCGATGAACCTTTAGTTTTGACGATCCCACTTATAGATCCTGAACGATACTACTCTATCCAACTCATCGATGCTTACACTCACAATTTTGAATACGTTGGCACTCGGACAACAGGCAATGGCGGAGGCAAGTACTTGCTGGCTGGCCCTGACTGGACGGGGCAGATACCTGCTGAAATCATCGCAGTTATCCGTAGCGAAACCAGTCTTGCGCTAGCATTGTACCGCACCCAGCTTTTCGACTCAGATGACTTAGAGAAGGTTGAAGACATCATTGAGAACGGTTACAAGGTGCAGCCGCTGAGTCAGTTTACCAATACGCATCCGCCAGCAGAAATGCGAGCGGTGAAATACCCGATTCCCGTAAGAATGAACGAGGGCGAAACTTCACTTAGAGTATTCAGGCTGCTGAACTTCCTGCTTACGACGTTTTGTTCAACACACGAATCGGAAGCGACATTAATGGCTCGCTTCGCAAAACTAAACATCGGACCTGGTCTGACCTTTGACTCGGCAAAACTCTCGGGGGAATTGAAACTGGCCGTCAAGCAAGGTGTAAAGGACGGTTGGGATGCTTATCTGGAGCTGAAGAAGAACAAACTTGTCACTCGAGAAGTCACCGCCGCCGACCTATTCGGCACACGCGAGCACTTGACGGAAACAGGTAACATTTACCTGTACCGAATGGCTGGCGCGATTCTTGGCATTTGGGGCAATTCCATTGAAGAGGCTATGTATCCTTCCTACTATGACGATACAGACGGCAACGAATTAAATGCATCAGGCGACGTCTGTTATACGCTACGCTTCGAGCCAGGTGGATTGCCACCGGCTGACGCTTTCTGGTCGGCAACGATGTACAATCTCCCCGAGCAGCTTCTCGTGAAGAACGAAATCGAGCGCTATCTTATTAATTCAACGATGTTGGACAACAACGAACTCGTTCTCGACGAAGATGAGGGACTGACGCTTTATATCCAGCACGCTCAACCAACTGAAGAAAAAAAGAGGAAGAACTGGCTCCCTGCACCGGATAAGGGCTTCTTCATATCCTTGCGGCTTTATTTGCCACAACAAGAGGCGATTAATGGCACATGGCAACAGCCACCACTAAAGCGAGTAAACCCCGCAACTCCGCACTGCACTGGGGCGTGAGTATCATTAGAACAGAAAACTGAGTTAAGCTGAAAAGCTTTTTTTATATCTTCATAATTGAATGCCAAATTTAGTATAAATGTTCGCATTGAAAGGGCTGCCCCTAAATCCCCCATTTAGGGGGGACTTTCAATTATCTTGTTCCCCCACAATTGGGGGTTAGGGGCAATTCATACTTTTAATCAGCAACACCTATTTTTGTCCGCCTACTTAAGGGTTAACTTAGAAATCAGAACCAGCCAAGAAATTCTGTTCTACTTCACCAGCGTCAAAAGCTTGATTGTATACTGCGAATAAATCTAAGCTTCCCAACCAAGGGCGATCGCCGCTAAATTCGTTACCGATACCAAGACGATAATCATCATCCCAGTTGGATAAATCGCCTCTAATGTTTTCGCTAGCTACTAGCTGATTATCAATGTAGAGGGCAGCATCCCCATCTGCTTCACGGGTGTAAACAACGTGAGTCAGTTCGGTATTTAACAATCCTCCCGAAGAAGAAACTGTTCTCCCAACTCCATTGTTGCCGGTGTTGGTAGTACGCAAACGCACGTTATAATCATCTCCGGCTTGCCCTAATGTAAAGTTACGGTTGCTGACATTACTTGATAGGGTAGCAATTCTAGCAGGACCATTTTGACTTCTGTTTTCTGGAGTTACCCAAGCTTCTAAAGTAATTTCTTGAGTGGCTTTTATACCATCAATTAATTTAGTTGCTGTTCCATTGGAAGCAATTAAGTTAGGAGAATTTATAGTTAGTTCTCCATCTCCCCAACTAACTCCGGTTACATTATCTATTTCTAAGTTTAAAGCTGTGCCAACTCCCGACACGTCGAAAACTGTGTCACCCCTACCTTCGTTAAAGTTATAAAGAGCTAATAATCCAGCATCTACTCTTTCACTAGAATTATTAGAACCTGCTTCGGTAACATTTATGTTTACTTGTGCTGTTTGGTTAACTCCACTGCCGTCGTTTATGGAGTAAGTAAAATTATCTTCCCCAGTAAAACCAGCTTCTGGAGTGTATATAATTTCATTGCCAATAATTTCTGTTGTGCCGTTGTTACCAGCAGCAACCGAAACAACAGTTAAATTATCTCCATCTACGTCGCTGTCATTTGCTAAGACATTTATGCTTACTTGAGTATCTTCACTGGTAGTAGCGGTATCATTTTCAGCAATTGGCTGGTCGTTCACTGGAGCTACATTAACGGTAACTGTAGCAGTTTCGATTCCCCCATTGCCATCGCTAATTTCGTAGCTGAAACTATCTACTCCATTAAAATTAGCTGCGGGAGTATAAACAATTTCATTGCTAACAATTGTTGTAGTGCCATTATTTGCAGAAGCAACCGAGACAATATTTAAGTCATCTCCGTCGGCATCGCTGTCATTTTCTAAAACATTTATGCTTACGGCTGTATCTTCGTTGGTAGTAGCACTGTCATTGGCAACAACGGGAATATTATTTGTTGGGTTGTTATCTGGGGGAGGAGTCTGAGGAGATGCGGAATCTTCGGCACCAGCCAAGAAATTTTGTTCTACTTCACCAGCGTCAAAGGCTTGATTGTATACTGCAAATAAATCTAAACTTCCCAACCAAGGGCGATCGCCAGTAAGTTCGTTACCCAGGGCAAAGCTGTAACTGTCATTCCAGTTGGATAAATTCCCGCCAATATTTTCGCTTGCTACTAACTGATTATTAATGTAGAGGGCAGCGTCTCCGTCAGCTTCGCGGGTGTAAATAACGTGAGTAAGTTCGGTACTTAATAATCCTCCATTAGAAGAAACTGTTCTCCCAACTCCGTTATTACCGGTGCTAGTAGTACGCAAACGGACGTTATAATCATCACCGGCTTGCCCGAAGGTAAAGTTACGGTTAGAGACATTGCTTGATAGGGTAGCAATTCTAGCGGGACCATTTTGACTTCTGTTTTCAGGAGTTACCCAAGCTTCTAAAGTAATTTCTTGAGTGGCAGTAATACCGTCGATCAATTTATCCGCCGTACCATTAGAGGCAATTAAATTAGGGGCATTTATATTAAGTACTCCATTTCCCCAACTTGTGCGGCTGACATTATCGATTTGTAAATTTAAAGCTGTGCCGACTCCAGATACGTCGAAAACTGTATCACCGCTTCCTTCATCAAAGTTGTAAAGAGCGAGCAATCCAGCATCTACTCTAGTGCTAGGGTTGGTAGGATTTGTAGGGTTTGTAGGATTGACTGCGGCAACAGTTACGTTGACTTGTGCTGTTTGATTAACTCCGCTGCCGTCATTGATAGAGTAAGTAAAACTATCTTCTCCACTAAAGCCAGATGCAGGAGTGTAGACAACTTCATTACCAACAATTGCTGTAGTTCCATTATTAGCAGCAGCAACCGAGGCAATAGTTAAATTATCTCCATCGATATCGCCGTCATTTGCCAAAACATCTATGCTTACTTCTGTATCTTGATTTGTAGTCGCAGCATCATTTTGAGCCAATGGTTGGTCATTTACTGGAGCAACATTAACCGTAACCGTAGCGGTTTGAGTTTCTCCATTTCCATCTTCTACTTGATAATTAAAACTATCTACTCCATTAAAATTAGCTGCGGGAGTGTAAACAATTTCATTATCAACAATTGCCGTAGTTCCATTATTCGGCGAACTTACCGATGCAATATTTAAATTATCTCCGTCTGCATCGCTGTCATTTGCCAAGACATTTATGCTTACCGCTGTATCTTCATTGGTAGAAGCACTATCATTAGCAGCTAGGGGAATATTATTGACATTGTTAACAGTAACGTTAACTGTTGCAGTATCCGTACCTCCATTACCATCGTCTACTTGATAGGTAAAAGTATCGACTCCGGTGAAATCTGCATCGGGAGTGTAAAAAAATTCGTTTTGAACAATATTAAGAGAGCCATTTCCTGGTTGAGCATTAATACTAACCGCCAGACTATCTCCATCGCTATCGCTGTCGTTTGCTAAAACTCTGAGGAGATTATCGCTAGTATTTTCGTTGATAGTAAAAGCGTCATTGACTGCATTGGGGGAATTATTAGTAGGGAGAGGAGGTGAAGAATCCCCATCATCAGGGTTGATACCTACAGAATCAAAATAGTTTTTTAAAGCATCAAACCATTTTTGAGCCATCTTGGCTTCACCACTAGGATCGGGATGAACCCCGTCATAAGTGTCTGTATTCGCATTAAACCCTGAATTTTGATCTACTAGAATCACAGGGGAATTAGCTTGATTTTTATCTGCAACTATTCCGGGAATGA
Source organism: Rivularia sp. PCC 7116 (assembly GCF_000316665.1). Lineage (GTDB taxonomy): Bacteria > Cyanobacteriota > Cyanobacteriia > Cyanobacteriales > Nostocaceae > Rivularia. Next base: position 8,326,234 of record NC_019678.1, on the reverse strand, counting down.
GGCTATTTAATTGCTGTATTCGATTGTTGAAACCGCCATTCACCGCAGGAATCAATTGACTGAGGAAAATAGTCACATTCGGATTATCTTGGCGGAGGATATCTATAACTTGTTTGAGTTCCTCCACAGAGCTAACCGCAGAATTGCTTTGAATTGCATCATTACTACCAAGATGAATTAAAGCCACATCTGGTGTATAACCAGTTAACCAATCAGATAGGTTATCTCCACCTCTACCATTTATAATTTCATCTATTCGCCATCCCCAATGACCTTCATGATCTGGATCGAAGCTTCTATCTTCAAAATTACCACCATCTTTGTTTCTATTTTCAGAACCTACAAAATCAACATTATATCCAGCTTCGTTTAGTAGTTCCCATAGTTCTTTTCTGTAGGAATTGTATCCATTCTCCGCTTGAGTAATGGAATCTCCTATTGTCACAATTTTGAGAGCGTTTTGATTCATGTTTTTACAGATAAAAAATAGTAGGTTGATGCAGTAACGGGAAAATGGCGATCGCTACTTAGTTCAAGATATGAAAGAAACATATTTTTAGAAAATCTTAAATCCTTACTGGATAAAGGTTATAAAAAGTGTTTCTTGAAATTAATGATTTCCCCAATAGAAATTTTTCAGCCCTCGCTACCGATTAAAAAAACATAATCGGCTAAAATGACAGATAAAAATATTACTAGATGCAGGCGATGACATCAGTGATTATAACAAGATGAAATCACTGATTTTATGGCTATTTTGTGAAGATTTTGTATGATTTTTGTTTATATATACCTAAAATAAAGCTGTTTGATTTTTCTATGAATATAGAATAAATAGTGGGTAAATTAAAATTTGATTAGGCGTTGCCGATCAAAAGTATGATTTGCCTTACATCTTGCATTATTCTCAACAACCGCCTTAGAATCAATTCTCAGGCTAATACATAAAGTCTTCTAAAGAAGACTGAGCAAGGCTTTTAGTGCTTTTCAACGTACTTTATATATTAGCCTTGGAATTTATTTCTCTGCGAGAAAGCCTCCGGCTTACAAGGTGGGTATTCGGGTTTAACGACAATGGCGCAAGATATCAGATTTGCCCCTCTTTCCCCCCCTATTCTGGCTATCCTATACACACAAGTATTCTCCACATACGTTTCAATGTTTTGAACCCTGTTAAATCGTCATTGCGAGCGAAGCGAAGCAATCACAAGGTGCTGGGATTGCTTCGTTTCGCTCGCAATGAGAGGTTTTAAGCGATTTTTGTTTGAGTTAAAAAGTCGCTTCCAGATAGGATTGTAAGACTTATGTGTACACCGTAGCCTAATTTTGGGAGAGAAAAATTAGTTCAAGTCCCTCATGATTGGACGATTTAGGGGCATCCCAGATATGAGCTTTCATTAATTCATGTTTCGATTCAGCAACGCCAATTATTTAGCTTTGGATAATCCCCGTATCCAAAGCTTTTGTATTTTTACAGTTTATAAAGCAGCAAGTGATATTGACTCGTGAGGGTTAAATACTTGATTCTGAGGATATCAAATTTACTCCTGATTTTATGCAAAAGTTAGTTGGTTAACATCAAAACCAGAATCAGTATTTAAAGTAGCAAAGTGGGTATGAAAATATTTTAAATCACCTGTAGTGCTATCGTAACTGAATTGGCTTTTGTCAATTGTGTTAAAACTAGTGCCTATTTGAATTTTATCTCCGTCAGAGGCAGAAAAGTCTTCAATAATATCAATCCCCTCATTCACCTCGAATGCAAACACATCAGCACCAGTACCGCCAGTTAAAGTATCGTTACCTTGTTCCCCACGGAGAAAATCATTACCTTGTTCTCCACCAAGATAATCATTGCCAGTTCCACCCCATAGTTGATCGTTTGCTGAATCGCCGATGGGATTTTCTTCCAAACCTCCGTAAACAGTATCATCACCGTCACCACCTTTGAGAGTATCTTGTCCTTCTTCACCACTTAACCAATCATTACCTTGTTCTCCGTCGAGATAATCATTACCAGCACCACCCCATAGTTGATCGTTTGCTGAATCGCCGATGGGATTTTCTTCCAAACCTCCGTAAACAGTATCATCACCGTCACCACCTTTGAGAGTATCTTGTCCTTCTTCACCACTTAACCAATCATTACCTTGTTCTCCATTAAGATAATCATTCCCTGTACCACCCCACAGTTCATCATTTGCCGAATCACCATTAGGGGTTTCATCACCTCCGTAAAGATGATCATCACCAGCACCACCTTTGAGAGTATCTTGTCCTTCTTCACCACTTAACCAATCATTACCTTGTTCTCCACCAAGATAATCATTACCAGTACCACCCCACAGTTCATCATTTGCCGAATCACCATTAGGAGTTTCATCACCTCCGTAAAGATGATCATCACCAGCACCACCTTTGAGAGTATCTTGTCCTTCTTCACCACTTAACCAATCATTACCTTGTTCTCCATTAAGATAATCATTACCAGTACCACCCCACAGTTCATCATTTGCCGAATCACCATTAGGAGTTTCATCACCTCCGTAAAGATGGTCATCACCAGCACCACCTTTGAGAGTATCTTGTCCTTCTTCACCACTTAACCAATCATTACCTTGTTCTCCGTCAAGATAATCATTACCTTGTTCTCCACCAAGATAATCATTACCAGTACCACCCCACAGTTCATCATTTGCCGAATCACCATTAGGAGTTTCATCACCTCCGTAAAGATGATCGTCTCCAGTACCACCTATGAGAGTATCTTGTCCTTCTTCACCACTTAACCAATCATTACCTTGTTCTCCATTAAGATAATCATTACCAGTACCACCTAATAAGGTGTCATTTGCCGAATCACCATTAGGGGTTTCATCACCTCCGTAAAGATGATCATCTCCAGCGCCACCTTTGAGAGTATCTTGTCCTTCTTCACCACTTAACCAATCATTACCTTGTTCTCCGTCAAGATAATCATTACCTTGTTCTCCACCAAGATAATCATTACCAGTACCACCCCACAGTTCATCATTTGCCGAATCACCATTAGGAGTTTCATCACCTCCGTAAAGATGATCGTCTCCAGTACCACCTATGAGAGTATCTTGTCCTTCTTCACCACTTAACCAATCATTACCTTGTTCTCCATTAAGATAATCATTACCAGTACCACCTAATAAGGTGTCATTTGCCGAATCACCATTAGGGGTTTCATCACCTCCGTAAAGATGATCATCTCCAGCGCCACCTTTGAGAGTATCTTGTCCTTCTTCACCACTTAACCAATCATTACCTTGTTCTCCGTCAAGATAATCATTACCAGCACCACCCCCAAGATAGTAGTCATCACCAGCACCACCTATGAGAGTATCTCGTCCGTCTTCACCACTTAACCAATCATTACCATTCTTTCCTAACAAACGGTTATCTAAATGATTTCCTCGTAACGTATCATTTAAACTACCACCAGCTGCGTTTTCAATATTTATAAAGGTTTGCGAACCTATAGTAATACCTAAAGTTAAAGCAAGATTTTCATTTATTTGCTGTTGTCCGGGATTACTCAAGTCTAGGTTAATTGTTTTAGTCGTAGTTTCAGAGAAGTCTAATGTATCTTTACTATTATTATCTTGGTTTTCGACCCAAAATTTTTGCCAGTTTCCTAAGTCTCTAACCTGATCTATGCCGTTACCGTTACCATCATAGGCGCGAACATAGTGGGCAAAATTGCCATGGAAGGTTTTGAAAGAAATTCTTCCATCACTATGACTTTCAACTCTGAATTTTTCCCAATCACCAATATAGGAGTTTTGTTGGACATTCCAATATCCAAAAACATCTCTTCCGATGTTATCAGCTTTCCAAAAATGATGTTCGTGGAAAGTTCGGAGGGAAATTGTGCCATCACCATTATTAACAACGGTAAATTTTTCCCAATCTCCTATAAAGGAGTTTTGCGCTAAGTGCCAATTACCAGTATCAGGCCTACTAGCTTTAACATAGGTATTATGGAATGTTTTGACAGCAATCATGGTTTCGTTGATTGTGTCTGCTCCTTGTGCATCGTCTGTATCAAAAACATAAGTATCATTTCCCCATCCGCCAATTAAAATATCATTACCAGCACCACCACTGAATAGATTATTACCGGCACGATCGCTCAGAACATCATTACCATCTCCACCATCAAGAGTGTTATCGTCATCTTGACCTTTGAGAAAATCATCACCAGGGGTACCTTTACCTTCAATGGTACCTTCTGGGGAAATCTGAAGATCGGCGGGAGTATTGTAAGAGTTATTAATATTGTGTTCTAAATCAGCAATATTATCTCTTGCAAATTGAGATATTTGTGGATTAATCAAATTGATACTACCGTCGAAACCAAATTTAAAAGCTACATCCCAGAATAAGAATTGACCCCAAGCGGCAACGTAATCATTACTCATATCACCATCATCAATGAATTGAAAATAAGCACCCCCAGACCCTAATTTAAATCCTCCGATTACAGGAATGATATTGGGAACATTGATACTTCCTTCAGCAAAGGCATAGATATCAAACTGACTTTCACCACGTCCGCGACCTATCAGGGACGCATCTGCTTTAATTAGTCCCCATAGTATATCTAACTCAGTTTTTGCTAGAAAAGAGTTATGCTTCCAATTTAAATTAATTTCACCAGTTCTACTTCCTAGTAGACCACCAAGAAGTGTAACTTCGCCTTTACCATTAAAATATTCTGGGGTAACAGTTGCAGTTAGATCTAGTCTTAGAAGTGATACTTTCTCTTGTGGAATATCAACAAAAGGAATACGAATTTGCTGTAAATCAATTTGTGGTCCTAATGTAATTCCGACGCTGCCTGAAAATTCCGTTGTGCTTCCTTGATAGGAGCCACTCATACTTTGAAGAAATGCAATTGGTTTACCGATGGGTTTATTAAGATCTTCTACGTCTATCTCAATAGATTCTAATTCGTTCCCATTCCAATAAACTGTAGCATCAACCTCAACTCCAGAAGGTATCTCAATTGTTCCTGCGGCGAAGATTTTTGTTTGATTATTGGTAGTATCAATTTTAAATGCTGCTTCTTTTATCTTCCAACCAGCAGAAACTTTGTTGTTTGTGATTTTACCTCCCAATACAAATTCTGGGTCCCAAGGTTGATTATCTTCTCGATTTTTGTCAATGGTAAAGTCAACTTCGACATCACTTACAGTAAAATCTAATAATTTCAAGTCACTAGCATTGGCAGCAATTCTTTTTAGACCGTCCTTATCAAATTCTAAGAATACGCCTATCTCAATTCCCGTTGAATCTGACAGAGTTGCGCCACCAGCGAATATCCCTTGTTGAGCATTATATTCTACTTCTATATCCCGTAGTCTCCAGTTTCCAAATTTAATTTCATCTAGGCTCAGTTTTGCACCCGTTAATTCAACTCCGTCTTTAGTAACTATTAGCTTATTATTACCCGTCAACGAACCCTTTAAACCTTTGAGTTGAGGAATTTCAATTTCACCCTGAAGAGAAAATTCTGGGTCCCAAGGTTCGTTATCTCCGGTGTTTCTGTCAACAATAACGTTTACTGTTTGGATATCTATTGCTGCACCCAAGAAATTAAAGTCTGTTCCGACACCACTACTACCTGTTATTTGAGTAAGTTTACCTTCATTAAACGCCAGTTCTAGTTCAATTGGAGTACCAGGGGTTTTTAGTAAAGCGTTAACGACAAAACTATCATTAGGAGTATTAATATTTAGATTGATGTTTTCGATTTCCCATTCTCCAAATAGGGGAATATTTGAAGCATTAATATCTGCTACCATCGAAAAATCAAGACCTGCATCAGTCTTTTTGATTTTGATGTAATTACCACCATTTAATTCAAATGTGGCATCCTTGAGACTGGGAATGCTAAAAGTACCTTGGAGTGTTGCTTCTTGATTGTCAAAATCAAATTGTACTTCAGCATCATTAGCTTTAATTTCCAACAAACCGAGAATATTTAAGGTATTCTCACCGGGAAGTTTTACCGAACCCCCCGTGATACTAACTCCATTATCGCTAAAACCAATATAATCTTCGCCGTTAATTGCTACTTCTAAACCGTTTCCACCAACTAATTCTCCTGGTAGTAGCATTGAACCTTGTAGTCTTAGTTGAGGGCTACCGCTTTCATCTTCATCAAATGATAAGCCTTCAAAAAAAACTTCTATTCCACCAAGTAATTTGAATCCAGAATCATCAGAATCATCACTATCACCATTTTCGGTAATCGTTCCTTTAAGAGTTTCTGTATCAAATTTAACGTCTCCTTTAAATAAAGCAGAACTTGTTTTGTTACCAATAGCAGAATAGACATTTGGACTTATACCAGAGCTATTTTTTTCAATGTAGACAAATTCTTTAGTTTTTCCATCTACAGTTTCTTTACGAACTGTTACTTTACCACCATCAACAGTTTTTAGTGGTGTAAAGAAACGCTCATTTTTACCTATCTGAATTAATTGATTTTCCCAACTAGGTACTGCTTGATTACCTGAATACTCGTAAGTAATATTATTGTAATTATATGGATTGTGACTTCTATTTGGTCCGGCGTTCAACCGAGCTTTAGAACGCACTTTAGTGTTTGTGAAAGATTGAGCTGAGGAAGTAGCACTTTGAATCTCAGCGAACAAGGCAAAATGTGAATCACTTTTTAATTTTGTTTGATCATTTGGATTGGGTAGTAAATCGACTACCGCGCCGTTATCTGTTGTAATGTAACTAAGATTATTATGTCTACCTGCTTGTTGTGGAAGTATATTAGGCTGATTTAAAAAATTAGGCTTGACATTCAAATCACCAAGGAGAATAAACTGCTGATTTGTATTTGACAGCACATTAGTTAATTGTGGTAGTGTAGTTTTTGCGCCAGAAGTTTCCGTTTCATTATGCCATGTCAAAATATTATACTTAGACCCATTTTTATTCACAGTAAAGTAAATGGGTGGGCGGTATTGTGTTCCATTTTTCGTGAAAGCGTTTGGTTGGTAGTGTTGTGGATTTGATATTTGATTAATAGTTGATGGATTGTACAAAATTAAGTATCCATCTGTCGTCTGCTTATTAGGAGTTAGGTTAGATGAAGGATATTCCTTTGATACAATTTCGTAACTATATCCTGCTGTTAGTTTACTTAATCCTTGAGTGTCGTACTTCTGGGGATTTTGTCCATTTTTGAATTTTAATAAATCATCTAGCAGTGGTTGTTGTGTTGAGTTTTTAACTTCCTGAAGTACGATTAAATCTATATTATTCTTAATGCCATACTTTGAAATATAATTTATACGTTTTAAGTGTTCTGGTATGGTAATATTACCTGTTTGAGAATTACCATGATAAACATTCCATGTTCCGACTCTTAAAGTATTATTATTCTCAATTGTAATATTTGATTTATTAGGAATAGTAGTTACTTCTTCACCATTACGAACAACAGTAACCGTATCATTCTCTGCCCTTAAAGCCTGTAATTCCTCATCACTTAGAGTATTCCCCTGCACCAATTCCGAAAAAATATCCCCTTCATCACCGGGAGAATCAAATTCATTAATCTCAGAATCAACAAAATGACCGATTTCTTCGATTAATACGTCGGTAACTCTAGCAGTATTTTGAGAATTTTCCGCTAGAAATTCAGTTGCTAAATAAACTAATCCAGTATCCGCAGAAAACGCACCATTCCCCCCATAAATTGCACTCCGATTAACAACCTTAATAGTAGGAATATCGGTAAAATTCCCATCAGCAAACTTATCAAATAAATTATCTGCTACTTTCTGATTAAAACCAGTACCAAAAGCCGTCTTTAACTTCTGACTGTACTCAGAATCAAATCGGAACTTGCCCAGATAGTTATAGGTATCCTGTAAAGCTGTATCTACTATTCCATAAATATCCAGTAATTCCAGTTCGCTGCTGTTGTCAATCTCAAGATTCTCCGCAAAAACAACAGTCAGATTATCCTTAACTTTGGTTTCATCTAACTGTGTTTCTGGATTCTTCGATACCTCAGAAATAGTTCTGCTAATAACCGTATCGTTGTTATTCTCAAGAGTTTTATTGTTTACAGCAGCATTCTTTTGTAATTTCTGATTACTCTGACTAGCTTCAGCCCCAACTAAAACTGGAGCGTTGGAACTATTCGAGACGCTAAGAGGTAAAGAAGTTAAATAATCATCATTTACCTTCTGATTTACAAATCCTAAAAGCAAGTGATTGAAATTCTGAGAATTAAAATCATCGCTACCAAAAACTAGTGTATTGGAATATTTAACTGACTTGCTAGGCTCGGTAAATGTCAGATATTTATCATTTTTCTCTTGATTTCCTAATGCTAAAACTAGATTATTTAAATTCGCCGAATCAAAATCATCAGCATCAGAGATAAGCGGAGCTAAAAACTTAACTGACTTGTTAAACCCAGCAGCAGGAGAAAAATAACGATTGGCTAATTGTTCATCATTGAGAAACTCAAACAACAAGTTTTTATCTAATAAACTTTTTTTAGAATCACGAACTTTTCCGAATTTATTAGATATAGTCTTGTAGGTTTTCATGGTTTTACTCATTTATTGGCTAATAAAGTTAATACATCGACACAAAAAATTGTCTTCATCTTTTAAGTAGATGAAGATATTTTGCTGTCTAAACAGAGGAATCAAAAAAAACGAAAGGATACTTCAGCAAGCACTAACAAGCTTATTCAAGAGATAAGTAGGTAGACAAGAATTAACCGAAAAGACTTGTCTGTAGAATGCAATGTAGTGACAGTCATTCTCTATACTTTTCTCATTATGGAAGAAAAGACAGAATTTTCCCTGAAACAAGATACTTAGTTTTTCTCTTATAAAGTCAAAACTTTTATCTTTAAGGTAGTATAAAATATATCATAAGATATACAAGTTTTCAACAGCTTTTATTTTTTTATTCTATTGTTTAGGACTTACGCAAATGTAAGGTTATTAGCTTTTTAGGAGTGACAGCAACGTATTCACCTGTTCACCGCAAGGTGTTCCTGTTCCCCGGAGGGATTGTTGAAGAGTAGTGGTACGGTGTCAATTGTCGCCAAAATACTAAGTAAATAAATTTCTCAACTCTTCTCTTTTTTTCTTTTCCTCTGCGTACTCTGCGCCCTCTGCGGTTATATTAATGAAGTCATCAAAACTAATGAGACAGACTGCTGGTGAATGACATTAATTTTGAGGGCTTATAAACTCTCTTTAAAAAGCCACAGAGGAGGTAGAGTAAGCGGAGGAAGAGAATTTAGAGGATTGAGGAACGAAGTGTAACACTTACGGAAATTGGTAATATAAATAACTTAATTACAATAATATTACCAACAATTGGTATTTAAAGTAGCTTGGATTAATGATTTAATTAAGTGGATACTGGTAGATATCTAAAGTTATAGAAATACTTTTAGTAAACGAACTTTTAAGTTTACGCATTTACCGAAGATTTTGTCTGTATTCAGCCCTCGGTAAATTCAATTATTAGCTTTTATAGCCTTTTTAAGTCCGAAAATATAAAGAGTCTACAAAAAACCTTAGTTACTATGGACACTGTTAAAACTACTGAAATATTATGTGTTTAACGGAATATAAATCTTCCGAGCTTAAGTAAATACTCTTTGAGTATCATCTAAGAAGGATTTTTAATTATGTTTGAGAACAAAAAGCAAGTTGTTTCTGGAATCGTAGCTTTAAGTGGTACATTCGTAACACCTGACACCGCACAAGCAAGTTTGAATCGTTCAAACTTAAACTTTTTGGTAAAAACTACTCAAAAATCTGCCGCAGCGAGACAAGCATCAGACGCATTGAACAAAGTGAAGGCTACTAAAAAAGTTTTTGATTTTGTTAAAAAAGATGTTGAGAAAGCGATTAACAAAGCGACAAATATTAGAAATGACGCTCTGAAAAAAGTTCATCAAGCAGAAGAGATAGCTAAAGGGGCAAAGGAAGATTGGGATATAAAAATGATTATCGCAAAGAAAAAACTGAAAGAATGTCAACACAATCCTGAAAAAAAATATCTTTTAAAGCAACTAAAGCAAGTCAAAGAAGATGTAGAGCAAGCAAAGCAAAACTTTGAAACCAAACAGTCTATAGTTGCTCAAAAGAAACTTCAGCTTCAGCATAGCCAGGAGACTTTAGCAGCTACCATCGAAATGCAGGATAACCGACTTCAAGCCGCAAAGAAAGCTTGTGAAATAGCTCAAACTGAACAACAAAACGCTATTTTGTACGCGACTTCCTACGCTGCATAAACCTTAGATTTTGATACTGCTTTGTTATCGGAAATAAGACATCTACCATAAAATACTAAATTTTCGATACTAATTTAGTAATAACAGCATTTACACTACTAAAGATATTAATTCCTCCATAGAAATCATACCATCATCATTAATATCAATCGATTGAAACATCATATCAATCAAGCAATTATTTGGATTCCCCGTTTTCTGTATCAAAGCTCTACGTAATTCAAAAGGCGAAATATATCCATCACCATTGCAATCTAAGAAATCAAATACCTTTTTTATGCCTTGCTCTAATTCTGTTTGAGAAAATTCTCCATTATTATTTTTTAATTCTTGAACGTTTATTAAGTTTCTCCAGTTATCTTTCATACAAGCTTCTACAATCAAATTTTTAGCTGGAATACATTGTTCTAAAGAAGGAACTTTACCATCAGCATTAATATAGTCTAGTAATGGATTAATATCGTTTAAGCCAGTCAGCAAATATTGATAAATGCCCACCTTGTATAATGTATGCGGATTGAAAGGTGTGTGGTTAATGCTGACAATTTGCGAACTAGGATAATCCTCAATAACTGTATCAAAATCTGCGTGTAAAAATCTTGGTGCTTCCGATTCTGGCGTGCTGCGCGTTAATTTGATAGCATCTTGTAAAACTTCTCCGGGTATTTGGATAACTGCGATTTCTGTATCGAAAGGTAGTTCCTGCAATAAATCGCCGTAGGTAAAGGATGTACCTTTTTTATATTTACGACTACCTCTGATAGCTCCTCCTTGAAGAATTACAATATCGACATTATTTTCTAAGCTTTTCTTGATATAAGAACATAGAATCGAAGCAACTTTTTCTGGCTGGAATCTGGTTCTTGCGGATGACATCGTTTCTTGAACTTTAAATAGTTCTACATCCAACAGTTTAGCTAGAAAATTATTTTTATTTTCTACGAATCTTTGTACATTTGGCTCTGGCTTGACGTGACTAGCTGGTAATAGATAATTCGCGCTATTTACCTTACCATCAATAGACCACCAGATATCTACAACTATAATATTATTGGCATCTTGTCCAGACTTGACAATGCGACTTCCAGCAATTTCTTCGATATAAACTTCGTGTTCGTGTCCGCCAAGTATTACCGGAATTTTACCTTTTAAATCATCATATTGTTCTATTTGCTCGATTAATGTTCTGTCTGCCACTATATTTTGATGAGTTAAGGGAATAAGTATATCTGCTTGATTTTTACATTCATGCCAAATTTCTTTTAAAGCATCAAAAACAGGCTGAATCTGTAAATTTGTACCAGGTCTAAAAATATCAATATTATCGGTGCAAAATCCGGCAAATGCGACTTTATTCTCTCCGACTTCTATAATGTCATATTTAGCTAAAGGGTTACCAAAAGCATCAACAATTGGTAAATTGATAATATTACCGTTTAAAAATTTAGTAGAGCAGTTTTTTAAACGTTTTTGAAGTAAATCTATATTTACATCAAATTCGTGGTTACCAAAGCAAACATAATCAATGTCCATAACTTTGAGTACATCTAACATTGCTTTTCCACCATCTAAAGACGTTAGCAAGCAAGGAGAAAGAAAATCACCATTCAGACAAGAAACTACTATGCTATCTTCTGATGTCTGTTTAAGTGATTGAATTATTGTTTGGACAAAAGGATAATTTTCAATCTTATAAACATCATTGATAGACACAATTCTCAAATAAGTGCCAGCAGCAGCGCGAGGTCTTGGTAAGTATATAGAATCAGTCATCAAATGATGCCAATGGAATATAGTAAAAACTACCGATTATCAAAATAGATTGTTAATTAGCAATCGGCATGTTCTCATGGATATTACATATAATTAATCAAGCAAACAAGTACTTGAATATACTTTTTACACTTGCTTTCTTCCCGGCTTAATGATTTCCGATAAAAAACCACAGAGAGCGGAGAGGAAAGAGCTGCAAACAGATAGACAATATTACAGCGAGATAGGAGTAACTATGCCCGCTTACTTATTTAAATATAAAATCCGTTAATGTCTTCGTAGACTGCCCTGTAAACGAAACGTTTTAACGCACCGCGTAAGCAAGTGGGTGGTGTGTTACGCTTCGATATAAATATAAAATCCGTTAAAGTAAAGCAGTAAATTATTAACTAACTTTTCAGTCTTTATGGAATTTCAAGATATTAGTTTGGTTAAAGGTTATCATGCTCATGTTTACTTCGATGACTCTAGCTGCGAACAAGCAATTGCTTTATGTGAAGAAGCCGGAAAGCAATTTTCAGTAAAAGTAGGGCGCGTACATCGTAAACCAGTGGGACCTCATCCTTCTTGGAGTTGCCAGCTTGCTTTTGATGTTGATGAATCTGCAATTTTACTATCTTGGTTAGCTCTAAATAGAAGAGGTTTAACAATTCTAATTCATCCACTTACCGGAAACGATTTAAAAGACCATACCGATTATGCTTCTTGGATGGGGAACCCACAAGTGTTGAACCTTGATGCGCTCAGGTAAGCAAATAGAGTATCAAGCTTTAAACTCAAAAAATTATTTCAATTAATATAATCTAAAATTCCAAATTCCTGACGAACTTCTAACAGCGAACTATTGAGTAATGATTCAAATTCTAGAAAGGGAACTTTAGTTTGATGATTGTGAGTTTTAAGCCATATTGAAACTAATTCTAAAAAAAAATGGTGCAAGATATTAGTAGGACTTACGCAACCGGCACATTTTTCTTGTAGGGTGCTGTGACATTTTGAGTAACTGCGAACGTAGTAACAATGTTTTCAGTGTCACGCACCAAACGGACATTGTGACAATTGCGGCCATTCCTGATTAGATTAAATAAACCTTTCTTGTTTGAGATAATCTAAAATCGAATTAGGTTGGTTGATATGAAAATAATTTTTAACTCAGGGGACATTTTACAATGCCTAAAATAACTGCTCAAGGAAAAACTGTTGAATGCGAATCTGGTAGCAATCTGCGAAAAGTCTTGTTGGATAATAATATTGACCTTTATAACGGTAATGCAAAAACTATTAATTGTAGGGGGCTTGGCACTTGCGGTACCTGTGCGGTGGCAATACAGGGTGAAGTGTCGGAACCTAGTTGGAAAGAGAAAACAAGATTGGGGCTTCCTCCTCATTCTTCCGAGAGCGATCGCCGTTTAGCTTGTCAAACCAAAGTATTAGGAGATATCCGCGTTACTAAGTATGATGGCTTCTGGGGACAGGGTTCTGAGGTGGTATTTTAAAGAAAATTAAGTTTTGAGTATGAAGCTTGATGTTCGCGATGGTTTCTATTTAAGCAGTATTCGTAAAAATGACAGAGCTGCTTATTTAGACCATCTCAACGATAAAAGTATTTCAGATACAATTCCACTCATGCCGTATCCTTATACAGAATCTATGGCAGATTGGTGGATACAGCGACGCATAGATTTTTTGAATCGCAATCAATTGGAAATATCTTTCGCGCTTCGTAACTCTAAAGGTTATTTAATTGGTTCGATGGGTGTGGATGATTTGAGTCTAGGAGAAACCCATCGAGCGGAAGTGGGTTATTGGTTAGCTCCAGCTTATAGAGGGCAAGGTTTAATAACTGATGCGCTCGGTGTTTTTATTCAATATGCATTTAATTATCTTGAATTAACTCGTCTTACCGCTCACACACTTGATTTTAATCAAGCTTCAGCAAGGGTTTTGGAGAAGAATAAATTTACATTAGAGGGGTGTCTCAGGCAGCATACAAAAACTCGAAATGGTTTATTTGATGTTCTTGCTTGGGGATTATTAAACAGCGATTAATAAGCTCGCCAGGGGCTGCAAGTCCCTGTCTAATAGCAGAAGTCCTATAAATAGGACTAACTATGATGTCTTATTTTGTACATAATTTTTCAGTCGTCTTTAGACGACTTTAGATATTAGACGGGGACTTATAGTCCCCGGCAGAGTTGTGTGTACACGGTAGCCTTATTAAGGAGAGAGAACGAGAAAAGCGATTTAGAAACCGGGCTTTTAGTAGAAATAACATTTCGTCGTAAAATCTATTTGAAGCATCTATCGCCATAGTTTTATGTCTAGTATTAATCAAATTATTAAACCCCATCTCAAAGATTTAGGTGGTTTTGAAGCTCGTCGCTGTCTTCCTCAAGAGGAGCGTCAAATGGTTGGTCCTTTCATTTTCTTTGACCATTTGGGACCTGCTGTTTTTCCTGCTGGTAAAGGTGTTGACGTAAGACCTCATCCTCACATAAATTTGGCTACCGTAACTTATTTATTAGAAGGGGAATTATTGCATCGTGATAGTTTGGGTACCGTTCAAGAAATTAAACCCGGTGCTGTCAACTGGATGAGTGCTGGTACTGGTATCGTACATTCCGAACGCTCTCCCGAGGAATCGAGAAATCGAGACGCAACTTTACACGCCATTCAGATTTGGGTTGCTCTGCCCAACGAACGCGAAGAAACCGCACCTTGGTTCCGTCATTACCCAAAAGATAATTTACCCGTTTGGGATGTAAACGGTGTGACGATAACTTTGGTTGTGGGCAATGCTTTTAATCGTGCTTCCAAAGTTGAAACTGTATCGCCAATGTTTTACTTAGACGTACAGCTAAAACCGAATACAGAGTTTGCTTTACCCGACTTTTTTAGCGAACGAGCAGTTTACAGCATTACTCCCGGTTTGAGTATTGATGGAGAGAATTTAGAACAACATCAGCTAGCCGTTTTGAATTCTGGTAGCGAAGTTAAGATAAGTGCAAATACAGAAGCTAGATGTATCGTATTTGGTGGAGAATCAGTAGGCGATCGCTATAAATGGTGGAATTTAGTGTCAAGTCGTCCCGAACGAATTGAGCAAGCTAAACAAGATTGGAAAGAAGGGAAGTTTAGCAAGGTACCCGAGGAGGACGAATTTATTCCGTTACCTGCGGATGAGGATACTGAGTATAGTAAGCCGCAAGCGCTTTCTTAAAGGTTGCTAATTGGTAATTGGTTACTAATAAATAATTAATATCGCTATACTATAATTCAACTCCTTCGCTTGCAGTTATTATGGTTGTTACCGTTCGTCCCTATAATATTACTTGGGAATTATTGCCCGAAGACTTCTTTTTAGACGACGAAATAGTAGATAATCTTTATAGTCCGTACATTGCTGCGGTGCTTACTGAAAGTTTAGAATTAGCAGAAATATTGCCGTCCGCTGCGTTCGTCACGACTAATTACGGCATCTGCGCTACTGTAAATGACAAAATTGTCGTAAAAGCTCCCGATTGGGCTTATGTACCGCAAATTAACGTGGCTAGAGAGGAAGTTAAACGCAGCTATACCCCCAATTTACAAGGTGAGATTCCAGTAGTGGTAATGGAATTTCTTTCAGATGCGGAAGGTACAGAATATTCCAGTAAACGCACCTATCCCCCCGGAAAATGGTTTTACTACGAGCAAATTCTGCGAGTACCTAACTATATTATTTTTGAACCAGAAAGCGGTACTTTAGAAGTTCATCGCTTGGATGAATCGGGATATGATTTGCGTAACCCCGATGAAAATAACCGTTACTGGCTCGATGAGATGCAGTTATTTATCGGGGTTTGGCAGGGAAGACGCGAAAACCGCGAGGGTTACTGGTTAAGGTGGTGGGATGAAGCGGGTAATTTACTGTTGTGGGGAACTGAGTTAGTTGTACAAGAGCGAGAAGCTAAGGAAAATGCTTTGAAGCGATTGGAAGAATTAGAACAACGGTTATAGCGTTTCCCAGTCTATTGAAGTACACACAAAACCTCACCCCCAACCCCTCTCCTTGATAAGGAGAGGGGAGATAAAGCACAGCTTTATCGGGGTGAGGTAATCGCTGTACCTCAGTTGCTTAGGAAACGCTATAAGGGATGCTGGAATTGAAACTTAGTTAAGTGAAAAATAAAAATACAGAATATTGCAGGTTTATAAGGTACAGCAGTAGCAAAAATTCAAGCAGCGAGCGACAAGATAAACCCAGTTAACATCAAACATATTGACAGTAAAGTTAAGTTAACCGGAGGTAATCCTGGTGTACGATTTTTCACAATCAGTGTGGCATAAAGTGAAGAGAATGAAGTCACAAAACCTATAGTTGGAATAATAAAAATTATCCATTCTTCCGTTGTTTTAATATATAAATATATTAAAAAAATCACTACCATACCAGTTGCAAGAAAGCCACCTCCAGCAACTCGCATTAATGCCAATATTAAAGTTTGAGTTTTTATATTTAATTGCATCCATTCTTTTTCTAATGCTGCTGCATGATAAGGCATGAATTCCGAGCGGGTTAGATAAATAATGCCAAATATAATAGAGGCAATGGCTGTAATTAAGTAGCAGAAAAATGATATTTTAAGTATAGCTGTCATTGTTTTTAGTTAAACCAAATTTATTATTAATAGTTTATATGATGTCCGGCAAATCACACAGAGATACGCTAGCGGACAACGTGAATTTATTTCGTAGGTTGGGTTGAACGTAGAGAAACCCAACATCAAGTTGACATTAAATAATCTATTATCAAAACTGAAACATTGATGTTGGGTTACGGCAGATTTTAATTTTTGGTGAATCATAAATTTATTCTTGTGCCTTTAACCCAACCTACCAAAGATAATTAATTAAAAACAACTACTCATCAACAACCTTCTTCCGATTATTTTTAACCTGACTGCGCTTTTTCTTGGAATCAACTCGCTTCTTTTGCGAACTCTTTGTAGGTTTAGTAGGTTTGCGTTTCTTTTTAATTACCATTGCGCTTTTAATCAGTTCTTTTAACCGAGCAAAAGCATCTTCTTTATTTTTTAACTGACTTCTGGATTCTTGCGCTTTAATTATAATAATTCCATCTTGAGTAATTCGGTTATCTTTTAATTTCAAAAGTCGATTTTTATAATAATCTGGTAGCGAGGAAGCGTTAATATCAAAACGTAAATGAATCGCAGTAGCAACCTTATTCACATTTTGTCCGCCAGCTCCTTGAGAACGAATTGCACTAATTTCAATTTCGTTGTCGGGAATAATTACGGTATTAGAAATTTGCATTTAAAAATTGGGAATGGGCATTGGGCATGGGGGATTGGTAATTGATAATTGGTAATGGGTAAAGGGAAGAATAGATAACTCCTAACTCCTAACTCCTAACTCCTAACTCATAACTCCTAATTCCTAATTCCTAACTCCTAACTCCTAACTCATAACTCTTAACTACTCACTAAATTTGAGTTAAAAATGAGATGATTCAACTGTATTTACTGAATTCATCGGTTGAATCACTACAATAAACCAAAATACCGATTTGACTCCATGAATTTAATTGCGGCATTATGTTTAGGTATAGGCTTGAGCGCTGCTTGTGGCTTTCGAGTATTTATTCCACCTTTGGCACTGAGTATGGCTGCCCACAGTGGAGCGTTACAGCTATCTTCTGATTGGCAATGGTTGGGAACTCAAAACGCAATCACCACTTTGAGTATTGCTGCAACAATTGAAGTCTTAGCCTACTTTATTCCTTGGGTAAGTAACTTTCTTGATTCTATCGAAATAGCTCTGGCTCCCATCGCGGGCATGTTTATTACTGCATCAACTTTATCAATGGCGGGAGATTTCGATCCAACTTTTTTATGGATTTTGACGGTTATTGCTGGGGGAGCTACTGCCGAGACTGTGGAGTTAACAACATCTGTGACTAGGTTAACTGCATCCGTAACAACTGCCGGTATGGGTGCCCCAATTGTTGGGTTTGTCGAAGCGATTTCTTCTATTGTTATTTCAATCTTGGCAATTAGTTTACCTGTATTATCAACGTTGCTGGTTATTTTTCTGTTGATTTATGGTATTCGTCGGATTCTCAAGTTTATTGCCAAGAGAAAGCGCAGACGCAAGATGAGAGATGTTGTGGATGAAGGATAATATAGCAGTTTTCAGTTGAATAGAATACACCCCTCTACTTAACAAGGAGAGGGGAAGGGGGTGAGGTTTCTCAAACTGTATTGCACTCAAATGAAAAGCGCTATATTTGATAATTACAATTGTATATTTAGCAACTTATCCAACTTCATTAACCTCAACTAAAGATATTTGATTGTAAACTTGAGCATTTTCATCAATTGCTTGACGTAAATCATATTGGGTTTGTAAATTAAGCCAAAATTGAGCGCTGTTTCCGAAATAACGCGATAAACGCAAAGCTGTATCGGCTGTAATGCTGCGTTTCCCGGATAAAATTTCGCTGATTCTTGTTTGAGTTACACCTATATCCTTACTCAGACGGTAAGCACTAATATTCCTTGGTTCGAGAAATTCCTGCTGTAAGATTTCACCGGGATGGATGTAGGTCATAGCGGTTTTTTATAAGGATAATATAAAAGTATTTTCAAAGTGACATTTGGAATAACCGATGAAAGCAATTAAAGCGATGGGAACCATTGATGAAGATGGACAACTTACTTTAGACAAACCTATAACTACGGATAAGAATAGTCGAGTTGAAGTAATTGTATTGATTCGGGAAGATGCGGAAATTGATGAAGATGACACACCATTAGAGGTAATTAAAGAAAATTTTCGTCAAGCTTGGGATGAAGCTATGAGTGGACAAACTATTCCTGCTTCTCAGATTTGGGATGGAATATCGTAGTATTTGTAACAATCTGAAAATCGTAATCAAACAATTTATACATTAGTAATTACTTAGTGTTCGGAATTTCTTATCACTCCCGGTATAAAATATCTTTGCAATTAATTGTTACAAAAATGTACGAAATAGTAATATTAATACTCTCATTTATGTATTTATATAAAGTCTAGTAACCTTTCGCTAACAATTTTGACATCTTTCGCAATGTAGGAACTCTGATATTCAAATTTTTGTCGAATGAGATTGTATAAAATAGAGTCTTGAGCGAAAACTTTCATAAATGATGAGTTTTTTCAAATCGTTGCCTTTCTTACTAGTATTACCAGTAGCCTTACATTCACAGCCAGCTATTGCTCAATGTAATGAAATTAATGTAGATAAGTGGTTTGACGAAGGAACCAATGCTCATCGTCAATTGGAATATCAAAAAGCTGAAACTATTTGGAGAAAATATCTTCAGTGTAAACCGAATACAGCAGAAGCTCGCTATAGATTGGGTAGAGCGCTACGAGATCAAGATAGATTGGATGAAGCAATTGTTGAGTTTAAAAAAGCAATTGAACTCGACCCCAATCATTCATATGCCTATAATGGCTTGGGTATGGTTTATTCAGAGCAGAATAAGTTAGAAAAAGCAATTAACGCTTATGAAAAAGCTGTTGAACTTAACCCTAAAAACATTCAAGCTTCTGGAAATTTAGGAAATGTTTATGCCTACCTCAATCAATGGGATAATGCTATAAGAGTTTATCAAAAAGTAATAGATATCTCTCCACCAACTAGATATGACTTGATTGCTTGGGCACGTAATTATAAGGCTGATGTTCTAATTCAGATGGGTAGAGAAGGTGAAGCAATAGTTGAATATGAAAGAGCAATCGCTGAATATCAAAAAGCGACACAGAATACTCCCTCTGATAGAAAAGACCTAATTGCTAGCAATCACATACGTCTTGGTAGCCTTTTGAGTGAGATGGGCAGAGAAAGTGAGGCAATAGCTGAGTATGAAAAAGCAATTAAAATTGGTTATAAAAGTTCTTCTCTTTACTATAGGTTAGGTAAAGCATATTATCTGCAAAGTAATTTTCAACAGGCGAGTTATTACTATCGCAAAGCTCTTGAAATTAATCCAAGAAACTCTTTTGCTTACAATGGTTTAGGTATTATATATTTGAATCAAGGAAACCGGAGAGCAGCTATTACTAATTTTGAGCAAGCTACTCGAATCAACCCTAATTTTGCTTCTGCTCGAAACAACCTCAGAAGAGCAGAAAACCAACGAAATATAGAACTACAACGACAAAATTCTCAGACTAATATAGCATTCAGTGGTAATAATCGAAGCACATTATCAGAAGCAGCGTATAAATCTACCGTGAGAATAAAGAGCAGGGATAATCAAACCTTGGGAACAGGTTGGATAGTAAAAAAAGAAGGTAGAACAGCTTGGATTGTAACTAATCGCCATGTAGTCGCGAATGACAATTTAAAACAACTCCATCAGAAGATTTCCGTAGAATTTTACGATCCTGTTCCAGAACAACAAGATAATGGAGTTCCATTTACAAAAACTAATAATAATCAAGCTCAAGCTAAAATTGAAAAATATACTAGTTTCGATAACTCAGATTTAGACTTAGCAGTTCTGAAAGTGAACGGGGTTCCGTCGGATATCGAGGCTTTTAGTTATCTTCCTGGCAAGATTTTACCTCTGACCCCTATTCTAATTATAGGACACCCAAATAACATTGAAGAAAACTGGTTTCCTGTTGCTGGGAAAGCAACACAAATTAAAAAGAATAAAAATAAAATATACATTAATGCCCCACTTGCTCTAGGTAATTCTGGAAGCCCTGTACTCAACGAGCAAGGGCAGGTAATCGGTATGGTTATGCGGGCTAATGGTAAACGCGATAGCGATCCAAATCCTAATGAACCAAGTTCTGAATATGATGAAAATGACTCTTCAACAAGTGGACATGGTGTAGGTTATCCAATTGATGAAGTGATTAAACAGTTACGTGTTTGGAATATTTTGTAGTAAATTATTTTCTTATCTTATGAATTGGAAACTACTGATTATAAATTTTTCATTCTTTTGTTTTATTCCCCTAACAGCGCAAGCATGTCCTTCTGGTAATTCTAAATCACATGCTTATATACGACGAGAAAATAACCGTTGTGAAGGATTGATAAGTCCTAATGTTAGTCCTGGGTCAGTCGATCTAATTTCTTTCTCTACGGGAGAATTAAGCAACAGATATCCCAGCAAGCTTCATCTCAGAGTGCCCATGAAAGGAGTGCCCATGAAAGGGAAGAAATACCCTGAACTTCGATTAGAATCTTATTATAGAAGATATCTTCTGGATAAAATCACCCTTAAACGCGATACTAATGGTTTTAATTTTCCTTTGAAGACAACCATATTACAAAAAGCAGGTATTCCAAGTAGAAGTCTCCGGGCACTTTCTCACATTAATCGTAATGGGAATATCATTTATTTTCCAGTAGTTTTAGGTAGAATATCTGACAAATATCAGTTTGTAGTGAAGAATCCTCACCGTAGAAGCTTTTCTAAAATTCAAATTCGTTATAAAGGGAAGCCAGTTTTCAACACTTCTCGCAAGATTCCCAGAAAACAAATTAAAATTTCTTGGAAATATGGTAAAGCTCGTCCTGGAATTTATGAACTTTATCTTGAAGATAGTAAGAATAAGTCTGTGCCTCATAAATTTCGTTTCCAACACAATCCTCATTTACTCTAACTAAAACATACTATTTTCCCCGCGATTAATACTACTAATGCCGCCGAATAACCCGCCACCAAGTAACAGTCAATATTACACTCAGATGTTGCTTTTTATTAAACAAACCTTGGGGATGATATTTTCTCTCCTCAGATGGTTGGTTGTGCAATTTTGGCGGCTTTTAAAACGAGTTTACCAGTTCCTGCGTAGACAGAAAACTGATAAAATCATCGCAATTATAGTCTTATTGTTGTCGGTGGGAATTCTATTAGGTAATTATGTTTTCCGAGGTAGCTATAACTTTGAAGGAAGTGTCATTGCCAAGGAAATCAGCTTTGAGTATACAGGAAATTCAGAAAAACTCTTTTTTGACCAAATTCAAGGCATCCAAAATCTACAAATCGAAGGTAAACAACCAGAAGCTTTAGTCTTTACAGGGAAATTTTCTAGCAAATCAGATCCTACTCTAAATGAAAAACTCATTCAGATGGATTCTTTAACTATGGAATTCCCAAACTCTACAAGTACGCTGATGATTACTCCTACTCAATTTGTAAATAATCAACTGTCAATTTTAGAACTTAGACTTTTTCCTGAAAGCCAAGTAAGTAATCTTACTTATGAATCCAAAGAAGCTCAACTATCTCTGTGTCTTCTGGATGCTAATTTACTGTCAAAAACTTGCCTCTCTTCACAAGGATTACCAGAAACAAAAAAGACAAAACAAATTGGTAATTTGCGAGTAAAACTTGGAGAAGAAAAACTACAATTCAATTTAGCAGGAGTTAATATACCTGAATTAGATATTCGTAGTGATGATGATTATGATGAGGAATTATCATTAGAGTTGGAATCAATTATTGATGATATTACATTCACCTTACTTACACCAACTGAACTAACTATTAAATTACCAAATCCAGCCAAATCTCAAAAAGATGACTTAGATGAGTGGATTTGGAGAGATTTAGATGTAAGCAAGGTAAATTTTACTCGCTTGGAAAATACAGGAAATGTCAAAGATCAAATCGAAATTTCAACAATTATAAGCGGAAAAGTTCGGATGAATACTCAAGTTATGGAGCTACAACCCGAGCAGTTTCTGATTATTCCATCTAAACAGCCAGGGATTCGGAAGTTACGCTCGGTAAGTATTAATTCTAAGTCTTCCCAGGGCTTACAAACTCTATTCTCTGGTGAAAGTCAAAGCATTGCTGTAGGGCTATATCCAGAGTTTCCGGTACAAACTATTAAACCCAGTTGGTTATCAAAATATCTATCTCCGGAAGCTGTCAGCGCATTATTAGCATTTTTTGCAGCATTAACTGGGGTTTTACTTCCCCGTTTATTCTCTTAATCTAAAATTCTCAATTTCCTAGTATTCGATTCCATTAATTTTGACGAGTAAGGATGGGAGGGGGTAGGGGGGGAAGAAGAGGTAGAGGGGGTAGAAAATATTTTAATTACTATATACCCACCATATTTAATGCAAAGGACTACTAGGTTGGGTTGAACGTTCACGAATTGTGCCCAAAGGACATAGTGAAGCCCAACATCATCATGGCTAGTAAAACAAATAATAAAACCCTCAAGTAATCTATTACTAAAACCAAAACCTTAATGTTGGGTTAAAAACGCATCTTCATATTTTGTCAACGATTAATTATTCTTGCGTTTCTAACCCAACCTACCAACTCTCCGCGCCCCTCTGCGTTACCCTCCGTGCCCCTCTGCGTTTAAATAAAATAAATAATTAAAAACCAAAACATTGATGTTGGGTTACGGCTACACCTTCAACCCAACTTAGCAGCTAAGGCATAGATTGGGGTTGTTCAATATTTGGCGCTAAAGCGCAACTACGAACGAACTCAAAACCTCAACCGGCGCTGGCTTCATTAATGAAGGCAAGAAAGTAACAATCTGCGGAAATATAATAATTAATCCCAATACCAATAGCTGAATCAAAATAAACGGCATAACTCCTCGATAAATATCTACCGTAGTTACTTCTTTTGGTGCAACACCCCGTAAATAAAATAGAGCAAAACCAAAGGGAGGCGTTAAAAATGAGGTTTGTAAATTTGCTCCTAATATAACCCCATACCAAACTAAATCAATTCCTAACTGTTGCGCTACAGGAACAAATAACGGTATGACTATAAAGGCAATTTCAAAGAAGTCGATAAAGAAGCCTAGCAGCAATACAACTACCATACTAACTAGCAAAAATCCTACTTCTCCACCAGGGATATTACTTAAAACATCTTTCATGAAAATATCGCCGTCAAGCCCGCGAAATACCAAGGCAAAGGCAGTTGAGCCAATTAAAATAAATATGACCATGCTAGTAATTCGCATAGTCGCGTCGCAAACTTGACTCAGGGTTGCAAGGGTTAATTTACGGTATACGGCAGCAAGAATTATTGTGGCTATACAACCTACTGCTCCGGCTTCGGTAGGTGTGGCGAATCCGAAAAAGATGCTTCCCAATACCAACAATATCAATATTAAAGGCGGCAGCATTACCTGAGATACCTGGGCAAATAATTTCACCGCGCTGATATTTCTGACTTCGGGGGGTAACGGTGGAGCAATTTCCGGTTTCAAAAATGCGATTATCAACACGTATAATGCAAAAGCACCTGCCATCATCAAACCGGGAATGATCGAACCAATGAATAAATCACCCACAGAAAGGTTGCGATCGCCTATCCGTAATTGGTCTGCAAGTACTATCAATACTACCGATGGGGGAATTATCTGTCCCAAAGTTCCCGATGCTGCAATCACTCCAGTTGCCAACTGTTTATCATAGCCGTAACGCAACATAATTGGTAAGGATATCAAACCCATAGCAACCACTGTCGCCGCAACAACTCCGGTAGTCGCTGCGAGTAGGGCACCAACAATTACCACCGCTAAAGCCAAACCACCCCGCAAACGTCCAAACAATATTCCCATTGTTTCCAAAAGACGTTCGGCGATACCCGTTTTTTCCAGCATCGACCCCATAAAAATAAAATAGGGAATAGCTAAAAGAGTATAATTCGCCATTATCTTAAAAATTCGCAACGGCATTAAACCAAATAATTGCAAATCGAAATTATCTAAACCTAATGCCACTCCCAATAAAGCGAAGAGAATCGAAACCCCTCCCAGGGAAAATGCTACCGGATACCCCAAAGACAATAAAACTAAAGCACCGACAAACATTAATGGACCAAGCCAATCAGTAATCACTGCTTTCCTCCTGGGGTTGTAAATAACCTTTTAAAATTGCTACGTTTTTAATAATTTGAGAGACTCCTTGCAATATCAATAATGCAAAAGCAACGATAATTGCACTTTTTATGGGATATCGCGGTAAACCATCGGGATCTGAAGAAGTTTCCCAAATTGACCAAGAATTAACAATGGTTTCCCAAGAATAGAAAATAATTAAACCACAAAATGGAATTAAGAAGAATATCGTACCTAAAACTTCTATAAGCGCTTTCTGACGGGGGTTGCATTTACTGTAGAAAACATCAACCCGCACGTGTTCGTTATGTTTGAGAGCGTAAGCCCCCGCGAAAAAAAATATTAAGCTAAAAATATACCATTGAGCTTCAATATAAGCATTGGAGCTCAAATTACTACCAGTTAATCGTCCTAGATATCTGCCGACAACATTCCACCCACCGACAATTACTAAAACTAATACCAGCCAACTAGTAATTTTACCGATAAGCTCATTAAAAGCATCGATGATTCGCGATATTTTTAAAAGTTTTTCCAAAACCCGCTACCTTTATCAACCTTCGTAAAAGTAGTTTACATCTCTAAGGGAGAAAAGTTGTGTCTATCAGTTAACAGTGAGCAGTGAGCAGTTAAAATTCTTCCTCTACCTACTCGGGAGCATATTTTTATCTTCCCATCTACGGAAAATATAATTAATCAACAAGTTCTATCTTATGACCGTCGGGGTCTATAATTACAGCACGTCTTCCCCATTGAGAATCTTTTGGTGGGGATACTATAACTGTCTCAATTGCTTGTAATTCTTCTATAGTATTATCTACGGAAGAAACGCGAAAACCCAAACGCACTCCTGAAGTATCTATATTATTACTGCTCGGATAAATTTCAAATACAATTCCTCCCAACATTGCGGACAGATGTTTTTCACCATTGCCATGTTGCTCGTATAAGAAGCTAATTCCTAATATTTCGTAAAATTTTCTGCTTCTAGTTAAATCTTCGACGCGAATTACTATAAGGTTTAAAGCTATTTGATTTAACATAAACCTCAATCACTCATCCACAATCTTTCTTGCTTGATATTATCTAAAATAATTTTTGTCATTTGATTAACTGTTTCAATTTATAATTTTTATATTTAAAATTTATTTTAATTAAAATAAATAAAATACGTCCAAACAGATTATATATAAAAAATATTTTACACGAAAAGTGACTTAGATAACCTTTCAAAAACAACGTCATTTCGTGGAATTATTGACAGTATTCTCATTAGTGGCTAGTAAAGTATTAAGGGAAATATACTTTTGTTAATACTGATTGCAAAATACGGAAATTTTTTCGCGTTCAGATGTCGAATTGTTGCTTTTTCTGCGTAATTTGAGTATTTTGTATCACTATAAAAATATTGAAACCGTATTTTGACTGAAAAATCGACTGTTAATCAAAGTTGTATTTATCGAAATTGCATTAAATAATTTTCTTGGCAAATTAGATATAGACTTTTGAAGATAGGTTACATTTTTGAGTAATTTATTTTACTATGAAAACAAAAAAATAGTATTTATATTGAGAATAAGGCGGGTTTTTATAATATTGATTTGTAATAATTACTGCAAGTAGTTGATCTGCAAAGCTTAATTAAAAAATAAATTGATGTTCGTTGCTGCTATATTCATCATTGAGCCTTTAGCCATAGCGATCGCAATCAAGGAATTGGTCGAAAACTTGTGGAGCATATTCAAGGGAAGAAGTTTTGGTAAAGGTTAAGTTGGAAGTAT
The DNA here is from genome assembly GCF_000316665.1 of Rivularia sp. PCC 7116. GTDB lineage: Bacteria > Cyanobacteriota > Cyanobacteriia > Cyanobacteriales > Nostocaceae > Rivularia. Next base: position 8,299,456 of record NC_019678.1, on the reverse strand, counting down.
CGGCAAGATATACGATTCTGTAAATCCTGAAAGTGATTTTTTGTTGTGAGAGTATATGGATTGCTGTAAGAATTAGCGCTATAACGTATTAGTGAATACTATATCTGTATCCGTAAATGAAGTCTGGTTTAATATTTAAGGGACTATTATTAACTACATTAATCGCTGTTATTGGAATTAGTTTGAAATTATTCAATGATAATCGAGTAAAGCAAGCAAACCGCGCTGAATTTTGTAGTAAAGCCAAAGCACTTACTCAAGTTAAGGTAGATAAATACGATAAAAATGGAATCAAGGAGCGTGAGGGAGCGGGAGTTAAAATAGATGGAGGAACCTTTTATAGGCAAGTGTCTTTTAAATCGAAGCCTGTAGTTCCCGTAGTTATATTTCCGGAAGCCTTAGATGGTAAAAAATGGTCAAAAGTTCCTTCTGCTGCCATTACCTATATTGGTAAGGGGGGAGACGGTAGTAGTTTGCAAGAATGGTTGAGTCCGGATTACTTTTATTTGCTCGAAGTTCCCGAAGCTGCTAAAGGTTTGGCTTTTGGTAGGTTATGTTATAAGAATGGTGATGCAACGGTTTACTCAATTAGAAATTGGAAGCAGTTAGAGAATAATAAAATATCTATTAACAATAAAATTACTCTCGAACACCCTACTCCTTTACCCAAAATTAATCCCGCTCATATTTTGGTGAATGCATCAAGCAGTCCGAAAGATAGTTTGAAAGATGCGACACAAGTTTATTTTACCAAGCAAAGGGTAAGGATTCCGCAGAATAGGTAATTGGAAGTCTTAAATAAGTACGGTACAAATTGTAAAATCTAAAATCCAAGGTAACTTTAGCGATCGCCTTCGGTGATTCTGCATAATGGTGTGCTACTGCAATTTCGTTAAACTTGAAAGATTTTGAGTCTAGCAAAGGGTAAATTTTCCCTTAATCTACAAGTTGAGCTTGAGTTAATATTTCACCGTGGTGACTTCTACCGATATTGTGCAGCATGGGAATCAACATGAAAAATAAATGCAGCGATAAACATTTTTTAACGGTTGGGCATTGATTTTAGTGCGTTTTAACGTACTTTGTATATTAGCCTGGGAATTTATTCCAAGGCGGTTTATGTGGCTTGTTAAGGATTGTGCAAGTTAGAACACTAAATTAACTTTTGATAATTTCTCCCAACCGTTTTATTACTAATTAATACTTGATAACAAAAGCTATTTTTCTTCGTTTAGCGGTGGGGATAGGATTTTAATTGTCTCCAGAATAAGCGAGGAGATTTCTGTGTGTGTTGTTATTAATGCTAACTTAAAATTTGAATTGATTCATCAGCAATAAAATCCTCAGCATCAAAATAATATCTTCCTTCTGCTTGAATAATTCTTTCAAATAATTGCGGAATCCCTTTTGCAATCATTTTGGTTGATTCCGGTTTCAATATCCAACTTTTACTCTCAATCGAACCTTTATCTTCAATTAAAATAGGTTTCCCGACAACAATCCACCATTCAAACCAAGTTCGATAATCTTTATCTCCAAATTTGCCATTTTTTCGTCTTATATTTGCAAAAGCAATACAGCGATTATCTTTAAGTTGAATAAAAATGGTAAAAACTTTATTATCTGTAATCTTACAAGGTGTATATTCTTTGAATGCTTTAATATTCCAAGGATGTTCGGTATTAGCAAATAAAGTACCACCATCAAATCTTTCTAAAAGTTGAATTAAATCTGCTGGTAATTCGTTCATATAAGAACCTTCTTCAAACTCCCAATTTGTAGGAGAATTAAGCTGATGTTCTTTTTCTAATTTATTCAAAATTCCTACAAAATTATCTTGCTGTCTAATTCCCCAACCAATCTCTGGATGAAGACAACCAGTTTGTTGATTTTGACAAACTCCGATAAAACCAGCAATTAATTCCAAATGTGATTCTCCTTGAAGAGTGCTTAAGGAAAATGAAGCTTGAGAAATTCCGTTAGGGAACATTCGTGGTGGAATTCCGTGATTTATCGTCAATTCTTCTCGTGGTGTTTCTAAAATCGGATTTTTATATGTAGGGGATTTGGTAATATCATCTTTTAAATAGGGAAACAAATCCGCTAACCACCCAGTAATTACATCTCCCCCATACATAGATTGCGGTTTACAGATGTGCTGCCAAAATTCCAAACTTGGTTTACCAGCAACCGTTTCAATAAAGCCGTCGCAAATTGGTAATAATCTTTTTGTCCACCAATCCAAATCATATTGACTTATGATTGCTACCCTTTCCCGAATCTTCTGCCAATCGTCAATGCTTCCCAGTACAATAATCCAAGGGATACCGCAAATCGCATACAACCCATAATCAAAGTATTGCTTCAAAGCATCCATCATCACAACTTGACTGGCTGTACGAATAATTGGCGTAGTGGTACTAAAATCGCAAACCATCAAATCGGCAATATCAGCTTTGACATTTTCGTCAATTAGCTTTGACCATAATTCCACAGCTTGCTGCCAATCTTGATTATTGGTAAGCTTCTCCACAGCAACTTTTAATTCTCTCTTGCTCGAATGACTAACGAATTGATAGCGTAACCGTTCTGCATTATTATTGATATGTTGAGCAAAACCCTCAGCGATCGCCATCCAGATAGCATCGGGAGTCAGTAATAAAGGACGATGCTCTGCAAAAGCTTGATGAACTGCATTTACAAGGGAATGTAAGTTCGAGTTGTTTAATTGCTCTATAACTTCAAAATTCTCATCATGACTAAAAGCAATTAAACTCGAATTTAATCTTTTTTCTAACTGTTTAAAACAAGTTTGTAGCGGTAACAAGTTTTTAAAAACGTCTACCTCATCAACTTTAAAACATATTTCATTTTCATCGTGGTGGAGTATTGAAGCAATTTGACTCATATAATTACCCTCAACCCTCGCTGAATTAGGAGTCTTACAAAATTGTTTTCTCTTCGTCTTTAAATTTAACGTTAAATGTTGGAGCTTCAACAAGTGCAAAAGTCTGGGAAGCAAATGCAACTCTTCCGTTTGTGTTTTCAAACTCGTCGAGAATACGAGTAAATAATTGGTCTTTCTTCATACGCCGCTTTTTATAGCTGACAACATATCTAATTGTAAATTCCATCCAATTGTCATTAGTTATTAAAGTAATCATCGGCTCTATTCGTGCATCTTCAATCAGGTATTTATTAGTCATTTTCTGCCATTGTTGTTTGGCTTGAGGAATATATTCGTTAGTGACTTCCGACACTACTTCCTCTAAAATTTCTCTTGCTAATCTATGTTCGCTACCATATCTTACCGGTACTGTAATTTCATCCCAAAGAAAAGCAAAGTCGGCTGAATAATTATATACGGGTTCTTTAAATACAAAACTGTTAGCAATTCTGACAATACGTCCGTTGTATAAATCGGCTTTTACCCAGTCACCACATTCCATTAAAGTAGTTCGTAAAATGCTAATGTCAATCACATCACCCGTGATACCGCCTAACTGCACTCTATTACCTGGCTTGTAAAATTGACCCAAAGAAATTGCCACCCAACCTGCAAAACTGGCAATTACTTCTTGTAGCGCAAAAGCGATACCCGCACCGACTGCACCGAAGATAACAGTAAATTGTCCCAAGCGATCGCTAAATACAAATACTGCAAATAGCAGCATGACTATATACCCAATAAGACTGATAGTTTTACGGGTACGATAACGAATATCAGAATCTTGAATATAGCGGGGAATTGACTGACGAATAAATCGAAAAATCAATGCAATAATTACTATTCCAATCACCACTTCAATGAATTTGGTGATAGTGGGATTAGAAAGCCATCTTTGAATATTTGCAAGCAAATCTGTCATTATGATGATGTTAATAATTAGAAAATTGAAAATAAAAATCTCAGCAATTTTAACAAGCCAACTAGCAGCCGAGAAATTCGGGTAGCGGGTAATAGTTCAAAATTTTGAATTCTAATAGCTGGAATTCGCTTACTTTGCAAATTACTGACTTTTCTATAAAGCCAAGGAAAAACAAAGCCAAATACAATTAGAGTTCCGACTATCGCCAAAATTGCCAGAAGCAATATTATCCATTTTGGTTTCTTTACTCACAACCTCGTGATGACTTGCAAATATTTTTCAAGTTAAATATGTAAAAACATTGCATGGCAATATCTCTACATATTTATTAATTATTAACTGCGAAAGTTAAGAATCGATTGGCATTAACGATTGAAGTTTGTTGCTACACCTAATACGGCGCTAAAGTCTCGGTTATCCTCGAATAAGCCCAAGTTGACGCTACCAACTGCGGTGAGGCGTTTGTTGATACGATAGTCAGCACCGGTTGTTAAAACTCCACCAAACTGTCTGTTTTCGGTAGTTATACCAGCACCTCCACCAATAAAGGGACGCAATCCACTTGATGTTTGACCAAAATCGTAGGTTACTGGTACGTATATTGTGGCATGGCGATCGCCTTCTTCAAAAAGCTTGGTTGTAGCTGTTGGGCGCACTGAAAAACGATTGTTAATCGAAAGTTTGCTTTCAATTGCCGCACCGCGATTAGAAGCACCTACACCAAAGTAGTTGAGAGGTTGAGGATTTTTTTCTTGAGCGAAAGCAGACATGGGTGCAGTGATTGCAACTGTGCAAGCAAAACCGATGGAGATTAAGGAAGCAATTGTGAATTTCATGATTATTTACCTCGAAAAAATAGTTTTTGTTTGTCGCGTGTCAGTTATCTATGCATAAAAAGCAATCATTAATAATCACTTTTACTTGCATACAGGGTTTTATTTAGATTGGAAAAGAATTTTCGTACTGTAATTGCCTTGTCTGGCAGTATTATTTGCAGACAATTGCAATATCGGTAATAACTCGAATTAAATCGAAGCAGTATCGCTGACTTATATCCTACTGGCAAGCAACATCAAAACTTAATCTGTTGAAGATTGTCTGCTGTTTTCGGAACACAAATCAAGACTTACTTCATATTTTCTGCTATGGGTTTGGTTAAAATTTCTTAGCCACTGATTTCTACAAGGGAAATCTTGGTTAAAGCTATCGCCAAACTTACTGCGGATAATGTATCGTATTATCTACTCATCAGTAGGCATTCTTCCTACTCACTCAAGTATCCACTTTTTTTGACCGCCTTTCTAACGGATTAACGTAAGTTATCTAGGGATTTCTCCCTGATGTATATAGATATATCGCATCGTAATTTATAGCTGTGATGATTATATGTCACTTTTATGACTGGCATATAAAATTAATCCCATTTATTTCGTTATTATCAGGTATTTCAGGAAATATAAGCAGTTTCAAGGCTTTATCTAATTTTTGGACGTTGCTCAATTCAAATGTGAATCAAATTTTCTTATATATAGAACTTATGTAAAAGTAAGGTAACTATGTCATTATTCGCTTCGCGTTAGCGTAGCGTGCCCCAAAGGCATAGAGAGATAGTAATCCCGCGCAATGGTAAGATTACACCCACCCTTTAATAATATTTTTCAACCATCCTCTAACATAAAGTCTGGTTAATTACTTAAAATATAACCGGGTTTGAAAAGATGCCGGTTGTTACCTACTACTCATCAATACTCATTACTCATTACTTATTACTTATTACTCATTACTTATTACTTATTACTCCTCCCCCACAGATATGATAACTGTTTAAGCGGACATGGTATAACCTATGGTTTGCCTACTAATTTATTTTTATCGTTATTCAAAAAAACATGAAAATTCATGATTATGTAAGGAAAGGGAATATCAAAGCAGTTTCTCGTTTAATCAATCAGAAAGATGTTTATATAGATTGTGTAATACCATTTCTTTATAAAGATGCGCCTAATTTAGCCCGCGTAGGCGGGCTTAGTTTCAGTAGCCCCAGCCTCATACAGAATTGGTACAAGTAGGTAGGCACAAATAAATCTATCTACGTAAGGAAATGTAAAATAGCTGAAACTATTGCGATTACTTCGCTTTACTCCGTTACGCTCGTAATGACATAGTTAGGTTTTATCGTACTTATCTACTTAGATAAAAATAATTTGTATCAAAATCTTACTTGAAGCAGGTGCTGATATTTCTCTTCTCGATTGCTTTGGTAGAAATGCTTTCTGGTTAAGTTTGGAAACTGGCAATTTAGACAAAGTCAAATTAATATTTCCTTTTACACCAAGTCGCGATGATTCTTCATTTTGGTGGAAATCTCCGCTCTTCTACCCAATAAAATATAATTATGCCGAAATTCTAGAATGGTTAGTTTTAGAAGGATTTGATATTGAAGAAACCGACGAGTATTTGAATACTCCTTTAATGGAAGCTGCTGAATCTGGTGCTACCGATTGCGTCAGAATTTTATTTGAAGTTGGTGCTGATATAAATAAAGTCGATAGTTGTCACCAAAATGCAATAAGCAAAGCAGCTAATTTAGAAATCGTCGAAATCCTTCTTTCTGAAAATGATGATTTTAGCGATATTAGTGATGAAATACGAGTATCGCTGTTAGATGTTGGTGACGAAGAATTACAGCTTAGGGAAATAAAAGATAAATCACAAACTCTGGTAGGCAATCACATCTACATTATCGGAAATAATGGTTATCAAAATCAAAGAGTACTCAACGAAACTCCAGTTTACCGATTGAATTGCGATTCATTCAAAATCGAAAAAATTGAAACCATCGGAAATAAACCTGGTTGGATAAGCCAACATAAAGCTAAATTTCAACAACCATCCCAAATTTACATTAGTGGTGGTAAATTATGGACTCAAAAAGCTTATATTGAAAACTCCATAGATTACATTTTAGATTTAACTAACTTTAAATGGAGTCGAATTAATTCTTAAACAACACTCCGCGATACTCTGCGTTTTAAACCAACCTTATCCCCTCTCCTCCAACTTCACCAATAATCCTCGCTTCTTCATAACCCAACTCCTTCAACTTCTTCAAACAACTATCAGCTTTATCAACAGAAACCGAAGCTAACAACCCACCGGAAGTTTGCGGATCGAATAATAACGGATAATTGCGATGAAATTCAAAACTTTGATAATTCGTAATAAAACTCGAAGCCTGTAAATTTTCTGGATAAAGCGAGCTAAAAATCTCCTTTGCTGAAATTTCCCTAGCTCCATCCAAAATCGGAATTTTAGATAACTGTAACTCAACTCCGATTAATGAGGCTTTTACCATTTCTAATAAATGCCCAATTAAACCAAAACCCGTAATATCAGTACAAGCAGTTGCACCATATTCCAAAAAACATTCAGCAGCAGCTTGATTTGATAACAACATTGATTGTATCGCATTATCAATCCAAATTCCTTTAACTTGAAGACGCATTTCACCAGCGAATAAAACCCCCGTACCCAGCGACTTAGTTAAAATTAAAACGTCATTCTCCTGCATTCCACTTTTATGTAAAAGTTTCTCTTCCTCAGCCAAACCATTACAAGACAACCCAAAAGCTAACTTTTCTCCTTGAATAGTATGTCCCCCAATTAAAGATACTCGTGCTTGATTTAACTGTTTTACAGCACCAGATAATAACTGAAATAAAGTTTCCTCAACTATGGAAGATTTTCCATAAGGAATAGTAGCCAAAGCCAAAACGCTCGTCGGAATCGCTCCCATTGCAAAAATATCGCTCAAACAATGATTGACAGCAACTTGTGCAAAAATGTAAGGATCGTTAATTAAACTAGTAAAATAATCAATCGTTTGTACCATCACCTTCCCCTTGGGTACCTTCACCACAGCAGCATCATCCGGAGAATCCAAACCGATAACAATATCTTCCCCTTCGCGAATAGATTGAGATTCTCTAACTCTACTTAAAACAGTTTCTAAAACATTACCACCAACCTTAGAACCACATCCAGCACAATACATCGGGTTAGGAGTTATTTCTTTATCTTCCCATGCCCCATTTTCCATTTCCGGTAAATCCCGAAAACGCTTCATAAACTTTCTGTCAATATAATCCTTCCAATGCCACAATAGTTCGGATGGTGGTAAAGTCAACCATCCACGAGTAGCGATCGCCATTCCGTCACCGGTACCGATTAAACTTAAATAATCCTTCTGGGGTACATACTTTTTCAGACTTTTTCCTGACAAACTTCTTTTTAAATTGTCAAATAAAGGTTTACCCTGACGTACTGCAAACACCCCAGCCTTAGCCCGAGGATGATTTTTCATCGTCGCGATGTCTCCAGCAGCAAACACGTGCGGGTGAGATAACGACTGTAAATTATCGTTTACTAAAATAAACTTTTGCTCATCCGTAGCAATTCCCGTCGATGCCAACCATTTTGGCGCGGATGCCTGCGTTACCCAGAATATATAATTGCATCGAAGCTGCAATTCCGATTCACATACTACATTAAATGTTTGTATATCTTCTTCTCGTGCAACTTTGTATACTGTCTCACCTAGATGCAAGATTATACCGCGCTCTATTAGAGTTTCCTGCAAAATATTTCCTAAAAAAACATTAGCATTGGGCATCAATTGATTATCTCTGCCAAACAAATGAATTTCTAAATTTTCATGATATTGACATAAATTTCCTTGCATCGACAGCGCTAACTCTACACCCCCAGCACCACCACCAACAATTGCAATTTTGACCGGTTGTTGAGAATTACTTCTAATATTTTCTACAAGCCTGTACCAATGTTGCAGCAGATTTCTGACAGGTTTCGCTGGAATTGCATATTCTGTAGCACCAGATACAGAAATTATTGATGGAGTAGAGCCTATATCAATCGATAATAAATCAAAACTGACATCAGGACGATTTGCACAAATAACTCGATTATTTTTCAAATCGATACCATTGACATAATCTATATATAGTTGTGCTTGAACAAATCTTGCTAACTTCCGCAAATCAATATGGCACTCATCGCGAGTATAAAATCCGGCTATATGTCCCGGTAACATTCCAGAGTAAGGAGTATCGCTGTTCTCCGAAATTAAAGTTATTCTAACTCCAGGTAAAGGCTGCATACCGAGCATTTTGAGCGCGATCGCGTGAGAATGTCCTCCACCTAATAAAACTAGGTCTTTTTGCAATGGCTGTATATTTTGCTGCATATCTTGGCTTTGATTCCTAACTGGGTATTGGCTATAGAGGGTACTTGTAGCATTTCTTTATAAAGATGCGGCGAATTGATCTCGGAGCAAGTAGGCGTTATTTGATTAACGCTCATCCGTCTAGAGCAATAACTCAAATATCTTCCTCATCTTCTATTCTTTATGTTAATTAGATGAAATATAGTTCTTTTGCATAAGACAATACATATATTAAGTAACAATAATGTTTATTTTATTTAAGATGAAACTAAGTATCTATTTACGCTGTACGTTATAAAACAATAGAAAAAGCAATAACTGTTAGAAAAACTTTGTGACTATATACTTATTTAACTTTCATGATGAATTTATTTAGTAAAAATCAAATTAACAAGCGTTTAAAAATTGTTGTAGAAGAACTAACTAAAAATCAGATAGAGCGAAGAATAATTGCCATAGAAAATTTAGAAAAGATAGCTTTGGAATATCCGGAAGAATATGATAAAGTTTTTCAAATAATTACGACTTATATTAAGCAAAATCGGTCTTTGAAAATATTAAACGAATTTCAAACAAATCCGATAAGTGAAATTAATACCGATATTAAAACCGCTTTAAAAATTATAACTAATCCGGATACCGATAAATACTTGCGTAGAGATAAGATTGACTTGAGTTGCATTGATATTCGGGGTGCGAATCTTCGTAATGCAAATCTTAAAAAAGTTAATTTAGAACAATCAATCCTTTACCGGGTAAACTTAATTGATGCAGACCTAGAAAATGCTAATTTAAATAGTGCAGTACTAAGTGCAGCAAATCTGACTCGGGCAAATCTTACCTCAGCTAACTTATCTGGTGCTATATTGAATGCAGCAAATCTTACTCAAGCAAATCTTTCTAATGCCGATTTGCGTTGTGCTAACTTATTTTTAGCTAATTTGCGTGGAGCAAATCTTAAGGGTGTTAACTTTGATAGGGCGAATCTAAGAGAAGCTTTTTTTAACGATAAAAAGGCAAATCATTAGGTTCAAAATTAAAAATCTTAATATTCATTTTTGTTAAGAACATCTGGTGTTTCTACATCATCTCAAATAGGCTATCTACGTAATTTTACCGTGCCGTAGAATATCATTGGGGCATTATATTAGAGACAATCTGCTAGCTGTCTACCGGCGTTACAGATTGCAACTGCAACTTTCGACAGATATTGCATTTTTTACGCAAATGGTATACTCTTTAATCCCAATCATTTCGGTAAGAATTCTGTGTTGTGAGGAATACTGATTCTATGTCTGCTAAAAAGACAGACGCATTAACGAATTGGTTAATAGGAATAACAATCTTTTTTTCTGTTTCACCAATTCTAATTTTCACAGCGATTTCAAAAATAGAAGGATTGTCAAATGAAGAAAGAATCGAATACAAAAGTCAAGGCTTAATGACTTCTGCCGGATTGTTTCTTGGATTGGCAATAATTATCAATGCTTATTATGGAGCCAAGCGTGCTGTTTTATTAGAAAAAAGCTTGTTAGCAGCTCAAAAAGATAACAGATTAAATCAAAAAAATATAGAAATCAACGAGCAAAAGCTGCTAGCCGAAAGATTTATGAGTGCAATAACTCAACTCGGGCATGATAGCGTTGCTACTCGCACCGGAGCAATTTATGCACTAGAAAGAGTTGCTCAAGACTCTCCCCAAGAGTATTGGACAATCATGGAAATTCTTACAGCTTTTGTTAGAGAAAATGGCACTACTCCAAAATTTAGTAAATTTCAGGCAAGCACGCAGCAAGAAATAAAAGTTCCTACTGATATTCAGGCAGCACTTACCGTTATAGGGAGAAGAAATGCCTCTCAAGATCCAGAAGATAAAAAACTTGACTTGAGTAATGCTCAACTAAGGGGAGTAGACTTAAGTAATGCCAACCTGCAACGGGCTGATTTGCGGAATTCGGACTTATGTGGAGCTTGTTTACAAGGTAGCGATCTTTTTAAAGCCAACCTTGATGGAGCTAAACTCGCACAATCCAATCTCTATCAAGTCAACCTGCAACAAGCTTGCCTCCGGGGTGCCAATTTAGCGGGAGCGATTGCCAATAAAGGTTTATTCTACGGAGCAAATCTCCGAGATGCTAACTTGGTAGGGGCTTCTTTACGAGGGGCTAATTTGATGGGGGCTAACCTTTATAAAGCTAATTTGATGGGGGCTAACCTCAAAGCAGCTAATTTAGGAGGAGCAAAACTATTTCTTGCCAACTTACAGTCAGCGAAGCTTGACAAAGCAAGAATGCACGAGACTGGTTTAATTGGTGCCAATTTGCAACAAGCTAATCTTAATGGAGCTAATTTGCGGCAAGCCAATTTGAATGCAGCTAGACTTCAACAAGCAGAAGTATTTTTTGCCAACTTTGCCGAAGCTTCCTTGAGAGAAGCAGATCTTTCCGGAGCCAACTTAATGGGAACTGATTTTCAAAAGGCAGTTTTATACGAAACAAACCTTAGTGGGGCTAATTTAACCGCTGCAAATCTTTCTTTAACCGACTGCTACGACGTAAATTTTGAAGGAACAATCCTCAAAGGAGCCAAAAATATGCAGCCGAAGTTGCAAAAAATGGCTATGGGTGAATACTGAGCCGTTTTCTTTTATCAAAAGCATCCATCTACCACCACGCTCAAAAATTATTTAACTTAGTTTAAGTCTTTTCAACTACCAGGGTGCTTGCCACCATTTGTGCTTACCAGTTGATTGTTTAATCAACAATTCAAATCTATAACTATTTCTAGCTCTCTCTTCATTTTATCGGGTATGAAGAAATTGTTAATTGGTAATTGATTACTAATTAGCTAAACTTAACTTTATCAACAGAAATTGAATTTATATTAGTAATATCTGATAAATTACTAAATACTTACTTTTAAAAAGTAATACCGTGTTCGTAATCCCAGCAAGCATCATCTTTCCAGGTTCTATTAGTATGCTTGCACTCTGATTCGTTGTGAATCCAAGGTATTGATGTAGGGAATATCGAAACAGGTTGTAATAAGAAAGAAACTACAGAATATATAGTGCAGGAACCACACACTATTAATAAAGTCAAAATTACAGAACTAAAAATTATTTTACTAGGAGTCCAAAAAGGAATTTTAGTTCCGGGGGGTTGGATTCTAGAGCGCATATTCATTCCTAATATTAATATTTCAATTTGCGATAAAAATGTTGTTACTGCTTGGTATAAACTCCTGAAAGGGAATTATCTTTGTGCCACCATTTGTGACTTACTAACAAATTTTGAAAATAGCTATTGCAAATGCAGTGTTTAAACAGTTTTGTTGATTGTTTTTCAATCATGACATAACCTTTTCTATAATCAAAAGGTCTTTTCCGTAGTTTTTACTAAATAAAAATACTTATTATTCTTTTTTTAAAGATTAAATATAGAACTCTCCACACTTACAGTATGAATATGTTATATAAGAAATTCTTTATATCTACAGCCGCACAAATACTGTTTTTTTCAGCTAATCTTCAGCAATTATCGGTTAAAAATTATCTATTCCCATAAGTAAGCTCGCAATGAGACAAATAATTTTGCATACCCACTTATGTAATGATGTCAACGCAGAAAGTACCTCTGTGGCAAGCTATGCCCTCTACCTTCATCTAGTAGTCACGTACTGCTCTATAAGGTAGACTGCTTTCTTAGAAATAATCTATGTGAGGATATCTCTGCATGATTGAGCTTTATACGTTTACTACACCCAACGGACGCAAAGCTTCCATAATGTTGGAAGAAGTTGAACTTCCCTACAACGTCCATGTAATTGATATCAGTAAAAACGACCAGTTTGCTCCTGAGTATGTAGCTATTAATCCCAACAGTAAAATTCCAGCAATCGTAGATAAAGATACTGACACAACAGTATTTGAATCAGGTGCAATATTAATGTACTTAGCCGATAAAACAGGAAAATTATTACCCAAGGAACAAAAATCTCGCTATCAGGTAATAGAATGGTTAATGCTGCAAATGGGTAGTATAGGTCCAATGTTCGGACAGTTCAACCACTTTAATCTGCACGCTCCAGAAAAAATTCCCTACGCTATCGAACGCTACAAAAAAGAAACACTGCGACTTTACGGAGTATTAGATAAGCAATTAGCTGATAACGAATTTATTTGTGGCGATTACTCCATAGCCGACGTAGCAACGTTCCCTTGGGTGACAATCTACGAAATTCAAGAAATGACACTCGACAACCATCCCAACTTAAAAAGATGGCACGACACCGTATCAAAACGCCCAGCAGTACAACGGGGGATGAAGGTTCCTTAATTGGTAATGGGAATCGGGCATGGGCATCGGGGATTGGGCATCGGGGATTGGGCATCGGGCATTGGGCATTGGTAACTGTTCACTGCTCACTGCTCACTGCTCACTGCTCACTGTTCGCTGTCAAAATATTTTTCGACGCAACGGACAAACATTTCCACTCCCATAGCTAATGCAGTTTCGTCGAAGTTAAAGCGGGGATGATGGTGGGGATAAGCTAAATCTTTTTGAGGATTTGCTGAACCTAAGAAGAAGTAGCAACCGGGAACTTCTTGGAGGAAATAGGACATATCTTCCCCACCCATTGTTTGACATTCTGGTACTACTCCCAAAGGTGTTTCGACAACTTCTTGGGCTACGCTTCGTACTAATTCTGCCATTTCCTGATTGTTAATTGTTGGTGGGTAAAGTCCCCAGTACTCTAAGTCATAACTAGCACCATTTATCTGACAAATTCCGGCAATTATTTGTTTTACTCGCTCTTGAATAAACCCTTCAAAATCTGGATCAAAATACCTGACAGTACCGCTCATCCTGGCAGTGTCGGCGATAATATTACCCTTTGTACCGGCGTGAAGTTCTCCTACGGTTACCACAGCAGAATCAATTGGACTAACGTTGCGGGAAACAATTGTTTGTAAAGCATTCACAACTTGAGCCGCAACTACCACCGAATCAACTGTTTGATGGGGCATTGCACCATGCCCGCCTTTGCCTAAAATTGTGCAGCGAAACGATTCTACTGCCGCCATCAAGGCTCCACTACGAACGCCTATTGTTCCTAAAGGTAAATTGTTCCACAGGTGTAAACCAATAATTGCATCGACATCGGGATTCTTTAATACCCCAGCTTCTATCATAGGTTTAGCACCTCCGGGTCCTTCTTCAGCAGGCTGAAAGATAATTTTTACAGTACCGGTGAAAATATCTCTATGTTGCTGTAAATAATAAGCAGTACCAAGCGCGATCGCAGTATGTCCGTCATGTCCGCAAGCGTGCATTATCCCATCATGTTGCGATTTATAAGATACTTCATTAAGTTCGCTTACTGGTAAAGCATCCATATCCGCACGAATTGCTAATACGCGATTAGATTCGCCTTTTTTACTACCTTTGATAATGGCGACAACACCAGTTTCAGCAATCCCTGTTTGATGTTCGATTCCCCATTCTTGCAACTTCTGGGAAATAAATTTACTAGTAAGTTCTTCTTTAAAAGCTAATTCAGGCTTTTGATGAATTATTCTTCGCCATTCTATGATTCGCGGATGTAGCGAACGAATATCAAGTCTAACCCGAGATAAATCGGCAGATGCGTTGGGAAATGTAGAAACCATAATTTAAACAGTTATCAGTTACCAGTGAGCAGTGAGCAGTTATCAGTGAGCAGTTATCAGTTATAAATTCTTAACTCTTAACTCCTAACTCCTAACTCAATTAAATAATTTTTCTAATTCTAAATCGGATGCGATTTGTGCGAGCTTATCTAAATCTTCTGGATTATCTAAATAAGGTAAGCAACCTAAAACGGGAATATTGGTAAAAGATTCAATCGTATCTACTGGTGCCCAATCGGCTATTTCTTCTGGTGTCATCTGCGAGCAGCAATTTAAAATTATTCCCAAAAGCTCTACTTTAGACTGTTTTGCTAAAGCTACATTGGCGACAGCTTGAGAAATTGCTCCCAATCTTACCGGTACAACTAAAACTGTAGGTAAACGCCATTCGCCAGCTAAATCTGCCACCGTAAATTCATCCGTTACCGGCGAACCCATACCACCCAAAGCTTCTACTAAAATAAAATCGCGGCTTTGCTGTAGCTGAGTAAAAGTTTGCCAGACAACACCTAAATCTATTTGTCGATTTTCTTTAGCTGCCGCTAGAGGTGGTGCTAAAGGAGCCTGAAAATATAATGGCGTTATTTCCGCTTCCGATTGCGACAGCGAAAATAACTTTTGGTAAAGTTGGCGATCGCCCACACCTGATTGAATTGGTTTCATAATCCCCAAACTGTGCTGGGGACGATATTTTTGTAAATAAGCAGCTAAGGCTGTAGTAAAAACAGTTTTACCCGCGTCGGTATCGCTTCCAGCTATAAATAATGTCTTTAGCAATTTGAAATTAAAGATTTGAGATGTTAGATGTTCAATTATCTTACATCCTTGTATGGGCATCCCTGCCCAGAAAGTAACATTTAATTACCAGCAGGATCGGCTTGAGTTTGGGGTTTTGCCTCCGTTTCGGGTTTATTTGTTTTTTCCTCTTGAGAAGGAGTTGGTCGTTTTAGTGGCGGAATCTTGACTGGCGGTATTTTTATCTGGGGTATTTTAGGAGTTGGAATACTAGTAGGAAGGCTAGTAGGAATTGAGGTAGGAATAGTTATTCTTGGTCGTTTGGGCTTTTGCGTAGCTTCTGGGGTTGGTGTCTCTTCTAGTTGTGGTTGTGTTGGTTCAATATCAGGTGTAGGCTCGATTGTTGGTGTAGTAACTGGCTCTTTTAACCTAACTCTTAAATTATATTCAGCTTGGTTAATTTCTGGAAGATTGTTTAATTCAATAGTGTATCTACCCGTAAAAGGTAAATTTCCTTGGTAAGAATTTACCTGCTTAGCTGCATTATCAATTAATTCCTTGTTAGGACCTAATACTGTCAGCGAAACACCGTTTTCTTCAACTAAAACCGCTGTCAGTATTTGTCCTTCTTCTCCCCTAAAGGTGTACTGAACGGTTTGATTTGCTTTTAAATTTCCTCTGATATTAGCCGTATCAGAAAATCCAAAATTCAACCGCTTGCTAAAAACATCTGGTTCATCTGGTGTAGGTGTCGGTGTCGGGGTTGACTCGACAAATGGCGTTGCAAAAGTTTGTGGGGGAGGCGATTCCGGTTGCGAATCTGATGCATTGCGAATACTTGTTACCAAAGCCCAAGAACCCAAACCCGCTAATACTACTACAGCCGCACCAATTACTCCTACAGCCAGCGGATTATCTACTACAGGATCGCTTTGCTGTGGTGGTGGAATTACCGGGCTGGGCTGCCTGCGAGGGGGAGGCTGTACCGGTTCTGGTTTGCGCCCAACTGCTACTGTCTGCATTCTTGATACATCGGGCTTGGCTGCCGCAGTTTGGTTTGGCGATTGGTTTAATTGGTTTAAATTATCTAATGCTTGCACAACTTCAGCTGCACTTTGATAGCGAGCCCCCGGTTTGTGACTTAACATTCGATTCAACACGTCAGCAAATCGCGGTTTAACTGTTACCCAGCGCTGCCAATTCCAACTTAACAAGTTGTCATCAAATAATTCTGCCGATTCTTTACCAGTAAGTAAAACAATCACGCTTACAGCTAAAGCATACAAGTCACTACTAGGATAAGCTTGACCAGTTTGAATTTGTTCGCTGGGAGAATAGCCAGGTTTTCCGACATAAGTTGGAGTTGCTCCACTTCTCGATTGCAACCTAGTAGCTAATTCTTTCACCACACCAAAATCAATCAATACCGGCAACTTATCGCTTTCACGCATGATTATGTTATCTGGCGAAATATCGCGGTGAATTATTCCTTGAGTGTGTATATACTCTAGAACCGGCAACAAAGAGCACATCAATCGCAACACTTCAGCTTCCGTAAAAGCTCCACCTACAGCAATACGTTCTTGAAGTATGTCGTAATAGGTTTTTCCTTCTACGTAATCTTGTACTAAAAACAACCGCTGGTCTTGCTCAAACCTTTCTCTAAACTGCGGAACTTGTGGATGCTTAATTTTATACAAAATCGCTGCTTCTCGCCCAAACAGTTCTCGTGCTTTTTCCAAAGCAGAGGTTTCTGTTGTATTCGGAATCAATTCTTTAATAGCGCAAAGTTCGTTGAAGCGTCTTTGGTCTTCTGCTAAATAGGTTCTACCGAATCCTCCTTGACCCAAAATTTTGATTGTTTTGTAACGGTTTTGTAATACAGTACCAGTAGTGATGGGTGGTTGCATAATTAATTGAGATTGTTTGACAAATTAAATAGAGGATTTACCTAGAACCTATTAGCTGATATGACAAAGGCTACTCGATAGTGCCGTAGCATATCGCAAACAGTGAGACTGCTGGCTTTATTTATTTTTACATTTTGTTTGATTTATTGATGTGTCAAAAGGTAGACAAGTTACCTTTTTCAAAAAATTATTATTATTACAGCTTGTATTTAAGAATATTCACTTGAAACGCTCAGAATATGACGGTTAATACTCGATTGGATTAACAATGACGGGTGAGGGGAGAGGGAAGAGTGGGGAGAGGGGGAGAGGGGGAAGAACAGCCTTATGGTTTCGAGTAGTTCACCATATTATTTTTGAGGGGTGATTAATTGGTACGTAGTTAGGCTTGTGCCCTATTCTTACTATATTCTGTTGCGATCGCGCAACTACAAACCCTGTAAAATTAATCAAATGTACTGCCAGTATCCCAAGAAAACATAAACAATAATTCTACCCCCTCTTCCCCCTCTGCCCCCTCTACCCCTTCCCCTAATTTCAACTATATAGTACAAAATTACCTACATGCTGATTATTTTTAATATCGCAGCCACTTGAAAAAGTTATACATAGTTAGCGATCGCAATATAAATATTGTTCTATCCGTAAGCGGAATACAAATCCATCACCATACAAGCTAACAATAAACACGAGCAAAGTTAACCAAAGCATAATTTTTTCTTAACAAGAGCATTAATGTTATAAAATATTTAATTACTGACAGTTTTTTGTATCATGAGTACTTATACTTAATCATATAAAAAGATTAATACAGCGGTTATTAATTGATGATTATTTCCGCAAGAGTTAGAAGTTTTGTGAGATTTTCAGGAAAGAAGATTTGCAAAATCAAAAAAATTGAACCCTATAGAAAAATATTGTCCCGCCTAATTTAAGTAATAAGGCGGTTTTAAAATTAGTGCATAACCGACGAAAATAGGAGGTTAAAGCTTTATTATGATTCATATGCTAATTTTTTATCTAAAACAAAAAAACAAAAAAAGGTCTGGTAAGCTAAGTTAATATCAGTTAAGCTGACAATAGTTTGCCTGTTTTTGGGGATTAGAAAATTTTCTGGTATTGCATAGTTTTATGGAGGAATGTTTCAGCATATAAATTAATGCATTGAAACTTTTAACATTTGAATATGCGCCACTATAGAAGTTCAATAAGTCAAATATCAGCGTGATAATATTGCAATGAATGCACAACGAGGGTCTGCTGTGCTGAGTACTCCCACTTTAAAAGTGAAACCAGCGATAACGGGGCTGACAGAAAATCATCGTCTACGACTGTTCTCTGGTTCTGCCAATTTAGAATTATCCCAAGAAGTAGCCCATTATTTGGGTATGGATCTCGGTCCGATGATTCGTAAGAGATTTGCAGATGGAGAACTTTACGTTCAAATCCAGGAATCAATTCGGGGTTGTGATGTCTATTTAATCCAGCCATCTTGCAATCCTGTAAACGATAACTTGATGGAATTGCTAATTATGATTGATGCTTGTCGTAGAGCATCTGCGCGGCAAATAACAGCAGTAATTCCTTATTATGGCTACGCTCGTGCCGATAGAAAAACGGCGGGGAGAGAGTCGATAACAGCCAAACTAGTTGCCAACCTGATCACTCAGGCAGGTGCAAACAGAATTTTGGCAATGGATTTACATTCGGCACAAATACAGGGCTATTTTGATATTCCCTTAGACCATGTTTACAGCACCCCAGTCATTCTGGAATATTTGGCTAGTAAAAACTTGTCAGATATTGTGGTTGTTTCGCCAGATGTAGGTGGTGTCGCAAGGGCTAGGTCATTTGCGAAAAAACTGAATGATGCACCTTTGGCGATTATCGATAAACGCCGTCAAGCACATAATGTTGCTGAAGTCTTAAACGTTGTTGGTGACGTTAAGGGCAAAACAGCCATCATGGTAGACGATATGATTGATACCGCCGGAACCATTTCTGAGGGAGCGCGTTTATTGCGTCAAGAAGGCGCACGTCAGGTATACGCCTGTGCGACTCATGCTGTCTTCTCTCCACCTGCTGTAGAAAGGCTGTCTAGTGGTTTGTTTGAAGAAGTAATTGTCACTAATACAATTCCTTTTCCTGACAATCTCAGCTTTCCGCAGTTAGTAAAACTTTCAGTTGCTAACCTTTTAGGAGAAACTATTTGGCGAATTCACGAAGATAACTCCGTAAGCAGTATGTTTCGTTAATTAATAAATTTTAAAAACTAATTATCAAGGATGAAGTTCAGATTTTTGCTTCATCCTTTATTTTGTGTTTATTTGCTAGTTGAGCTTATTTTTTTTGAGTTTTACTATTTTTAATAAAATTTGAAATAAGTAAATGTAAGTTTAACTAAGTAGGTAGGCGTAATTAAATATAAGATTAATACCTCACCCTACCTCCGGCTTCCCTCTCCTTAATAAGGAGAGGGATTGAGGGTGAGGTTTCATATTTAATTTTACCTACTTACTTAATCTAAATAGATAGCAATAATTTAAAAGAAGGAGCATCTTGTTTTAGCTCAGGAAATTTTCTTTTAAATCCATATAACTTTGCTAAAGAACAATATTGTTATAGCATTCTTAAATTAAGTAAACTAATTTATAGAAAATCTAAAAAAATAAAGAAACCCGGATTTTTTGAAAAACCAGGTTTATCAATAATAGGAATTGCCACAACTGGCATATTTTCTTTGTAGGGTGCTGTGACACTTTGATTAACTTTGAACGTAGTAACAACGTTTTCAGTGTCACGCACCACCAGAGCTTTGTGACACTTGCGTAAGTCCTGAATAACTAAAATTTGTTGGTTACTAGATTGCTGAAGATTGTTTTTGTATTTTCTTATCTCTTTTACCCCAAGGCTTGACAAAGGAAATTGCAATAATAAACAAAAGAGAAGAAGTTTGAATAATAGCGCCGATAAAAACAGCTTTTTGGTCAAATACGTATAGCGGATTTTGCAACGCTTGCAACCTTTGCTCTGCGGAAATTGCGGTCATTGCATTTGTCCAAGGTCCCAGCCATATGCTACCGGTTACAATCAATGTTACGGTACCAATCCATTTCGCGATTACCCAGTAATGCTTGAAAAATCCCCAAATTGTTAACCAGCAAAGCAAACCTCCGCTTAATAAAGAAAAGAATGCACTTGGGATAATCACAACGTCATCTAACAGCTTCATTACCGAGTTAATCGCGTAAAGTTCATCACCGTTAGGAGTATCGCGATTTATCAACGCGATCGCAATCATGCACAAAGCCGTGCCAAACCACATTGCTGAAAATACTACGTGCAGGGAAATCAACCACTGTTTTTGTTTCGCGTTTATTTTTTTCATATTTTTATAAGAAGTAGGGAGTAGGTAAAATCGCAACTATTATGTTTTTTGTTGAATGAAATACAAATTAAACCTCATATTATGTCCGGAAATCACCCGTAATATGTCATTGCGAGCGAAGCGCAGCAATCGCAGTACTTAGGAAAAAGATGCTAAAACAAAATGCTTTTAATTAATTAGTTACCTAACTATTAGCTGCCTAAGTAAATATTAAAGCTATATCTATGAAAATACAAGTTTGTGGAAAGCTTTAGTTTTCGTATTTGAGTTTAAACCTCTCGCATCGCAGAAGTTCCGGCGCTTAATTTACCAAGTAACTTAATGAGCGTCTTTTTCTCAGTAGCGGTAAGATTAGACATCATATTAGTAGTACGACAAAAATGGTCGGGAAGCATTTTCGAGATTAGCTCGCGTCCCTTATCAGTCAAAACAATAGTGAGCCTGCGTCTATCTTCGGGATAGGGTTGACGTTTAACTAAATCTTCTTTTTCCAATCCATCGAGCAAGCCGGTAATTGTAGCGCGAGTTACGCCAGAGCGTTCGGCAAACTCGGATGGCGTTAATCCTTTATCGGAAGCGACAAACAGCTGTATTAACAGCGAAAACTTACCCATCGAGAGATTATATCTTGCAAAATGAGCATCAAAAGCCTGGTGAACTTCAGCAGTGGTATCTAGAAAAGTAAGGCAAGCTTCTACAGAAGATATATCTAGCTCTGGGTATTGTTTTGCTAATTGTGTTAGTGCTTGATGGTTGGGTAAACCACGGGATGGAATCATGGATTGGAGGAGATTGTAATATGTTCTTTTAATTTAAACGAAGCCCCCTAAATCCCCCAATAATGGGGGAATTTAAATCTTTTTTCTCCCCCATAATTGGGGGTAGGGGGCGATTCATACTTTAAACCAGTAACGCGAAAGAATTAATTAGTTACCTTTGATTTGTTTTTCAAAGACGCAACTCTAGAGTGTAATAATTTTACAAAAGTATCGCTAACTGTATGGTCGTTGGTATTGGCAGCATATAGAATTAAAGTTTCTCGTAGCTGTAATGCTGCATCTGGTTTTAACAAGTTTGCTAATAAAAAGTAAACTCCGCGAAAACGTGGATCTCCTATATGTTGGTTTAACCTGATTTGGATTTCATCGCTGTCACCAAGAAAGTTTTGTACTAGGAAGAAATCCATGATTTTATCGTGACGGAAATACCATTCTTGCATCGCTTCGCCGTTTTTACTTTGCCACTGACGGCTGATAACCATTTTATATTTTTGGTCTTCCAAACTGAGTAATTCTTGATGATATTCTTCGGCATCCAAAGTTGTACCGTCATTCAATCGCATTTCATATACGGATGATGAGAACTTTTTCAACGGAAATGAATGTCCCCATTCTTGTTTATATTCAGCAGCCATTAAATTATATTGCTGTTCTTGCAAGCGAAATAAATCTGGTTGTTTGCCTTGTGATAGCATTTGGGCAACCAAGGTTAAATCCATTGGGTTAGAAAGTACCCGTTCGATTGCGTCTAATTCTTCTTGTGGTTGTTTTTTATGGAAAGCTTGTTTGAGATATTTTTTGCAGGCTTTTTCGTATTCAGCACCTTTTACCAGAAAATCTTGACTATTTTGAAATTGGCGAGAAATTAAAAATTCTTCTATTTGTTGTTGCTGTAATGGTTTTAAATAAAATATTTTAGCCGTCGTCGGGGGCTCCCATTCCAAGGGTTGAGTAGCCATGATGATATTACCCCGGAAATAGCTTTCCACAAACTGTTTAATTTGCGATCGCGTATCTGCTGTAACTTCATTCAATCCGTCGATACAAATATCAATTGCGCCGCTATAAATCAAGTTTTTCAGGAATCGGGCATCTTGTGCTTGTCCGTGTAACTTTGCTTGAATCGCTGCAATTACACCTTTTTCGCATTTACTAGCAGGTAAATATACTACTGTCTGCTGAGAAGTTTTGGCTAGATGTCGGAGAAACATTGATTTTCCTAAACCGGAATCACCGATTAAGACAGTTTGTCCTTTGATATTTGGAATTGCTTGAGTAATTGTCAGAAATTGTTTTGAATCTCGATTTTTGACAATCCTTGATGATGAAAAGTAGGATTTTTCGGTAAAGTTATCTAATTGAGCATCCGCGAGTAAAGAAGGTTTGAATGGTTCAAATAGTTTGCGACGAAGAAAAGGAACCCAGGTAAGCAGAAAGCCAACGTAACCCATCCCGAAAATTTTTCTAACCCAAGGATTCCAGAAAAAGATGGCTTGGATTTGGGGAGATTTGGGGTAAGCGAAGATGAGTAAAAGCCAGAAAGCGGCGTGAATTAAGATGATGTTTCTGAAGTTGAAAAACCAACGCCAACCTTTGAGTTGAATGATTACTGATTCGATGGAATCAGCTTCGCTGTATTTTGCGTTTTTGAGGTTATTGTAATGGGTTTGGAGTAAAACGATATCTTGGGGTTGCCAAGAAACGAGTTTGGTAACTTGAACGATTTTATCAGCTAAGTCTTTGCGTAATCTTAAGTCTTCGCTGGGTTGCCAGATTTTAGCAAAGAGTTTTAAGGTTTTTTTAGCTTCCTTGTGGGTGAGTTTGGTGGGGATTTTGCTGCTGTCGTAGTGTGCTAGCCATTTTAGTAAGGTTTTGACTTCATCAGTGCCACCAGCGAGGAAATAGCTTTGGAAGCGCGATTTATTTAAGTAGTATAAGTCACTTGGATAGTAGCAAAAATTTAAAATTGTTAGAACTTGATTTAAACTTAGCTTTTCAATTTTCTCTAAAGTTACTGCTGCAAAGTAGCGAACATCTAAATCAACCTTTTCATCTTCAACCAAAACGAGAATATCTTTAACGTAGGGTTTAGCTGTACCCCCTAAATTTCCTAATGCTCCTGCTGCCTTATAGCGAATACTTGAGTCAACCTTTTCATCTTTAATGATAGCGAGAATATCTTTAACGTAGGGCTTAGTTACATCCCCTAAATTCCCCAAAGCTTCTGCTGCACTACGGCGAATACTTGAGTTAATCTTTTCATCTTTGACGATAGCGAGAATATCTTTAACGTAGGGCTTAGTTACATCCCCTAAATTCCCCAAAGCTTTTACTGCACTACGGCGAATACTTGAGTTAATCTTTTCATCTTTGACGATAGCAATAATATCTTTAACATAGGGCTTAGTTACATCCCCTAAATTCCCTAACGCTTCTGCTATATAACTGCGAACAATTGGCTTAATCTTTTCATCTTTGAGCAAAGCGAGAATATCTTGAACGTAGGGTTTAGCTGCACCCCCTAAATTTCCTAATGCTCCTGCTGCCTCATAGCGAATACTTGAGTCAACCTTTTCATCTTTGACGATAGCGAGAATATCTTGAACGTAGGGTTTAGTAACACCCCCTAAATTTCCCAAAGCTTCTGCTGCACCAATGCGAACATATAAATTAATCTTTTCATCTTTGACGATAGCGAAAATATCTTGAATGTAGGGCTTACCTACATCCCCTAAATCCCCTAGCGCCTCTGCTACATCACTGCGAATAATAGGCTGAATCTTTTCATCTTTGACGATAGCGAGAATATCTTGAATGTAAGGCTTAGCTGCATCCCCTAAATTCCCTAATACTAGAGCTGCATGAATATAAAAAGATGAAACAGCCATTTCATCTTTTTCAACTTTGAAAATAGCAAGAATATCTTGAACGTAGGGCTTAGCTGCATCCCCTAAATTCCCTAAATTCACTAATGCTTTTGCTGCACCAGTGCGAACATTTGAGTCAACCCTTTCATCTTTGAAGATCGCGAGAATATCTTGAATGTAGGGCTTAGCTGCATCCTTTAAATTCCCTAATGCTCTTGCCGCATTACTGCGAAATTCTGAATCAACCTTTTCATCCTTCAACAATTTAATGGCTTTCTTAGCCATCCAAGTTGCTTGCTTTTTATTTAAATTTTTGAGTTCGTATTTTGTTAACTTATCAAAAGCAACTCCTTGTACTCCCGGATAATCATCATCTAGCGCAGCGACAATACCGCTGATATGCCAGTCTTTTATCTCCGGCTTCGCTGCTTCCTTAGCATTTACCCAAGGTAAAGAAAGTTGAAAAATAAATAAAAATGTAAAAGTAAAAACTAGAAAAAAGGAAAGCTTTCTTCTAATGCTGGTGATTTGAAACATTGTTGGGAATAAAGGGGAGTTGGGATTGATAAGAAAGCTGACAATAATTTCTTTTACACGAGAAAATTACATAATTTAAGTTAGAGCTAATCGTAAAATATAATACTTGTATATCAAATCAAAGCTAGAATTTTATGCATTTTTTTATACAAACATTATCGTTTCTTTACTTCAGTGTTTATTTTATGGATTCCTGAATTTTGGAATCTTGACATTGGTTTGAGAATGCTTCGATATCAAGCATTTTGCAATTAAACGGTATAAACGAAAAAAGGTGCGTTGCGCTTTGCGACAACACACCCTACGAAAATAATTTTGTTCAAGAATGAAAGTTAATTTCTATAGAATATAGCGCTTTTCACTTGGGTGCAATACAAATCGACCTCACCCTCGTTCCCTCTCCTTAATAAGGAGAGGGATGTCCGGAGGACAGGGTGAGGTTTTAAATGTATTCTACTCAACCAAAAATTGCTATATTTATAAGTTTCAACTTGCCAATCTTTTTTTTAATTCAGCTTCTAATTGTTCATCCGTACTAACTACAACTCTTCCCGGTTTTGCTCTCATAATTGAAAGGTAATGTTGAAATGCATCTTCATCTTGAGGATGGGATTTTATATATTCTCGTAATTCTGATTCGGTTAATTGTTTGTAATCTAAATCGCTCATTGTAAAATTATTTCTCCATTAGTTAAAATTTCTACTTGGATTGTTTCTCCTATTAGCACTACTATTCTTTGGGTTCTAGTATAATATCTGGTTAATTCTACAGTTTTTAGCAGGTTACTTGTTCTAACACACAATCTGTAGAAAGAATTTAACTGTTCAATCGTCGGTTCCACTAATTTATCCTGCTCCCTGTCTTTTATACTAAATCCCTGGAATAGTAATTTTCTAATTAATTTTGCATCAGTCTTCGAGTAAGTACAAAAATCTAAACAATTAACATAAAAAAGGTGCGTTGCGCTTTGCGACAACACACCCTACAAAATTGATTATTAAATTCTTAACTCCTAACTCCTAACACTGATTAAATGGATTACACTGATTTCACGGATAATTGTTGATTAACTCCGCGAGCTCTGCGAGTTCCTAACTTTCAAAACCTTTTAATTATCGCTTCGGCAAATTCGGAACATTTCAATGGTTCTACTTTGGGTTCCATTAATCTTGCTAAATCGTAGGTTACTTCTTGATTGGCGATCGCTTCTCCCAATCCTTTCTTTATCAAGTCGGCTGCTTCTTGCCAACCCATAAACTCAAGCATCATTACGCCGGATAAAATAACGGAACCGGGATTAATTCGATCTAAACCAGCGTGTTTGGGTGCTGTACCGTGAGTTGCTTCAAATATCGCTGCATTATCGCCAATATTCGCTCCTGGTCCCATTCCCAAACCACCAACAATTGCAGCTGCTGCATCTGACAAATAATCGCCGTTAAGGTTCATTGTTGCCAAAATTGAATACTCATCGGGACGGGTTTGGATTTGTTGGAAAATACTATCGGCAATCCTGTCATTTACCATGATTTTCTGTTTCCATTTGCCGTTGCCGTGAGTTTCCCAAATGGAATTTAGAACTGTTTCTACTTCGTTAACGATTTCCTTTTGTTTCTCTGGTGTCAGGGAATCATAACCAGGATCGACCATGCGAGCGTTATCTTCGTTGGAAATATCGGATTTATTTTCCTTGTTGCTTAAAATCCAAGATTCCCTTTCGGTAACGCATTCGTCGCGAAATTCTGCTGTTGCGAGTTCGTAACCCCAATCGCGAAAAGCTCCTTCGGTGTACTTCATAATGTTGCCTTTATGCACCAAAGTCACCTGCTGCTTTTCTTTGGGCAACCCTAAAGCATGTTTGATAGCACGACGTACCAATCGCTGAGAACCCGTTTTACTAATGGGCTTAATTCCAATTCCAGCATCTACAGGAATTTGCTTTTTACCATGTTCGGGGGTACCTGGAATCAATTCCTCGTTGAGCAGTTTGATCAGTTTTTGACCTATTTCATCTCCCTGCTTCCATTCAATTCCCAAATAAATATCTTCCGTATTCTCCCGATAAACTATTACATTTAGTTTTTCAGGGCTTTTATGGGGTGAAGGAGTACCGGGATAGTAACGACAGGGGCGCACGCAAGCATAAAGTTGAAAAATTTGTCTTAATGCTACATTCAAAGAACGGATTCCGCCACCAACAGGAGTTGTTAAAGGTCCTTTGATAGCAACGCCATACTCCTTAATTGCCGTCAAAGTATCTTCGGGTAAATACTGATAGGTTCCGTATAAATCGCAAGCTTCATCACCCGCGTAAACCTTGAACCAGTTGATTTTCTTTTTACCGTTATAAGCCTTTTTTACGGCAGCATCTAATACTTTTTGCGTAGCAGGCCAAATATCAATACCCGTACCGTCGCCGCGAATAAAGGGGATTATCGGATTATCGGGAACTTGTGGTTCGCCGTTTTTAAAAGTAATCTTCTCTCCACTGGTAGGGGCTTTAAGTTTTTCGTACATTACACACTCCGTCGGGGCTAAGCAGCAAGACTTTCAGAATTTTGTCATGCCTTGCATTTATTAAACAAGGAGTTGCAGGTTTTGAATTCCCCTTCATTGCACTATGCCGAGATGTCGAACAGTGCTTTACCCTTGAATATACAGCAAAAAAAGCAGTAGGGAGATGGAAAATTGGAAAATATCTCAACAAAAAGTTTGTTAGGGAAAACTAATAAGTAGAATGAGGGCAGTTCATGAGAAAATATTCCTCTAGAAGAGCGAGACGCACCTCCGCGATGGCAGCAAAGTATTTGTAAAAGTGGTTATTTACCCTCTATTAATTGGCTGCATATTCAAAAATCGTCTTTGCTTGATAAAAAATAGCTCTCTAATCGTTGTCAATTAATTGCGTTTCACGAACCTTCATCATGACAGACCCCACAATTTCCTACGGTAGTAACAGCGATATTGAATCCCTTAGTCTCCAGTTAACCGAAGGGTCTGAAAAAAACCAAAAGCAATTAGTAGATAAACTAGCTACTTTCGGTAACGAAGGATTAAAGGTGTTAATGGAGTTTTTATTAAAGCGTCGGGAAAATCCGGCAAATATAGTTGATGGTAAAGTCTACCAAGTTCTTTATCAATCAGATTTTCCCGAAGCAAAAGAATTTTTACAGGCTAATTTTCCTCAAGGAATTGTACCGCTTAAATCTGAATCCAATATTGATTACTCCCAATTGCAAAAGCTACTGGCAAACCAAGAATTTGAAGAAGCCGACCGTTTGACGCTACAGAAAATGTGCGAAATTTCAGGTGAGGAAGCAGTAAAAAGAAAATGGCTGTATTTTTCCGAAGTTGAAAAATTTCCCGTCACGGATTTACAAACCATTGATAAGCTGTGGTTAATTCATTCCGAAGGAAAGTTTGGTTTTTCTGTACAGCGAGAAATGTGGATCGGTTTGAGAAAAAATTGGGAAAATCTCTGGGTGAAAATTGGCTGGAAAAAAGGTAATGCTTGGACTCGATATCCCAACGAATTCATTTGGAGTTTAGATGCACCCAGAGGTCATTTACCTTTATCGAACCAGTTACGCGGAGTTAGAACTATTTCTTCTTTGCTGTCTCATCCCGCTTGGGAAAAGTAAATCAGGTTAAAGGTCAAAGGTTAAAGGTTAGAGGTGATAAGTTGGGACTTAGGAATTAGGAGTTAAAAGTTGTAGGGTGCTGTGACACTTAGATCAATTTTCAACGTAATAATGAGACTTGTGGTGTCACGCACCATCCGAGTCTTGTGACAATTGCTACTATTTCTGTAGGAGTGAAGAGTTAAAAGTAAAAAACTAGTTATTTATAGAAAAATACGATGATAAATACAAGTAAACAAGAATTCTATGTAATTCAGGACTTACGCAATTGTCACAATGTCCGTTTGGTGCGTGACACTGAAAACATTGTTACTACGTTCGCAGTTACTCAAAGTGTCACAGCACCCTACAAGAAAAATGTGCCGGTTGCGTAAGTCCTATAATTATTGAATGCGGTGAAGATGGATACTATGTTGGGGAAGTTCCGCAACTGAAAGCTTGTTATTCGGTTCGGGGAAACAATTGATTAGTTAATCGAAAATATTAAAGAAGTTATAGAACTTTTTTAGTCAGAAAATATAGAATCAATCTAATAAATAACCTAATTACTCATTGTTACTGAAGATTTTTGGCGCTAAAGCGCAACTACGAACCAATTACCAAAATTGAAATGGCTAACGTTACTTTAGAAGGCATCAAGCGTAAATTTAACAACGTCACCGCCATAGATGACATTACTTTTACTATTCCCGACGGTGAGTTTTGGGTTCTGGTGGGACCTTCGGGATGTGGTAAGTCTACTATTTTAAGGACTATTGCGGGTTTGGAATCTGCTACTTCTGGCAAACTTTTTATTGGGGACAAGTTAATGAATAACGTTCCCGCCAGACAAAGAGATGTGGCTATGGTGTTCCAAAATTATGCACTTTATCCCCATATGAGCGTGGCGGAAAATATCGCTTTTGGGTTAAAAATGCGAAAGATTGACTCGAAAGTTATTCGGGAAAGAGTGGAAACTGTAGCGCATTCACTTTCTTTGGAACATTTACTCGAACGCAAGCCTAAACAGCTCTCCGGAGGGCAGCAGCAACGGGTAGCTTTGGGAAGGGCGATCGCTCGTCAGCCCCAGGTATTTTTACTGGATGAACCTTTGTCTAATTTAGATGCACAGTTGCGAGACGATACTCGGGCTGAGTTAAAGCAGCTACATCAAAATATTGGTATTACCACTGTATATGTCACTCACGATCAGGTAGAAGCGATGACCTTAGCTGATAAGATTGTCGTGCTGAGTGGCGGACTTATTCAGCAAATTGGCGAACCGCAAAGTATTTATGCTCATCCAGCGAACCGCATGGTGGCAACTTTTTTAGGAAATCCGCCGATGAATATTATACCGGCGAAGTATACCGCGAATGGGTTTAATATAGATGGTCAATTATTAAACGTTCCTGAAGATGTCAAAAAAAAATTAAGTTTATCTCAGGGGCAAAACATTGATTTAGGAATTCGTCCTGAAGATATACAAATTAAGAATAATTCTCAAGTAGATGCTTTGCAAGTTGAGGTGAAATTAGTTGAACCTTTGGGAAGAGAAACCTTGATTCGTGTTGCTGTAAAAGGTTCTGGAACAATATTAAACGTGCAGATTGGCGGAAATTTACGTTTTCATCCCGGCGATAAATTGAATTTGCAATTAGATTTACAAAAATTATTTTTATTTGATTCTGTTAGTGGGGATAAGTTATATCCTAAATAAACATTGAATATCAATAATTTCACCTTTAACCTTTAACCTTTAGCCTTTAACCTTAATATTTGTATTTTATAGGCTTGCATTTAACCAGCCTTATATTTAATGTTTTCTTATCTATTCATGAACAGAAGTATCTTGAACCCGTAGAAGCTGCGGGTTTTATTGTTTCGGGTGCGTGCATACCAATTTTCAGATAAACAATATTCTTAGATTAAATATTATGCAGCCCAAACCAAGTAAAATACTGAAATTCATTCCATTAATAGGCGGTATTCTAGTAGTAGCGAGTAGTTTCTTAGCTTTAAACTTTTATTCTAAAAACGATAATATCAGCAATTCTTCTACTGCAATTAGAAATAACCCTCTGCCCTTAAGTTTAGAGCAGTTTTGTCAAGAATATCAAACTATAGGTAAAAATTTACAGCTTTGGAATGAGGAAAGTTTATCTAAAAATGAGATTTTAGTGAAAACCCAAACTTACCCTAATCTACCTTTCTCCCTTGAAGCTGTAACGTTTCCACAAATTAGCCAAAAAGCTAAAACAGCGAAAGTACCTATAGCTATGTATCACGACATTTTACCTAAAAAGGAAGTTTTTTTTGATGTTACCCCAGAAGAATTAGAATCTCATTTTAAATTAATCAAATCTCAGGGTTTAACTCCAATTAGTTTAGAACAATTAGTGATTCATTTGCGTACCGGCAGCCCATTACCGGAAAAACCAATTTTACTAAGCTTTGATGATGGCTACGGTGGGCATTATGAATATGTGTATCCGCTATTAAAAAAGTACAAATATCCGGCGGTTTTCTCAGTTTACACTAAGAATATGGGTATTAATACAGGTCGCTCCCACGTTACATGGGAGCAACTCAAAACTATGGCTGCGGATTCTTTAGTAACTATAGCCGCTCACAGTAAAACTCATCCACCGGATTTGACTAAGCTATCTGACGAAGAACTAATTCCAGAAATAGTAGAATCCAAACAAATATTAGAGAAAGAGTTGGGTAAATCAATTCGCTACTTTACTTACCCAACTGGTAAAAATGATGAGCGAGTTAGAAAATTAGTACGAGAAGCCGGATATGTAGCTGCTTTAGCTATGGATGACAACAATGAAATATTTGCTGGAGAATCAGACAATCTACTAGCTATTGGACGTTTTGGACAATCTCGCTTAAATGAATTAGTTAACAAAACTTCCGCAGGAGAACTTAATAATTGTGAGCGATAAAGTTCAAAGCTTTCGTTTACAGCCAATCGCGAAAAGCTGATACTTCATCGACACCAATTTCAAAGGGTGTTGCTTTACCCGGAGGGGGATTAACGCGGATTCTAGCGCTTGACGCAAGGGGTTCAAGTTTCATCCCCAACTGTACAATATTGCTGACTATATGCCAGTAAGTCACAATCTCCGGAGTGTGAATTACTAATGTCAAATATTCAGCATCAATAGTTAAATACCAAAAACAGCTTGATAATAATGCTTGCGTAATACCGTCACAAGCTTCGTAAAAACACTTACCGGTAGTCCTTTCTAGTTCTAGAAGCAACATTTTGTCACCTTGCGTTACTTCTTTCGGTGGCAAATCATCCGCATGAATGAAAGATTTATTCATCATAATATAAGCCCTCTGTGTCTAATCTAAGTTAGGTTTATTGGGCGATCGCAACTTTTAGTGTTCTGTTTTTCCAGAGTGGTAGATACTACTAATCACGAAAAAGGTTTCGAGTTGGAGAGATAATGATTCGGTATTACGAAGCGATAATTAAACATAATTAACCTTCAAGGAATAATCTATTATTACCATGACCTTAAAAACTTTTATTCCCAGCACCTTCGTTTCAATTTAATACCTAAAATATTCTACTGTCAATCAGTACAACCTTCAGCAAATTCGTTCGCGTAAAATATAATCTCTAGTTGATTTATTCGCCAAAAACTTAGTTTTTTCGGATTACAATTTGGACAGTATTTCTATCTTGAAACCCATTGTAAATCCAACCACATACGCGGGTCAGATTGCTTGATTTTCGACATTGGGTCGCGCAATAAACGCGAAGCATTGCGAAATACAACCTGAACTAATCCCATGTTTTCTGCGACATCGGTCAGCTTTTGCTTATGAGTTTGTACATAAGAAATGGTTTCCTCCGAGGAATAAATCACCACGTGTCGCAAGCTTTTAGGAGGTCTTCCCCAATAATTTGTGACAACTTTCACGTAACAGCCATCAAGCACCTCTCCTACTTTGGGATAATACTCGTTGATGACTCGAATAAATTCCTTAGCAAGAGTGTCTTCACTAATCATTTTTCAATATATTTAGCTAAGATTTAAGGCATTATTAATATAGCATATTAATTGTTATATTAAATGCTTCTATTGAATGATTTATTCATCATAAAAATATGTCTTATGCTTTAAATATTCACTTTTATTGTTATTTATTACTTAACTATTTTCATGGCATAGTGAATTTAATATTGGTAGAAAATTTAATTTAAATTGGCTATTATTTATGAGTAATAATTATAATTTATAGTAAATAGGACTTATGCAACCGGCACATTGTTCTTGTAGGGTGCTGTGACACTTTGAGTAACTGTGAACGTAGTAACAATCTATTCAGTGTCACGCACCAGCAGAGTATTATGACAATTGCGTAAGTCCTGGTAAATATATACCAATGTATAGTCAAAATATAAAAAAGGCTTTCTCGTAATAAGAAAACCTTGGAAAACTTGCAACTTCATTGAAATAAATACAGCGTTATAATTTGAATACAGTACAAAGTGAACCCCACCCTCCTCCCTTATCAAAAAGACAGGAGAGGGATATCTCTTTTAAAGATAATCAGGTTTTGACTGTATTCAAATCAACTAAAAACCGCCATAATAAAAAATTATAATTGCTAACTAAAAATATACATTCTAAGTAATTAGCTAACTCGGCACCACTGATTATATTTATCGAGTATTGCGCTCGCAAACTAAAACTTCTGCTATTAATTCAGGTAAACTAGTAAGGTCTGTATATCCTTCACAACCGCGAATGGGAGAGATAAATGTATAGTTTGGGTCGCATTCTGCGGTATCGTAAACTTGAAGGTACCATCTATCTGGAAAACCCGATACAGCTAATTCGACAATATACCAACTTTGACCAACGAGGCGACAATCAATTACTGTAAACCAGTCTTTATATTTATCAGCAATATTCCACTCGTTAAGAATAAATTCTAAAGCAATTTGCTGTGCCTCATTCGCCGTCAATAGCATTATTACTCCTTATTTGTAACTTCAGGGTAAAATCCTAATTGTTTGGATAATTCTTTTGCAACATGTATTAAAAACTTTGCACCATCTTCGTTGCCGTTATGAGCAAATGATGTTGCTACTTGCATCATAGATTTAATCAAATCGGCATCTACTAATTCAGAATTGGCTTCTATCAGTTCTGGCTCTTTTCCGTTTGGACATTTCAACAATTGCTCAATCAAACTAAAATATTGATTTTCACGTGTTTCTGAAGGCATAGTGTTTTTTGGTTTGTTACTGTTCGAGACTTTGCTGCCATAATTTTTCCAACATTTCTACTTGCTGTTGAAAAACATGAGCGCGATGAACTAAATATCTATCGTAAAAATAAATTACAGTTCCAATACAGAATGGTACAAATAAAAAAAACCATCGCCATAAATTAGAACTTTGATATTTATCTGATAAATTTAGATTTGTTTCATCAGGATTTGTATATAAGTTAGAAAAACTATTATCTATAAGTGAACTAGTTGTTATAAAAGATGCAGAGCAATCGTTATCGATAGTTTGACTGTAGGCAGAAATATTCTGCTGCATTTCGACAAACTCTAAATGCTTGTCCCATACCAAACCAAATACTGCTAGACTCGGGAAAATGACCGCTAAAGTAATTAAGCAAACAGTAAATAAATTAACAAGCTTTACATTCATCATGGCTTTTATTGTTTACATCACCTGAAGCCAGTGAAAAGATGGCATATAGCTATAGTTTTTGTATAGTTTTGTCAATAAATTCGCGGCGTTGCGATTATTTAAAAAGAATATTTACTCAGAGTCAGAAATATAGAGGGTTTTAAGAAGCCCCCCCGAAAAGACGGGGGGGTAGAGGGGAATCTCTGCGTAAATCCT
Organism: Rivularia sp. PCC 7116; assembly: GCF_000316665.1. Lineage (GTDB taxonomy): Bacteria > Cyanobacteriota > Cyanobacteriia > Cyanobacteriales > Nostocaceae > Rivularia. The sequence goes on along the minus strand of NC_019678.1, from coordinate 8,264,944 downwards.
ATAGCTGTTATATCAGTCAGCAAACAACTGAGGACTCAAAGTCGTCACTCTTGGAATAATTAAATTAATTAGGGTTGTACTCAAACGCCTATAATTTATGATTGATAAGGTTTTTAACTTTTTTTTAGGGGTATGGGTTCTAGTATTTTCGGGTAGGGGTGTTAGTACTCGCGAAGTAGGGTTCTACTATTTTTGTACTCACTTTTGATAAAATGAGTCCATGAAAAAAAAGCACAATCCCTTGGTAATCAAGCATATTTGCAATTACCTTGCGGTTGTAAGCGCAAACATGTATTAGTTTTGACTGAATTTTAAATAATATTGAATTAAAGACAAAACCTCAAAATTCAAAATTCAGAATTCGTAAACTATGTTTATATTGTTTCAAATGTTGATAACTCGTGTAGGATTGCTATAGAGGTTTTTTAATAGTTTTTTGACTAATTTTTTTTGACTAATTGTTTAAATAGTTTTGGTGCGATGATATACAAACCTAAGAGTATTGATATTTTGCTTTAAAATTCTTAATATTACGCCTGTAAAAAAAGTAAAAGTATAAGATAAACAATTTTCTTTATAGAGAATAAGAAACAACTCATAAGTTGAAAAAGGATAGAAAAAGATGCGAATTGCTAGTGACGTTACACAACTTATCGGTAGAACACCGTTAGTAGAGCTAAATAAAATTCCTCAAGAAGCAGGATGCGTTGCCAGAATAGTGGTGAAATTAGAAGGAATGAACCCCGCAGCTTCAGTAAAAGACCGCATTGCTGCGAATATGGTGAAAACTGCACAAGAACAAGGATTAATTGAACCAGGGAAAAGTATTTTAGTGGAGCCAACATCCGGCAATACGGGAATTGGATTGGCAATGGTAGCTGCTGCCCTGGGCTATCGTTTGATATTAACCATGCCAGAAAGCATGAGTTTAGAAAGACGAGCCATGCTAAAAGCTTATGGTGCAAGTTTGGAGTTAACCCCAGCCCAAGGAGGAATGCGCGGAGCAATTTCTAAAGCAGAAGAAATTGTGGCGAATACAGAAAATGCTTACATGTTGCAGCAATTCCAAAATCCAGCAAATCCGCAAATTCATCGGGAAACCACCGCAGAAGAGATTTGGGAAGATACCGACGGGGAAGTTGATTTTTTGATTGCTGGTGTCGGTACTGGTGGAACAATTACCGGAATAGCCGAAGTTATGAAAGAGCGTAAACCCAGTTTTCAAGTAGTTGCAGTAGAGCCTAAAAATAGCCCCGTGTTGGGCGGTGGACAAGCGGGACCCCATAAAATTCAGGGTATAGGTGCCGGATTTATCCCAGATGTTCTACGTAGGGATTTGATTGATGAAATAGTTACCGTCACCGATGAAGATGCGATGGCGATGGGAAGACGTTTAGCAAAAGAAGAAGGAATATTATCTGGAATATCTTCCGGTGCAGCTTTATGTGCGGCGATTGAAATCGGCAAGCGCCCAGAAAATAAGGGGCGTTTGATTGTCATGATTCAGCCTTCCTTTGGGGAAAGATATTTGAGCACGCCGATGTTTCAGGATTTAGGTAAGGAAGTTGCTGCTGTTAGGTAATTAAATTTGTAGGTTGGGTTAGACAGGAAGATTAATTTATTCATCGTGTCGTAACCCAACATCTAAATTTTTAGGCAACGAGAATTTGTCATTGCGAGGGGAACGCAGTGTCGCGAAGCAATCACAGATTTCATGCCATTGCTTCGCCGTCGCTAGCAATGACATAAATATTTTTGTCCACCTACTTATTACTTACGAATTGTTGTGTTGGGTTACTAACCCAACCTACGACTTAGTTCCCTCCTTTTTAAGGAGGGTTAGGGAGGATCTCCTCTTAACCGAGCAGTATTGTAACCCAACCTACAAAATAAAAAAATCTCCCTTGGTTAAAGGGAGAATGAAGTGCTTTGCTAGAAGGTTTTTAGTAAAGAAATCATTTGTATTGAATTAATTAGATATTTGAAGACTTGCGCTTGCGTTTTAAGGAAGAAGCAGCTAAGGCACTCATAGCAGCTAAACCTAAAATGGAAGTTGGTTCGGGTACTTTTCTTGCGAAATCTGGGGTATCCTCTCGATAGTAGTTTAATCCGGTGATTGCTCCACTTCCAGGTAATTTAATTTGAAATTTTGTTACTTTCTTATCGCTGAAATCAAATTTATATTCTCTGAGTGAGTTGTCATCCTTTACTTCTTTGGTTCCATCCAAATTAGTACTCAAAAGATCTACTGAATCTATATATTTGTTACCTTTATTACTGCCCAACCAAAAGTTTCCAGTTTTAGTACCATCCGCAAAAAAAGCATTGAACTTTGGTTGCTTTGTCTCGTCAAAGTCTAATAAACCAATGCTATCGAATAAAACCCCAACATCATCAGTGAAATCGAATGTTATGGTGCCACCGACATTATCATCAGGTCTTAGGTCATAGTTCTTAGTCTCATTGTTCTTTACATAAGTATTCTTATTGTTATTTAAATCATTTTTAATAGCCTCAATTTTTTGTTGACGCTCTGCTTGTTTAGTCTCAAGCTGGTTTTGTTTTTGTGTAAGGATATCTTGATCGCTAGTATTTTGAATTTCTTTTTTAAGGTTTTTGATTTGGCTTTCAAGTGTTTTTATGTCATTTTTAAACCTTTCATCATGCTCCTGAATAATTAGGACGTTACCTTGTTCGGGAGATTTATATTCAATAGTATTTCCTTTGTGTTCATATTGACCATATCCAGTTAATAAATCGTCGTCACGACCTCCTTTAGTACTACTGTCATATAGCCATAATTCATTAACACTGGATTTAATTTTTAAACCATAATCAGCCCAAGCATTGTTAATTTTCTTTCCTCCATATAATGGATTATCTTTAGCTTCAAGACTAACATCAACATCAGGTTCATCAAAATTCACAGTTGTCTCATTTGTAAAAATTCCAGCTTGAGCGGGATTTGCGCCAACTGTTAAAGCAGTAGCTAATAATGCACCAATGCCCAATTTAGAAACCAAATTATTAATTCGCCCACGTTTTAGAGAAGAATTTACAAAACCACTGACAGGAGATAAATCTAAGATAGAAGTAGGCTCTAATACTCTTTTATCGCCGCAATCATTTTTCAATTGAGTATTTTTATTAAAACTGTCATCAGCTATTAATAGCTTATTAAGCTTCTCCTCTTTAATCTTTAACTCATTTTTTATACATATTTTTTCTTGAAGAAGTCTATTTCCCTCCTTGTTGTTTTCATTATTTTTTGCTTCCAGAATTTGTGTATTTAGATTTCTTGTATCTTTCTGAAGTTTTGAAATTTCTTTCTGCAGTTTTTGAATTTCTTCAATTTCATTTTCTACAGTTGTTGATTCTAATGCCTGAGCGGGATTTTTAACAGTTTTTATCGTTGAGGACTTACTAAATGTCATTTATTTAAAACCTTCTCTTAATTGGGTGTACTAATCTAGTACTTAATCAGTTATAAGAGTTTTAATTAGTAAATAGGTTAGAGAGGAATGAACAATCGCTCAAAATTATAACTATTTAAATCAAAGCTAAAGTAAAGCTGCTACGTTTAACTACTAATACTAAAGTAGATACAAATAGATTTACCTAAGTATTTCAGAATAGTTAAAGTTGTGCATAATGTTTTCTAAGTGATATCAGTGAGTAGAGATTGCCTTATCAAATAAAAAGCCCCTTAATCAGGGGCAGATGGAGAGATTCAAAAAAGCGATTTTATTAAAAAGGTTTGTTATGAATCAAGGCTGATTTTTGAAAGTTTTCTATGATGAGCGTTTACGTTTGATTTTTGCAATTGCAACAGTTACAAAGATTAAGCTCAAGATAGAAGTTGGTTCGGGTACTTTTCTCTTGATTGTACGTTCGTAATCTAAATATGTCACGGCTCCACTTCCGGGTAAAGTTACCTCAAGCTGTTTAATATTTTGTGAAAAATCAAATTTGTATTCTCTTAAAGAATTATCGCCTTTGAGAGCATTACCGTTCCAATCTTTACTTAATAAAGTAACCATTGGGTCATTTTCATCAGCGTCTACTCCGAACTGAAACTGTTGAGTAGTATTATCCAAAAATGTAAAATTGAAGATTGGTTGACCCGGGTCATCAAAATCAAGTAAACCTATATTATTAAAATCAACACCTTTTTCATCAGTGAAATTGAATGAAATCGTACCGGGATTATTACGATTTGCATAATCATCTGGTGCGCCATTATTCTCCTGAATTATCAAGACTTTACTTTGCTCGGGAGAATCGTATTTGATCAAGTTACCATTTTTAGCTCTATATTTACCTTTCCCGGTTGCTAAATCTGGATCGTCGCCAGTACAAATATTAGTAAATCCATTCTTGGATACACCTGTGCGTTTACCATTGGCTTTAGCTTTACAGTTACTGTCGTATAGCCATAATTCTTTCACGCTCGAATCCATTTCTAAGCCATAATCAGCCCAAAGTTGATCGAGTTTCGGTCCTCCTGTTAAGGGATTACTACCAACACCAACGTTTTCATCAAAATCAACTACGACATTTTTATTAAATGTTATATATTCATCCTTCATGCTTGCTGCTTGTGCAGAGTTTCCGAAAGTACCGAGTGCAGCAATTAAAGTTCCAGTAGATAGAATTGATAATTTCTTTAAATTTAGCATCCTGTTTTTATCTGTAAAAGTCGAATAAGTAATTAAATTTGTTTCTCTATATCAGTGATAAGTGATTTCCTCTGTAAGTAGTTAAACTGACAGCAAATCTTCTATCAATAACTATGTAGAATTATTTGAAGTTATTGTAATCTTTCTCAGTGTGAGTACTGAGGCTGTTTTTAGTTTACTGGCAAGAATGTCTATCCCATAAGAGTTCCGATGAAATCATAGTGGGCGAGGAAGAATGTCCATTCCTTTAAACACCCCCGCGTACACACAACTCCACCAGGGGTTGCAAACCCCCGTCTAAAGACGACTGAAAAATTATCCACAACATAAAACATGATATTTAGTCCTATTTATAGGACTTTTGCTATTAGACAGGGACTTGCAGTCCCTGGCGAGCCGGAGAGGGGAAGGGGGTGAGGTTCATTCCATCCAACCGAAAAGCGTTATAAAAAGAAAAGCACGGGCATCCTTGCCCGTACCACAATAGACTCACAGTTTTTTTTTGCTTGCTAATATCTTATGAAGAGTGAAATAGAACTCTTCCCCGGAGTTCTTCGTCATTGATTTTGGCGTAGACTCGCAAACAAGCCGAAACTTCTCCAGCAACACCACCTACATCTACTTGTAAATCGTCTTTTGAGAAGGGGTAAACATCGGCGTAGGTTCCCCATAGAGGACGAATCTGTACTTGACAACCTGCTTGACGCGCTTGCTGTGCTGCTGTTTCTAAAGTCCGACGTGCTTCTTGTTGCAGTTTTCCCCACCACGAAAAGCGGTCAACACATGGTAAATAAGTTAATGAATGTATGGCTTCATCTAAGTCCAGTCTGGCACGTAGGTTGATAACTTTACTAGTATTAAAAGTTACTTTCACTTTGTTGAAGCGCTCTATTAGTGCAGCGATGTACTTAGGTTTATCTGCAAGTCTTAAAGAGCGAACGCCGAATCTATCAACGCTTCTTAAAGCATGGTGTAAATGCGGGTCAAGTTCGATAAATTTGAGACAAGTAGAAACAATCCCAGAAAGGACATCGAGTTCAGTACCGTTTCTTTGAATTTGCAGTCGCTCGTCAAAATCAATACTATTGGAAAAACACAACCCGGAAGCTTGAATATTGCCTTTTAAACCAGGGTAGATAACTTCGGAAGTTGGAAATGGAAGCTGTTGTAGAGAAATTGTATCTTCCGCGATACCTAATGTAACTAATTGCTTAAAAACTTGCGATCGCAATTTATCGGCTTGTTTTTCAGGTATACGTAAAAGTAACCGTTGCATTTCGTTCCATAGTTGAGCATTATCGGTGCCGTAAAACTGATATTCTCCGATGTATGGCGATAGTTCTTTACGAGCAAGTAAGGTTTGCGTAATTGGAATTAAATTTGCTTGGATAAGAGATTGGGGTAATTGGGATTTGTTCTCAAGCTGGTTGGAGACTGGTTCTAAAATATCTTCCCATGAAGTCTTTTTTTCTGGATGATTACTTTGATTTTGAGAACTTAAAATTATATCTAATTCTTTTAAAAGTTCCCGACAAGCATCGCTTCCTGAGTCGGAAGCTTCTGTTTTGAGAGCTTCTTTTAACTCAGTTTGCAGCCCTAATAGTTTTAACCGCAGTAACCAAGCTAACTTTGAATCTTTGGTATTTAATAACTTGTTGAGATTGGGCATGGGGAATTGAAGATTGGGCATAGGGTTTTAGCGCTCAATCGCCCTCAGCCTTGAAGGCTGGGGCTAAAATTACTAAGCCCGTCTGCACGGGCTGTGTTTATGACTAACCTTTAATTTTTACAGCTATTGCAGTTAAGTTACAGAAATAATATTTTTGAAATAATATAAATATCGTAAATAATACTATAGGTATAAAATATATCTAAAAAATAAAATATGTAAGCAGTTTAAATCAGCTTAAAGATACAAAACTGCTTGTTGAATTAACTAATTTAACTCAACTGTTCTTTGAGAAAAAACTGATAAAAAACCCAAGCTGCCCCGTAAAGCCAGAATCTATCTGTAAGTTTGAGCCACTTGACTAAAATCTATGCCCAATTCTTTAATTCTTAAACCTAAATTTCACCATCACGGGTAAATGATCGGAAGCTTGTTTAACTTCATCAACTATCCTCCATTCGATTACTTCTATATTTTTAGGAGTATAAAAAATATAATCTAACTTGACTTCGGGTTTATCCGATGGAAAAGTCGCAATTTCGGGATTATTCAATGCTTCCGGTGGTAAAGCCGATTTAATCGAAGCAGTTTTTAACAAAATATCAATGGTTGGCTCTGGGTTTTCGGGTATGGGGGGAACTGTACTATTAAAATCACCCACTAATAATACCGGGTATTTATCTACGTATTGCGAAAGCAGTTTTTGAATATATTCGGTTTGTTTGCGGCGGGTGGGTGCGTCAAAAGCTTCTAAATGCACGTTGATTAAAATAAGCGAGCGATTATTTACTTTAATTTCGCTAACCTGTGCAACTCTATCTAAATAAAGAGCGTTGTAGAAAAAAGGTTTGCTTTCGACTTTACTCAATACTATACGTTTGTTGTTGACAATAGGATAGCGACTTAATACAGCTTGTCCCGATAAAATTCTGCCAAAATGAGCCGAAAATGGAAAGTAGGGGAAGGGAACATAAGTTTTATCCCAATTAATCGCTATTCCAGCTTGTTTAAAAGCAAGCTCCTCGGCTAGTTGTAAAACTTGATTGACTTTAAACGAACGTTTTGAATATAAATCTATTTCCTGCAAACCGATAAAATCAGCATTTAGTGGCTTTAGGGCATCAACAACAGTTTTAAGATTGTTCTCAAACAGCTTTTTGTCTCTATCAACAGCTTTATTGTTAGTTAAGCCAGAAAGATAGCCAATATTGTAAGTAATTACTGTAAATTCATCTTTTCTAGCGGCTGTAGGAGCGCGATAACTCACAATTTCATCATACTTTTCACGAGGATAACCGTTAGAGCTAGCCCAAAAATAAAAGATAACTACCGCGACGATTATTGAGCCTAAAGTAATTCCGCCAATTTTCAGTAAGCTTAGGAGAAGATTTTTCATTGAATTAAGTATCAATTATCAGTTAAACCTTGATAATTATACTTGTAGAGGAGGTAAATATTAGTGTAGACTCCCCCGCTTGATTTGAGTTGTTTTAGGCATTTGAGGTTGAGAAAAAGGGAGTATCTAATTTTTGAAGCTCTCAGATTAAAGTCTGAGTCTACAGTAATCAAAGCTATAAAGTAAGCGTTGTAACGACAGCAATACCGTTATAGGTATTAGGATACTCCCCTAGTAAATATAGATATCTAAGCTATTTTCAGAACTTTACGTAAAATCAACTGATCTTCTATTTTCGCATTTAGACGACCATTTTCTATGTCCCGAATCCAGCTTTGGCTTTTTCCCATCAATCTTGCTAATTCCCTTTGAGAAATACTCAAGTTTTTCCTTGCTAAACGTATTTGTTCGCCAAGTAAACCACTTGCTGTTTTTATATTTCGTCTCTTTTTACTAGTTCTTTGCTGTTTTTTTCTAGCTGCAAGATTTGGCTGCTCCCACTGTGGTGCCATTTCAAAAGCTAAAATCCTGGCATTCATCAGCATTTTCCATTTTCCACGAGGGCTTACATCTGTTAACCTTCTTCCTTCGTCGCCATCTTTTATCCAAAATTCTATTGCTTCGTCTGGATCTTCAGGAATATCGGTTAACTTTGCCCATAATGGTTGAATGGGTTCTGGATAACTAACTGGATCGAAAATGGGTTTCATTCCATGATGCGACAAAGTTTCTAAATCGCTTTCATAAGTTCTCAGCAATCGTTTTCTTTCTTCCCTTTTTCTACAGGCAATTGCCACTTTGCGATCGCCGTATGCAACCCGCATTAATGTAGGTATTGTAATGCGTTGTTGTTTACCCATTTTTGCTTTGAACATCAACCACATCATCAGTCTTGCAGCGCCTTCATGCTGCTGCCAAATACTCATAACTGTAGTCAGTAAAGATTTAGGCAAGTTACCATACTGATAAAAAGCCGTTCGCTCTTTACAAGCTTCTTTATTCAAGAAATACTTTGCCCATTCACCAGCTTTGACTCTAAATGTCAAACCAACCAGATATTTACATCCTAGTTCATCGTGTTGAAAATGATGCTGTATTCCTGCTAAATCCCAAAGCTGACTTTTTTCTAAGGAAATCGGTTTGATACGCCCTTGTTGGGGTAAATCAATAGAAACCATTAAGGAACAAACTTGTAAAACTAAACTTTTCATCAAAGCTAGCTTGGTGGTTTTGTTCAAGTCTTTACGCTTTTCTAATCCTAAATATTTCTCTATTTGCTTATCATCTATAACAAACTCTTCTTCCCAAGCTTTTTCAGAGAAAGTCGCATAAGCTGCAAAAATTAAATGCACGCAAGCAGCACGAATATCAAGAGCTTCAACTGCTTCTAAATCTGTTGCTAATTCGCATTCTTGGGAACCAGAGCTTATATGAAAAGCTATTTTACCCTTTCCTTGATTTATCTGTTTGCTGTAACGTACTTGGTCATTTTCATCAATTTCCCAAGGTAAAGATGTCCTTTGAGATAAAACATTACAAGCTTCCCATACGGGAATACCCGAAGCAAATGGATTACTTTTACCATTGAAAAATAAATCCGAACTAGTTAATTCTCTATCATCAATTTTGCACCTTCCTTTTTTTACCTGTAATGGTATTGGAGATTTGCTTGGACAAGCAGATGCACATTGAGGCTCGGAGTAATAACCCTCGCAATTATTACACAAATGAGGGTCAATCCAATATTCACCGTTATCGATTTTGATAGCACCTGTTGGACACTGAAAACGACATTTGTCGCATCCAGCACAACTATTGTTAGAAATTGTATAAGGCATAAGGCTTATTGCCACTTCACTTCTTGCGACGTTTGGCTCAAGTCCTACCTAGATGTGTATCTTACAAAATTTTTGTCACCACACTTTACGACAAGAAAAAGGTTCACTTATCGCAATTACTGACCCACATCTATATATGTACTTCCGATTAATTACAGTAAGTTAATTATAAGTATTAACCCGAGCCTGTATTTAACGCTCCGTTATCTATAGTTTTCATAAAGTTATTAAAAAGTTTTGTTCGCAATGAGCTAAGAACTATTTTTTCTCTTATTTCAATAGGTTTAAGAGCAAAATTGCTATATAAGTAGCCAGCAAAATTAAATTGTTTTTGAATGACGACTCTAAAAATCATCTTTTAAATCAAATCTTATTTTTATTTTGATTTGCGTCTATTTATTATCTTAACATATTCTTCACGTAATTTTCATAATTATCTTACTTTTTTGAATATCTAAAATGTTAAGTATTTGCTACTAGTTAAGATTAAAACGAAGGAAGAGTGAATAAGGTTGGAATTACGTTAGGATAAAATGCCCATTACAATTATTACACCGTATAATGATGGGAAATTTAACCTATAAATAGAGGTTTAAAAACTATTTAATGATTAACAATGGAATGATTTAAACATCAGTATTTATGAATTTAGTGCAATAAATCTCAACGTTAAAAAGTGCTATAAAGGCTGATTTTATAGATGGGCGATTGTATGCAGTTAGCTAATATATGTACTAAATTCAAAAGATATAGCCTCAGAATAAAATCTAAAAATAGATAAGATTTAATTGCTTAGTAAACAATATGTTCGCGATAAACTAATCGATGAATTTTAAACTGTATTATATTAACAAAAATCATTTTTTTATTAGTATAAGATGATAAACGCTATTTTTCGCTAATCATCACTCTTGATGACTAATAAGACTCAAATGTAAACTTAATTTTAAATTCATAATTAGATTCGTTTAATTGAGCTATTGTGAAAATAATGATGAAATAGTTTCAGGTTAATAGATGTAAATCAACTGGAAGTAGACGTTAACTTAATTTATTTCACAGCATTCCTTGATTTCATAATGCAATAAGCATTTAACATTCAAATCAAGCATAATTTATGTCTACTATATATCTAATAATTTAGTATATTCATAAATTACTGATGTCAGAATGCTGATTTTTTTGTATTGTAAAAGTATTTTGCTGTATCTCTAAGCAAATTGATTGACTAAGCAATACATTTCCAACCCGGTTATAAAACCTCAAAAGTGCATAAGTTTTAAAGTTTCCCAAAAATATTAATAGCGAAGCAAAATAAACTTAAAACTGAAGCATCCTCTTATCAATACATTTGGCAAAATTAAGTTAAACCTGTCTACATAAATATATGAAGCAAATCTTACCGCATAAGCTGTTGTTTTAAGATTCAATAGGTGAATGAATGTAATTCGTGAATAGTAAAATCTCACACAACCGCATTCAACACTGCATTACATGAAGTTTTATACCAAAAATTGCTATGCAACAAATTCCTGCTTCATTAATAACCTTAGTCGCTGGGGCTTTGGTTACGCTTATAGGTTTGTGGGCTAGCCAGACTCATAATCTATTACCACTACAAGCATCCGAACAGGCACCCTTAGTAGACGGATTCTTTAATGTGATGTTCGCGATCGCTATTGCTTTGTTCTTGGTAGTAGAAGGGACTATCTTATATTTCGCGATTAAATTTCGCAAGCCTAAAGATGACGAGACAGACGGACCACCAATTGAAGGAAATGTCCCGTTAGAAATATTTTGGACTGCAATTCCTACAATAATAGTTTTTGCTTTAGGTATTTACAGCGTAGATGTTTACAAGCAGATGGGAGGATTTCCGACGAATGCTCCTGCAACAGTCGAGGCTCAAAATAATTCCAATTCTGGAAGTGCAATTGCAGCCACAATTAGCGAAGCTCCGATCGTTTCATCAGAAGCAGCACCTTTAGCCGATAAAAAAGTCGGGATTAAAGGTTCACCTGCACAGCAAAATAAACCAGCAGACGTAACTGTAGATGTTACTGGAATGCAGTTTGCTTGGATATTCCAATATCCCGAAGATAACGTTACATCTGGTGAATTGCATATACCAGTTGGTGCTGACGTACAGTTGAACATTGCAGCAACAGACGTAATCCACTCATTTTGGGTACCGCAATTCCGCTTGAAGCAAGATGCAATTCCTGGAATGAATACCGAATTGAGATTTGTTGCTACTAAACCCGGAGATTATCCTGTAGTTTGTACCGAATTGTGCGGTGGCTACCACGGCTCCATGAGAACCCGAGTTATTGTTCACACTCCTGAAGAATACGAAAGCTGGTTGCAAGAAAACCGGATTGCCCAACAAGATTCTTCCGAAACTGTAGCAGTTAATCCCGCAGAATTATCGCCATCCGAATATCTAGCTGCTTACGATGCGGATATGAATATTAACTCAGCAACTTTAGCTCAGATTCAACAGTAAATTAATCAGGCATTGGGAATAGGGCATTAGGCATTGGAAAATACCGAGGAATAAAGATAATTATAAGTTGTTTCCATTTCTACCCTCTATTTTCCCTCTCTCCCCTCTGCTCAAAAAAATCCAAAATCGTAAATCTAAAATCGAATGACGCAATTAGAACATCCACAAAATACTTCACCCACAGCTCATGCTCATCCTGAAGCATGGAAATGGTACGACTATTTTACGTTTAATGTAGACCACAAGGTAATTGGTATTCAATACCTAGTAACATCATTTATTTTTTATCTTGTCGGTGGATTGATGGCTGTTGCCATGCGCGCTGAATTAGCTACACCGGATGCAGATGTACTAGATCCCAACCTGTATAATGCTTTTCTGACTAATCACGGAACAATCATGATTTTTCTCTGGATTGTTCCTAGTGCAATTGGTGGCTTCGGCAACTACTTGATACCGCTGATGGTTGGTGCTAGGGATATGGCTTTTCCTAAACTAAATGCCGTAGCCTTCTGGTTAAACCCGCCTGCTGGAGCTTTAGTTATGGGTAGTTTCTTCTTCGGTGGTTCTCAGTCGGGATGGACAGCCTACCCACCCTTAAGCTTGGTGACGGCAAATACCGCTCAGAGTATGTGGATTCTAGCCATTGTTTTAGTTGGTACTTCCTCTATTTTGGGTTCGTTGAACTTTGTTGTTACCATTTGGAAGATGAAAGTTCCTTCTATGAAGTGGGATGAATTACCCTTGTTCTGCTGGGCAATTTTAGCTACTTCATTATTGGCGCTTGTTTCTACACCAGTACTAGCTGCTGGCTTAGTCTTACTGTTATTTGATATTAATTTCGGTACTTCCTTCTTTAAGCCAGATGCAGGCGGTAATGTAGTTATCTACCAGCATTTATTCTGGTTTTACTCTCATCCAGCAGTTTATTTAATGATTCTGCCCATCTTCGGTATTTTGTCCGAGGTGATTCCAGTTCATGCGCGCAAACCAATCTTTGGATATAAAGCAATTGCTTATTCTAGTTTGGCGATTTGCGTTGTAGGTTTGTTTGTATGGGTTCACCACATGTTTACTAGTGGTACCCCTGGTTGGATGCGGATGTTTTTTACCATCTCTACCCTTATCGTTGCAGTTCCCACTGGAATTAAAATATTTAGCTGGGTGGCAACTCTGTGGCAAGGTAAAATCCGCTATACAAGCGCGATGCTGTTTGCTATCGGCTTGTTAATGATGTTCGTTTTAGGTGGGATTGGTGGCGTTACCTTGGGTACAGCACCATTCGACGGACACGTTCACGATACCTATTATGTCGTTGCTCACTTCCACTACGTGTTATTTGGTGGTTCTGTATTTGGTATTTACGCTGCGATTTACCACTGGTTCCCTAAAATGACGGGAAGGATGATGAATGAAAGCTTGGGTAAAATTCATTTTGTCCTCACCTTCATCGGCACCAATTTGACATTCTTACCCATGCACGAACTGGGTTTACAAGGAATGCCTCGTCGAGTTGCCATGTACGATCCACAGTTTGAAGCTATCAATCAGCTTTGTACCTATGGCGCTTACTTATTAGCAGTATCGGTAATTCCTTTCACTATAAATGTTATTTGGAGTTGGAATTCTGGAGCAAAAGCCGGTGATAATCCTTGGAATGCTTTGACATTAGAATGGACAACCGCTTCTCCACCAGCAATTGAGAACTGGGAAGAGTTGCCAGTTGTTACTCACGGCCCTTACGATTACGGTATGGTAACAGAAAGCGAAACTTTGACAAACTCTACGGAAGCAGAAGCTGCGGCTTAAAAAATCTTGTTATAAGGCTCAGCCTTGTAATACTTTTCTGGAGGCTCTGCCTCCACTTTATAGAGGCAGAGCCTCGAAGAATGCATTCTCAGCCTGGAGGCTGAAAGGCTACCCTAAAACTACCGCCACAAAGAGAATTAAATGGGGGATACAAAATGGCGATCGCGACAGAAAATACACCAGCGCATCACGAAGAACATGCCGATTTACGAGTTGTAGGATTAATAACTTTCCTAATCTCGGAATCCTTAATGTTTGGCGGATTCTTTGCTACCTATTTGTTCTATCGAGGAACCACTGCAACGTGGCCACCTGAAGGAACAGAAGTAGAGTTATTGCTACCAGCAATCAACACCATCATTCTAGTGTCGAGCAGTTTCGTTATTCACTTCGGCGATTCCGCAATTAAAAAGAACGATGTCAAAGGAATGCGGAAATGGTACAAACTTACCGCAATCATGGGAATAATTTTCTTACTCGGTCAAGTTTATGAATATCTGACTTTAGGATATGGACTAAGTACTAACTTATTCTCTAACTGTTTTTACCTAATGACAGGATTCCACGGCTTACACGTATTCATCGGAGTCTTATTAATTTTAGGTGTACTGTGGCGCTCTCGTAGGGCCGGACACTACAACGAGCACAAACACACCGGAATCGAGATGGCAGAAATCTACTGGCACTTTGTAGATATCATCTGGATTGTACTTTTTACTCTGCTTTATATTCTTACTAGATTTTAAAGAATTGGGAATTGGGAATAGGGCATGGGGCATGGGGCATTGCGAATTGGTAATAACCAGGGAGCAAGATGCTCCCACTACAAATAATTCCTAACTCTCTTCCCATCTCCCCTTCTACCCCCTCTTCTCATTACCACACAAAAACCATGCAAAACACAGAACAATTCTCTTGGTACGAGGTACCTGAAGATGTCAAGCAACTATTAGTATTAGCCGCTGATAATTGGGAAAATACCTCCGAGTCAGAAAAATATATTAATCAAGCTTTAGCTAAAACAGATAATAATATAGATGTTTTAATCTCAGCTTATAGATATTTTTATTACAAACAGAAATATAAAATGGCGCTGGAAACAGCCGAGAAAGTTCAGAATAAAGTTAAAGAAACCGAAAAATTACCAGATAATTGGGAACAACTAAAACCAGTATTAATTAAACGAAAAGAAGAAGAAATTATCCGACTATATTTAAATTCTTATGCCGCCACAGGGTTAATTTTAGCTATATTAGGAAAGGAAGAAGAAGCCAAAGAGATATGTAATAAAGTCAAAGAGATAGACGACAAGAATGACTTTGGCGCGGGCATCTTATTTGATGTGTTGACACGCCCGCCAGAGGAAGACGATGACTAATCTCTTCACTGGATTTCATATTTAATCTAAAATCTTCTGATTCTCTTATTCACTTCATTAAACAAAATTAAAACTATGCCAGAATTTGAACAATTTTCTTGGTACGATGTACCCGATGATATTCAGGAGTTATTGAAATCAGCAGCGGACAATTCTGAAAATACTTCAGAATGCGAAAAATACATCAATCAAGCTCTAAGTAAAACTGATAAAGAACTAGATGTTCTCATAGCAGCCTATAGGTATTTCTTTTACAAGCAAAAATATCAAATGGCTTTAGAAACAGCAGAGAAAGTTCAAGAGAAAGCTAAACAAGAGGCAAAATTACCCGATGCTTGGGAAGACCAAAAGCCAATATTGATTAAGCGTCAAGCAGAACAAATTATCCAAACATATGTAAATGCTTATTCTGCCACAGGAATAATTCTTGCTGCACAAGGAAAAGCAGAAAAAGCCCAAGAAATATCCGATAAAGTCAAAAATATAGACCCAGCAAATGTCTTTACCGCAGGGGTATTAGCTGATATTTCAACACTAGGCACTTTCAAGTAATAAAACACCCAGCTTTGGGTTCCGTCCCAAAGGCGGAGTCCCCATCACTTAATTGTTTCTCCGAAATGTATTTGATAAAGCTGGATATTTGATTTTTTGGATCTCCCTAATGTCAGAAAAGGACAAATAATTTTCTAATTGGATTTTGGATTTAACGGAAATTTGGTAACTTTCCTGCACCAGATTTTAGATTTAATCCAAAATCCTGTTAATGGTCGAGGATGCGTTTAGGGGAAACGGCAGTTTTGCCCGAAGTTCATCTACACCCTTTGGGTTCGTTAGTTGTACTCTGCGAGAAAGCCTCCGGCTTACATGGGGGAAACCACGCCAGTTCCTATAACGGAGCGTCACTTGCTACAACGCGGGAAACCCGCGCAACGCAGTGACTTGGGAACCTCCGCAACGGACTGGCTGACCACACTAACTCACCGCAAACTGCCTCGAAAATCTACACCCGTTCACCTTTATGTGCGGCTCAGTTTGGTGGAATAATATCTTCCCCCCAACTTTCTGCAAAATCTAAAATTGTATTATGGACGGAAAAGACTGGCTTGTAACCGAAGATGGTGAATATCAAGCTTGTAAATCTGCGAGAGCATGGGATTTAATTACTGAGAATTATCGTCTTTATCGCTTTCTTACCGAACTAGAAGATATTCTCAAAAAACAATTAGATGAGAACAATTATCTAGCAGAAATTCGGCAACTAGTAAGAAAATTGCTGGTTAATTCCTACTGGATAAAAATTCAACATCCCGAACCCGATACTAACACCGGAACATCTGTTAAACTTTTATATGATGAGTTGGGTTTTCCTTTTACAGTCCAAACTGTAACCTTCACAAAAGGAACGCAATCCAATATTCATAATCACGGAATTTGGGGAATTGTCGCAGTCTTAAAAGGACAAGAAAAAAATACAATTTGGAAGCGAAATCCTACCGCAGAACATCCAAATAAAATTGAAACCGCAGGAGAAATTATTTTAAATCCTGGGGATATTGTTAGTTTTGCGCCCGGTGCAATTCATAGCGTCGAAGCAATGGAAGAACCTACCGTAACTTTTAATTTATACGGAGAAACTCGGTCAAAAGAACGTTTTGAATTTGACACAGTAAATCATACTGCAAAAAACTTTTGATTATTAATGATAGTTGTTATTTGATAGTCGATAGTTGATATTTGATAGTTTCTAACAACTAGCTACTAACAACTAATAACTAACAACTAACTAGGAGATTATTATGGCAAAGGTAATATTTTACGAAAAAACTGGCTGTAGAAATAACACTAAACAAAAAACTCTATTAACAGCAGCCGGACATCAAGTTGAAGCGCATAATATTTTAGAAGAAAAATGGACTAAAGAACGTTTGCGCTGGTTTTTCAACAATCGTCCCGTAGCGGATTGGTTTAACCGCTCCTCACCTAGAATCAAATCTGGTGAAATTAATCCCGAACAAATTGATGCCGAAACTGCTTTAAATTTGATGTTAGAGGAACCGTTACTTATTCGTCGTCCTTTAATTCAAGTTGGTTATCGCGGTGAAATCGGTTTCGATACCCAGGTTATCGAAAATTGGATTGGCTTAACACCTAAAGATGAGGCTTTACAGGAAGTCAGTCAAAAGTTGATGAGTACGGATTTACAAGGTTGTGCTCATAAAAATGGTGGACATCATCATCATTGATTTTAGGTAATGGGTAATTGGTAATCGGTAATTGGTTTTCCGTAGATAAAATTGAGTTGGAATTTAGGAGCCGGATGTCTAGAAGATGTCCGGTTTTTGCTAATAACTCTTTATCTGTGTAATATTTTCACTAATTCATAGGTTGGGTTGAACGAAGAGAAACCCAAATTCCTCTTTTGTATTCAGTAATTATAAGTATGAATAAACAAATGTGCTTTATGATTCTTTGTTGATGATTCTAATTTAAAAAAACGATTAATAGCTGTTTAATAAGGATTACAGAAATTATTGAGTCTATATTGCATTGTAATTTTTGTGTGAATTTCAGTATAAACTCTAGCCAGAGAAAAGCTTATATAGTAATTTAAATAAATGAACTAGCAGAAATACTAGTGTTGTTAGTTAGCCTTATTAGTAAGGGAAAAACATAGATTTAATTTGAATGCTCTACCCCCTAATCTATGTGTGTATTGATTGGGTTTACCAAGAAATAAAGACTTGATTTGGCTAAAAACTATATTTGAATTTACTTTCATAATTTTAGCTTTTATACCTTTTTATGCTTAGACATGTAATGTTTAAGCAGCTTTTAGCTTGATTGAAATACAACTCTAATTTTCGTTTAACTGGTTTATTACTAATAGCAGTTATTAGATTGATTAAAAAGAATTTACTAATTCTATTAAATCAAAAAAATTGCTCATGAAATTTGTTTGAGTCGTTACAAAATACAATAGTTGAATGACCTATGAACTTTTCCAATCTTTTCAAAACCACATTATTAACTATATCTACTGGTTTAGGAACATTAGCTATTTGTGCGAGCGCAAATGCAGCAAGTTTAACTTCTGTAGATATAGAATTATCTTTACTTGTAGATGTATCGGGGAGTATTAATGACAACGAATTTAATCTACAAAAACAAGGCTATGTAGGCGTTTTCTCGAATGCTTCTCTTTTCAATAATTTTATTTCTAAAGGTGAAAAGGGAAAAATAGCAGTTAATTATATTTACTGGTCTAGTTCTACTCTTCAACAGGAAGTTGTAGGCTGGACTCTGATTGATAGCGTTGAAGCCTCACAGAATTTTGCGAATGCAATTAATGGAGCTAATCGTCCTTTTGGTGGCAGTACTTCTCCTGGCTCTGCGATTGACTTCGCAACACCTTTATTTAGCACTAACAAGTTTGATGGAGAGCGTCAAGTTATAGATGTATCTGGTGATGGAAGGGGTAGCGCTCTTAATACAGCTAATGCACGTGATAATGCTTTGAACAGCAGTATTGATGCAATCAACGGTATCGTTATTGGTGGTAGTTCTTCGGTGAAAGCTTTCTATGAAAACAATGTTATAGGAGGTGTAAACGGTGATGGCAATCCTGGTTTTGTTGTTGAAGCCAGTACATTTGCAGATTTCGGTAGTGCAATCGACAAGAAAATCAAAGCTGAAATTATTCTGACTCCTCCAACAACTTCTATTCCAGAACCTGCTTCAATAATGGGTTTACTGGCATTTGGTGCTTTTGGGGTTGCTTCTACTGCTAAATACAAATACAAAACTATTCTCTGTTTAAAACAAAAGTAGAGCCTAATTATTCTTGTGAAATTACTCTGACACAAGCAAGGAAGTGCATTTATCTTTAAATTCAAAATCTCTAAACCGGGTGTCTTGAAGATATCCGGTTATATGTATTGCTATTCGTAGCTTGGGTTGAACCAGAGAAACCCAATATCATCTTGAAAGCGATCGCAAAATAATTCAGGGCTTAGGCGAAATAACGCGATCGCGTCATTATGAAATGCATTCATAGTTCAATTCAGCAACCCCCGCACATTTAATCCAACCTACTAAATTGGATGTGAATTTAACGTAAAGCGATGCAACAATTTTATGAAGTTAATATAAAGTGCTAATAGAGGTATATAGTTTTCTCTGCATTTAGTTGACGTATCTATATCGTAATAAATATAACTCCTATTTCCATCGTATGAGAATAAGTCTAGGCGTATATATGCTCTGAATAGGGCGGGGGAATTTCTACCAAAAAACTATCTTGAGATTATTACAGTAATTTTTGGTATACATAATGCTAAATAAGAGACTAGTTAACTTATTGACAGCTAGTACAAGTTTCATATTGTTAATGCTTTCGGGTATGTTCGCAGCAAGTAGAGCAAATGCTGTCTCAGTTACCTCTTCTAATGGAGTAGCTACCGGGATAAATGATTTAAATGTTTATGGACAAAAGTATGATGTAGATTTTACCTACGGTACTTTTGCAGATGTTTTTGGGAATCCTTTTGCTCCTGTATGGACACCACCAACTTTGTCTGCCAATGTACGACCAAATGTAGCAAATCCACCAATTCAACAGGCTACAGATGCTGTTGTAGCTGAGTTAAATAGTGATTTAAGTAATCAGGTAGCAGATGGAAATCTTCTTACCCCAAAAAATTATTTTATTAGTGGGGGTTTGCGTAACGACATTAACGATGCAGATGAGTTACAAATTTTCTATGGGCAACTCAATAGTCAGGGTGAATGGATGTCTAACAATTTAACTTGTACTTACAACCCTAGCAAGACAAGTTTAACTCTTCCATTTTGTTTGAATAGTGTGGCATCGCTTGAACCAACTTTTAACCTTCTTAACCCCTCGAACTCGAAAGTAATGTTCGCTAAATACAATACTAAACCTGCACCAGAACCTATTACTATTTTGGGAACTGTAGTTGCTGGGGGAATGGGAGTTGCAATCAAGAGAAAACAGAAGAACAAAACTGCTGCTTAATCTTAATTGATTTTTTGTATTTTTAAATGTATTGACGTAGTAATGCTGCGTCTTTTTGCTTTTTATATACAAATTGACGTTGGGTTACGACGCTTTCAGATTCGTGATTAATCACAAATTGCTTGGTGTGTCTAACCCAACCTAGACTAAATGATTTTTGTAAATTAATTTTTGCCAAATTGGCAGCTAATTTAGTGTAAATAGTGATAACATTTGCGCTTTAGTACCTATTCTTATCGTCAATCCTAACTAAGTCTATAATGTCAAAATTATTCTATTTGCCTACATTAATAACTGTGTATAAAAATATATTATTAGGTACGGAACCAGATGAAACCGCAGCTAAAATGATTAAATTAATTAATGAATAAATCCTGACTTAAAAATAAATTAAATATATATTGTTAAAATCGAACAAAAACTTATTGTTCTTATATTTGAGTACCAAATAGTGGTATTAATTTATTTGAAACGTTAATTTAATTTTTAAAGTCAACAAGCTGTAATGAATGCGGTTTCTCATTGAAATTCATGGTAATTGTTCAAAATTATCAATTTATAGTTAACTAATTAACTAAACCTCAGTATCGCTGTCATCTACCAAAATTTAAGTGGAAAAATAATCTCTGCGTGAATCGGGAGCAAGTATGAAAAGTGATATAGCAGTAGAGAAATTACGCCGCTATAAGGAGTATGCGGAATCGGTACTTCAAAGTTTGGAGTTGGTTTCGGAGAATCCTCCACCTCAAGAGGATTGGGTACCGGCAAGTATCCATGAAAACATTCAGCGTTTGGTACAGTCTGCTCGCTCTACTGTCGAATTGGCTTCTTCTCCCGTCAAAATTGGCGTGATGGGAGAATTTAGTAGCGGTAAAACTCTGTTGATTGGTAGTTTAATTGGTTTTGCGGATGCTTTACCAGTAAGCGAAACTCCTTCAACGGGTAATGTAACTGCGATTCATTTGGTGCAGCAACAGCAGTTACAAACGACAAGGGTTAGTAAGTTTAGGGTTGAGTATCTTTCCCATGAAGGAGTAAAAGAATGTTTGGGTTTTATGCTCAAGGTGGTGGAAGGTAGAGCAAAGTTAGCGGAAGTACCCGCAGCACCTTTAGCAACTTTAAAAAGTTTGTATCCTACTAGTTTTGTCGATACTAACGGGATTTTAACTTGGTGCGAGCAAGCTTGGAATCAAACCCAAAGTTTGGAATTACGGGCGCTTTTGCGGGAAGTGGTGGTATTCGTTCGCACCTATAGCGCTTACGGGAAAGATATCTGCGGTAGAAGTTACGAAATTGACCATTTCACAGCGAATAAGGGTTTGAGATTATCTGAACCCCCAATGAATATTTTGGAGTTGAAGTTTCGCGATTTACCCCAATCTCCGAAGCGTTGGGAAACTTTCGCGCAGCCTTCAGCCAGGGATTTACACAATAGTTTCTCGTTGATTCGACGGATAGATATCACGGTTGAAGTAGCAAAACAGATATGGGATTTATCGGGTTTACAGGGAACAAATGAGTTTGTATTGTTAGATTTTCCCGGTTTGGGTGCGGCTGATTCTGGTATTAGAGATACCTTTTTGTCGTTAAGGGAGTTGACTGAGGTACAAACAATTTTACTGTTGCTCAACGGTAGGTATCCGGGTGGAGTTACAGCAGCGAAAATTCGCAGTATGTTGGAACGGGATAAGGGGCAAGATTTAAGGGATAGGATTATTGTTGGTATGGGAAGGTTTAATCAGCTTCCTTTGACAAGTCGCGATATTTTGACGATGGATGAGGTTTTGGATGAACCTTTATTATCGGAAGAAGCTGTTTTAGAAAAGTTGAGAATTCTGCATTTAACTCTTGCTAGTGCAAGTAATTTGACGACTGAGAAGAAAAATATTGTTTTATTGTCGCAGCTTTATGGATTAACGAAGCAAGCAGAATATTCTTCCTTGATACAAGTTTGTTCTCCAGAGTTTTTACCGGATTTAGAAAAGCCGAATCAAACCGAGGAAATTCAGCTACGGGAAAAATGGCGAAAGTTGGGGGAGATGCTACCACAGTCAAGTAGTTTACACAAACAGCTTAGTGATTATGCTGAAGATGGTGGCATAAGTCGGTTGCGTTCTTTACTCAAAGACCATGTGGGGCAGCATGGAATGAAGCAGCTTTTGGAAGATACGCAAAGGTCTGCGGAAACTGTAATGAAGGAGCAAAATAATTTAAAAGCTGTACTGGAACAGATTCCGGCTTATATTCCGGTGGTGGAGAATCCTGCTTTTTTGGAGTTAAGAGAGAAAATTGAGAATTTAGTCACTACATATCGGCAATTTCAGGAAGATTTAGAAAAACAGCCGATGTTAAAAAATCGTACTGGGTTAACTTTGAGTGATGTTGTCAAAGATGAGTTAACCAACAAAATCTTTTTTGAGTGGAGCGAGTGGACTTTATTGTTTGACAGAACTAAAAACGGGACAATTACGTTTACTAAAAGTGAAAGCATTTTTGAAGAAGACGAAGAAGAAGACGCAATTCCCACCCAAAGCGATGATTTTTATAATTCCTTCGTCAAGACAGTTAACGAAATGCAGTCATTCGCTCACGAAAGAACTGCGGAAACGGTGAAAGATTTATTTAACAAATTATCGGCAGAAGTACAGTTAGAGCGGAATAAAATTAAAGAAATTATCCAACCGCAAATGGAGGTGCGGATTCAGGAGAAATTTGGCAAGAGAGAAACTCGTTTATATAGATATCTGTTAAGAGCTATCGATCCGACTAATAAATGGCAAAACTTAATCATTCAACACAGCGGATTAGCTAATAGTACTGTACCTATTAATGCCGATAGTTTATTTCCTTTAGCAAGAAAAGACGAACAACATCAAAAAGGACAAATATTCGATTGGAGTCCCGACAAACAATTTTCCGTACCACCAAGACCATTTAACCATCAAATTGCAGTGTTAAGATTGCGGGATGAAATTACTGCGAGTGCGGGATTACATTTAATTCAATACGTCAGCGAGTTGACGAAACAAGTTAAAGGTTCTTTTTCAATGGCTTTGAAGGAGATAGTTGATAGTTTACAGGAATTATTGAAATCGAAACACGAACCGTTGTTGAGATATATTGCTTCTGCTGAGGAAACTACTTCTGCTTCGACTCCAGCTTGGTTGGATACTATGAAGCGGATTACTGTTATTTCTTATCCGGAATAGGAACACGGATTAAATGGATGACGCGGATTTCACGGATTTTTTAATGATTCTTGATTCTTGATTAATGATTAATCATTAGTGATTCTTAATTCATAGCAACTAACGACTAACAACTAACAACTAACTCCTAATTTAAAAAATGCCTGTAAAAATAGAACTTTTTAGTCGTTATCAATTACGTACTAAAGAAACTGACCCTTTACTTTTATTATTGCCGGTTGTGGAGATAAAACCGGTTGATAGTCCTAATTCTCCGTTTATTTCTTCGATTGAAATTAAGGTTTTGGGACAGCGATCGCCATTAGCTGAACAAATAGAATCTGCTTATAAAAGTGTCAGTTTTAGTACCGATCGATTACTTAGACTTACTTCTCCGCAGCGGTTAAAACAGAATGATTGTATTTGGAATCCACCTTTACCGAAGGGCTTAAATTTGACTTTGCGGGTAACTGCTGAGTATTTTGATGCTGATGATGCGGGTAAAGCAATTTTATCTGTGAAAAAAACTGCCGCTGCTGATTGCAATATTTGGACTTTTGCTGAAGAAAATGCTCGTTGGAGAAATCCGGAACTTACTGAAAAAATTACTAATCAAGATATGATCGGCGAAACTCCTATCCTAAATCACTCTTTATCGGTTAGTTCGGGGAAATCAGAAAAATCTGATATAACCTATCCCGGTTGGTTTGCAATTGATTTTGGTACTTCTAATTCTACGGTGACGCTTTACGATCCCAAAGTTATTGTCACTCCCCATACTTTACCCAGCGAACAAGAGGAAAAGTTAAGCGAGCAGTTGGCTTTTTGGTTAACGCAACGCCCGGTGGATGAAGTTCCGGGTATTGGTCGCGATGTCTGGGATGCTGAGTGGCAAAAGTTATTTGCTCATCTCAGTAAAAACTTGCAAGATTTTAATCCAGCGAATTTACAGCTTTTACGGGGAGAACAGCTTTTAGAGGCAATTCGCGAAATAGAAATCTGTCTGAGTAAGCGTTTGGGTTGGTTCCGTCGGGCTGCTAGTAAAAGATTAAATCAAATTTATCATCAGGTTTTTCGGGTTCCGGCTTTGGAATGGCAAAGTTTGTTACCGGTGGAGTTGGATAAGGATAGACGGTTAAATGAAATTCCGTCGGAGTTGGAGGTGGTTAATTTAGAACCTTCTTTACCAACTCAAGATCCAGCAAAGGTAAAAGTGATGTTGGGAGAGCAAGCTTATCAGCATCGGTTGGATGCGATTAAGCAAGGGGAAGATATTGACGGTAGATTTTTGCATTCTCCGAAGCGTTATTTTGGTCAAGAGCGCAGTTTTGATATAAGTTTGGATGGTAAGGAAGATACTATTGCGGTTAATCAACTTTTACAAGCTGCTTACGCTCAGTTGATTGAATTAACCCAGAAATATCGTCAGCGGTATCCCGGAAAATGCAGCGATGGTGATTTTTATCGTGCTGTTTTGACATATCCGACAATTGCTTCCCCATTTATCCGTCGGGAAATCGAAAGTTTGGTTAAGAAGCTGGGTATCGAAGATGTACAAATGGCTTATGATGAAGCGGTTTCTGCTGCTATCTTCTTTTTATGGCAAGAATTTGGTGGTGATTTAAACTTAGGAATTGAATCTTTTAAAAGTCGCTGTCGTCACGATGGGAATAAATGGTGGCAAAATGTTTTAGTGTTGGATATTGGTGGGGGAACTACAGATTTAGCATTAATTCGACTGACGTTGGAGGAACTCGATCCTTTTGAACCTACCGAAGATAGAGGTGATGGGGGACGCTATTATAAACTTACACCAAAACTGTTGGGTTCTTCGGGTCATTTGCAGTTGGGTGGGGAATTAATTTCGCTGCGATTATTCTTGTTGTTAAAAACTGCGATCGCGGATTGTTTATTGAGTGCTGTAAGTGATGATATTTTACCTAGGGATGTCTTGAAAGTACAGCCGGAAGAATTAAACGAACGCTTTTTAGATAACGGTAAATATCGGAAAGGTTCGCTGTTAGCTTGTGTTGATAAAGAAATTCGCGAAGGCGATACTTACAAGGAAGCATTAAACGACGCTGAAAAAGTTTTACCTACCCGTTGGAAAAATCGTTCATCCCGCTCTCAAACATTTTACGACCTTTGGGAACATGCTGAAAACGCGAAATTAGCTTTGGGACAAAAGCGTTTTTCTGGAAATGATAATCAAGAAGCGATATTCGTTTTGGATGGACAGCAAATCTCGGAATTACTTTACCAAAACGATATTCAATTACCCACAGAGTTAGTTGAAAAAATTAGCGTTACTTTAACCCAAGAGCAATTTGAGAAAGCAGCTTCCCCAGTAATTCAAGAAGCAATCGGTATCGCTTCTGGGTTAATTGAAAATGCTTTTAAATCAAAGTTTGTCAGCGAAATAAATTTTATAGAGAAAGACGAAGATAAAGTTAAGAAAGAACAAGTAGACTGGTTAATTTTATCTGGAAAAACTTGTAATTTAGAACTAGTCGAACGGGAGCTTTATCGAGTATTTAGTAAATCAGATTACTTTGTCTGGAATGAAGAAAGAGTCACCTTTGAACCGGAATATACCAAATTAGCTACATCTGCCGGAGCTTGCTTTGCGGAAAAATTGCGTCAATTAAGCTTTTCTCCTCAAGAATCAAAAGATTTACTTCGGAAAGGAGCAAATCAACTTTATATAGATGTCAAAAACTTATTTTACTTCCTTCCTTGTTCCTTCGTAAGAGAAGTTATCGGTGGCAGCCCAGTACCAATTTTCCACGCTGGGCAAGAACTTTACCAACTCAAAGCTGAAGAAGGAATGGCAAAACTTCGTAGTAATTGGTTGGGAATGCAGCTAACCAATAATATCAGAAGACAAGACTTTGAAAAAATGAAGTTACAGTTATGGGGAAGTTATAACGGTGACGCTTTAATGAAAAAATTAGGAATCACCGAAGATGACTTTAAAAATAATATCAAAGTTCAATTTGAAATCAATCAAAAACTAGATATTGATTTATTGCTTTGTCGCGGAACACCCCACTATTTAATACCATTAAATATTCCCAGTGTAGATGCAGCCAAAGCCATCGGAAATCAAGAACTAATTACCGACGAATCCCAAGTAATCTGCGACATAGCAGTTAACGTCGTCGAAGCAGCAAACGCATTAAAAACAGATGCACATACAGTATTATTCAAAGCCGGTAAAGACTACAGCAAAGAATTACGAGTATTTCGCTACGAAAACGACACAATGCAACCGCAAACCATCGGATTA
This sequence comes from Rivularia sp. PCC 7116, assembly GCF_000316665.1. Lineage (GTDB taxonomy): Bacteria > Cyanobacteriota > Cyanobacteriia > Cyanobacteriales > Nostocaceae > Rivularia. The sequence continues at coordinate 8,238,157 of NC_019678.1, read as the reverse complement.
ATAGCCGAACTTCCACCATTTCCAGCCAGCGGAAAACACACATTTTACTTCCAATTTCGCAACCCGCAATCTAACGCATGGGAATTAATTGGAGAATTACCGCAACCGATAGTAAATAGCGAATATCCTTGTCGTTATTATGTAACCTTAGATTTTAAAGGAATATTGCGCGTACATCCTTTTGAAGTATCTTACTGGACATCAACTAATCCTGAATTTCTGAAACAAGAAGGATGTGTTTTTAGGGATTCATTACAACCGCAATCTACCAATGTTGAAGCCGAAAGAGATCCGTTTTGTGGGATGCATTAATCAGTTACCAGTGAACAGTGAACAGTTAGCAGTTTAAATAAATATTAATTTATAGGGTGCTGTTACGGCTCTAGATAATTTGAATTAAAGGTTATTATTGTGATAATGCCGTAACGCACCATCATTTATTTAAAACTTTTGATTAGAGATTTTATTTATCATACTATATATGGTGCGTCACGGTATTTTCAATATGGTAATTTAATATTGATAATTTTCAAACCGTGACAGCACCCTACAGTATTTATAATCGTCTTTAATTACAAAGTTGAAGTAAAATATTTAATCAGTTTTAAGATTTGAATAAATGGTATAAGTAAGATAAATAATCATTTTTTAAATTGGTGTTTGAAGCATTACTTTTAGATTTTTCAATTGGATTCATACTTTTTATCAATTTGTGGATATTTTACGAATTGACAGTCATTTTTTATTTCACCATGCATGTTCCCATAATATTATTGGGATTTTTATTCGGTATATTTATTAATTTCTGGGAGGTAGTTTATGAATTAGGAATCAATTATCGGTGGATAGTTGCTTATATTGTTCCTTTTATAGTTCAATTTTTTTTAGCTGCAATTTGCGTTATTGCCAGAGCTCGTGTTAGCGAAACCATATCTGTTCGAGATGTAATTATCATTTGCCTAACTCCTGCAATAATAGCGTTTTTACCGTTTATTTTTCCCGGTTTACAGAAATTGCTTTCATCAAATGCTAAATATACTCTTTATAATAGTTGTCTTGGTGTTTTGGGATTGATTAGCAATACGTCCATTCTGATATTTGGTGGATTAATTGGGTTATACAACTTTTGATGCTACGTTACGGCATTTTCAAGGTTGTCATTGAAGATTAAACATATTTGCGCCGTGACAGCACTACAATGCTTTTATATTTTTAAATTGAATTAATATTTTCACAGCAATATGCAATACCGAATGCCTAATTTTTTATTGCCAAGGATTAACAATACTCAAGCCGACATCCTTAAAATCATATTCATTTCTAGTTACCAAGCTACAATTATTGTGTATCGCAATTGCAGCGATTAAAGAATCAATTGCAGGCATTCTTTTTCCTTCTATATCGAGTCTTCCGGTTAATTCTCCCCAAACCAAGATTACATCTGTATCTATTACCAATATTTTGCCTTGAAAGCGTATTAGTAACTCATCGTTTAGCCATTGTTGAAGATTCGTTTTTCGCTTTGATTCGGGTAGTTTCTCTATTCCCTTACGAATTTCACCAATAGTAATAACGCTCAAATAAATATTTTCTTGCTCAATATTATCAATCCAATCAATAACTTTTTTGGAAGGTTTTTTTGCTACTAATTCATAAATTACACAGGTATCGAGCAGATATTTCATAATACAATATCTTCCCGAGCATCGCTCTTATCCCTACTAAAATCTAAATCTTCTTCAACTAAAGGAGACTCGCGAAAAAACTCGGAAATCTTCTTTTTTGAGGCTATCATCTGACGATACTCTGTATATGATACAACTATTGCGACTTCAACACCCCTTCTAGTAATAACTTGTGCTCCTTCATTGATAGCCTTATCTACCACTTCACTAAATTTATTCTTTGCTTCTTGTAGCTGCCAATATTTTTCCATATTAAATATATCTATCTAGCCAGTCTAGACGTTTAATTCTATTGTACTGTAATTTATAAGCGATTACGAACAGCGCTTTAATCAAGCATTAGCAAGCTAGAAAACAATAATGATAAAATTGCAGTAGAAAAAGCGAACAAGGTAAATCTTGTCCGCGTATGTGATTACCAAGAATATAATACCTGACAACAAAGTACTTATGTACTACATTGCTGACGTATAAGTTAATTATGCGCGATCGCCGCCGTAGTTATAAATAAAATTTATGCCCACATTGAACTTTAACATTGAGCGGGTAACTGTTAATTCTGTTTGCAGTTTCCATGCTTTGAGCAGCAAAATCCAGTAACATCACTTCATCATCGATTATGCTTACGAGATAAAATCTCTTGCTTTCTTCTTCAGTGTCTCTGCGGTTTAATTATTATGAGTAACCATATCTTTGGTATACGACATCACGGTCCCGGTTCAGCACGCAGTCTGCGTAGGGCATTAGAACAGCTACAACCCAATATCATCCTCATCGAAGGACCTCCTGATGCCGAATCATTGCTACCGTTGGTTGTTTCATCGCAAATGCAGCCGCCGGTAGCACTACTAATTTACCTGCCAGACAACCCCAAAGAAAGCGTTTATTATCCCTTCGCCGTATTTTCGCCAGAGTGGCAAGCAATACAATTTGGACTCAGTAATAATATCCCCGTGCGGTTTATGGATTTACCCCTAACCCATCGGATGGCTATGGTAGAAGAAGTACAAGCAGAAAATAAAGTAATTTCTCCCCCCTCTCTCCCACAAGATCCATTGGGATTACTCGCCGAAGCAGCAGGATACAGCGACGGAGAGCGCTGGTGGGAACATATGGTGGAAACACGCGGGGATAGTGTTGATTTATTTACAGGTATTTTGGAAGCAATGACGGCAGTGCGTGAAGAAATGCCAGCTTCTGAAAATCCTATCGAAAACAAACGGGAAGCTTATATGCGGAAAACTATCCGCACCGCTCAGAAAGAAGGTTTTGAGCGCATTGCCGTTGTTTGTGGTGCTTGGCACGCTCCCGCACTTTCCCAGATGCCAGCAGCTAAAGAAGATACGGCATTACTCAAAGGTTTACCTAAGAAAAAGGTACAAGCAACCTGGATACCTTGGACTTACGGGCGTTTGTCTTACAGCAGCGGTTATGGTGCTGGTATAGAATCACCTGGTTGGTATCACCATCTTTGGCAATGGGGAATTGGGCATGGGGCATTGGGGATTGGGAATAGGGCATTGGAAAGACAAGAAGAAATTGCTACCCCCTCTCCCCCCTCTATTTCAATAACCTGGATGGCTAAAGTAGCGCGTTTGCTGCGGCAACAAGATTTAGATGCTTCTTCAGCACACATTATTGAAGCGGTAAGGTTGGCGGAATCTTTAGCTGCTTTGCGAAATCGCTCTTTGCCCGGTTTACCGGAATTGAATGAGGCTACACAAACGGTAATGTGTTTCGGTAGCGATTTACCGATGCAGTTGATTTTCGATAAGTTGATTGTTGGGGAAAGTTTGGGAAAAGTCCCCGATGAAACGCCGATGGTGCCGTTGCAGCAAGATTTGCAGCGCCAGCAAAAGCGATTGCGTATGCCTGCGGATGCTACAGAAAAGACATACGATTTGGATTTGCGGAAGGAGAATGATTTGGCTCGCTCCCATTTGCTACATCGTCTCAATCTTCTAGATATTCCTTGGGGACAATTTCAGCAAACTCGCGGCAAGAAAGGTACTTTTCATGAATTTTGGCTGGTACAGTGGCATCCCGAATTTGCTGTCAATTTAATTGAAGCCGGAGTTTGGGGAAATACGATTGCTGATGCTGCAAATGTCAAAGCTTGTAGTGCTGCGGATACAACTGATGAGTTACCAGTGCTGACAGGTTTGTTGGATAAAGTGATTTTATCTGACTTACCCGATGCGGTAATTCATTTAATGTCGCGGTTGCAAAATGCTGCTGCTTTAACCAGCGATGTCACTCATTTAATGAATGCATTACCACCACTCGCGAATGTGATGCGCTACGGTAACGTGCGACAAACCGATACAGCGATGATATCTCATGTCGTTGATGGTTTAGTAGCGCGGATTTGCATTAGTTTACCAGGTGCTTGCGTTTCACTTGATGATGATGCAGCAGCGCAAATGTATGAGAATGTAGTAAAGGTGAATAATGCGATTGGTTTATTACAAAACGAAGAACATATCACCTCTTGGAGACAAGTTTTAGTACAAATTGCAGACAATATTAACGTACATGGTTTAATTTCTGGGCGTTGCTGTCGTCTGCTGTTAGATGCTGAGGTTTTAGATGCAGCAGAAGCAGCACGTAGAATGGGCTTGGCTTTATCTACAGCTAATGAACCATCTCAAGCAGGCGCGTGGGTAGAAGGATTTTTAAAAGGTAGCGGTTTACTGCTTTTGCATGATGATAAGCTTTGGCAGGTTTTAGATAATTGGGTAAGTCATTTAAGTGAAGATTTCTTTGTAGCTTCGTTACCTTTATTAAGACGTACTTTTGCTACTTTTAGCGAACCCGAAAGAAGACAAATGGGTGAAAGGGTGAAGAATGGTATTGATGGAAATTCTGGTTTTCCTGATGATGAGAATGATATTAATCAAGAGAATGCTGTTTTGGTTTTGCCTATTTTGAAGCAGTTTTTGGGTGTTTGAAAATTGTATTTTATAGTTAGCTTTTGTCACGGACGGGTTATTACTTATTAAATGGGATTATACAATTAATTTTCTATACCAAAAGCCCAGTCATATCAAGTCTGGCTAATTACTTATTATATAACTAATTACATAATACATATACAAAGCTAGTGATAAATATCCCCAAAAATAAAAATATTTTAAGCAGCATATCAAATTGTTTTCTTAAATTTATGCTAATAGCTGCAAAAACGTTGATTCGTTTCTTCCTGTAAAAACGTGAGAAATGCTTTCACTTTAGCTGTATGGTGCAAATCAACATGGGTTATTATCCAGAAGGGTATATCCCATTCTTCTTTAGGCGGCGAGATTTCAATCAGTTCAGGATGTTGAGTGGCTTTGTCAGTTGGAAAGAACCCAATGCCAATTCCCGATAGTATTGCAGTTTCCAAGACGGTTACATCAGTACTCCGAAAAATAATATTCTTCTCGGGGATATTCTCTCGCATCCAGCTATTGATGTTCAATGGCGGACCATAATTGAGATTATCAAACCCCACAAAATTATGTTCTGCAAAATCATCATCAGCTTTGGGAGTGCCTTTACGCGAAACGTAATCTACACTAGCGTAGAGTCCTATTCTTGGTGTAGTAAAGGGCTGTACAATATGATCTTCAATTTCTGGTTTAGCACCCGCGCGTACAGCAACATGAGCTTCACCATAATCTAGTCGAAAAAGTTTTTCACTTGCCAGATCACGAACATAAATATTTGGATATTGAGCCTGAAAGTCTTTTAGCACTGGGATTAACATCGGCGCAAGTATATACAAAGATGTCAAGATAAATTCACCCGAAAATCCTGTATTATCTGCTGCTGCGAGTTCTACAAGCCGACTAAATTGTGCATCTGCGGTTCTAGCCATACGCATTAATTCCAGACCTAATTCTGTAGGGGTGTATCCCCGTGAATGACGCAGAAAAACCTTTGCTCCTAAAGCATTTTCTAAAGTATCTATGTGGCGAATAACGGTTGAACGGTGAATACCTAAAATTTCGGCAGCTGCTGTAACGGTTCCTAAACGTGCGACCTGATAAGCCGTTCTAATTTCATTCCAATTATTCATTAATTCGCCTTAGCCAAATCGCATATCGTACATATTAATGGAATTTACAACAATTTTGCATCATGCCAAGTGCTAAGGGTTTCTCATCGTAGAACCTGGTAAGCAACTGAAATCACTCAAACTACCCATAGAACTGAGGACTGCAAAATCGCACACTATATGTGCGTATTAATGGAATTTACAACAATGAAAGCAACATGCCAATATGGCTTGGTCAATATGACATAGAAATTATCTCAGAAATAATCAATCACCATTGACAAATCAAGATTCTTAAGTGCGGAGTCAGGTTTTCCCCCAAAACTAAGTCGAATTTTTCAAGCATTAACTGAAAGGAGGTCAAAATGCTCGTAGAAAATCATATGCTCGGAGAGCTTTATGCTACCCGCTATCGTGGAAAAAATCCGAAATACGCCCTCGTCATTTCCCACGGCTTTGCCGGACATGGTGGGATTTACGATGCTTTTTGCACTTATTACGCTGAAAAAAAGGGTGCGGACATCTGGAGTTACGATGCTCCCGGTCATGGAAAATCAACACGCAGCACCCGACCGCGCGGTCAGTTTGAGTTTGCCGAGTGGGCACAAGCAGGTGTCAATTTTGCTACCCATGTGAAGCAAGAAACGGGACTCCCAGTTTTTCTGCTCGGGTCAAGTTTTGGTGCCGCTGCTGCATACTCTGGAACCTATGCTGAGGCAGTTATAGGCTCAATCATTATGGGTTCGGCTTTTGTACCTGGCGGTCCCTTTACCGCAAAGCTTAGAGAACCCTTAAAATCTGAAGCATTTCAGACTTTTATCAAGCTTGCCGGACGCGGTGCGCGGATTGATGTTGACCTGACTTTCGATTTGGATGAAGACTATGGTTTGGAAGGTGCTGGCGAGATGAAGCACGCCGATCCTTGGAATACCTGGAGTTACGATTTGGCTTCTTGGGCATCCGTGATTACATACGATCCAGTTGTACCAATTGCGGAAAACACAAAGCCCATTTTATTTGTCGGTGGTGAGAAAGATCCCACGTTTCCACCCGATGTAATCAAGGCAACTGCATCTGCAATCGCAGGTCCCGTGGAATGCAAAATCATGGCGGATGCAACTCACCAAATGATGATTTATCACACTGAGGGCTTCTCGGAAATTGTTGAAGAATTTGTCAACAAGTACATCTAGATTCAGATAAGGAGGAGAAAGAAACATGATTAAAGCAAACGGCATCAACCATCTACCAATTTCCACTGGTGACACGAAGAAGCAAATAGAATTCTTCACTGATGTTCTGGGTGCAGAGCTTGTTGCTCTATTTCCAATGCACAATGTCAGTGGCGCTCACCACACCTTTCTGAAATTAAGTGATAAATGCTGTCTCAGTTTCGTTGAGTTCCCAGAAAATAAAAACATCGAGCCGATTGCCGGTGTCACCTATACCCAGAATGGACCATCAGCCCCAGGGACATTACAGCATTTAGCGTTCAACGTAGATAGCGTCGAAGAACTGCTCAATATGCGCGATCGCCTCCGCTCCAAAGGTATCCATGTCTTTGGACCGCTTGACCACGGGGTGATGCAGTCAATTTACTTTAGTGGTCCCGACAATTTATCTTTGGAGATTGCAGTTTACACAGGTACGATTAACCCCGAGGCTTGGATCGATCCCAAGATTGTGGAAGCACTCTCGATTTCCTCTGAAGAATTGGCACGCTACAAAGCACCCGACTCCTATGAAGGTAAGGGTGGAACAGTTCCCCAACCTCCTGTAGATCCGATAAAAAACCATGGGATTTTTGAGAATAAGCTACTCAAGCAGGCTGTAGAAATGTCAGATGAAGAAGTTTTTGCCACAATGAGTACTCCGGAACCTCCTGTCTCGATCTAATACTTAATTGACACTATTTCAACCACAACTTTAAAACCGACACTGGGCAGATTAGTGATGTTAAGTTAAGAAGCTGAAATCTGCCCTCTCTATTCTGTTCTAAAAGGAAAATGATAAATGCCTCAAATTAGTCAACAAAATACACATATACTGTTGAAGATTTCCGCCATCCTTTGGGTGATTTGGGGACTTGTCCATGCTTTAGCTGGGGGTTTAACCATTTCCGGTGACACAGCAGTTGCAGTCGCAGGAATAGCCGATGCTGTAGACCCCAATTTATTGAAAATGGATTATCCCGATGCCGTTGGAGCTATTATTAATCAGCACGGTTTCAATCTGCTATGGGGTGGTGTCGTTACGATTATCGGCGGCATATTTATTTGGCGCAAAAACGTTGCTGCTATATTCGTCTCAGCCCTAGTTGGCGGTCTACTTGATGTTGGATATTTTATATTTATAGATTTAGGTGCTTACAACAAGTTCGTACCCGGAACTGTTATGACAATCATCTCATCCTTGGCAATTACATTGAGTTTTTATGCTTATTTTCGTTGCAAATACGCTAACTCCCCAGAAAAATGAATAATTCAAGGATTTCATTGGTCAGCATATTTCTTCTGTTCTTCATGCTTTGGGCACCATTAGGGCAATATGATTTCCTCATAGAAAATTGGATGAAGATTGGTATCTATACAGTTCCATTCATTCTGTTCATATTCTTTTCGTCCAGAACTGAGCAGACAGAGGTAGTTTTTTCAGATACGAAATTGATATCTGTAGTACTGCTAGTGGCATATATGATTCATCAATTCGAGGAACATTGGATCGATGTTTTTGGCAATCATTATGCGTTTTCTGAGTATTTCAATACCTTGTTTTTGAGTATACTTGGAGTACAAGATTCTTCTGTAATAATATTGAGCCGAGAAGCAATATTTGTAATCAATACATCTCTTGTATGGTTAATTGGTATCATTGGTATCTGGCGTAGTCCCAAACATTTATTTCCAGTATTAGCAATGAATGGTATTGTGCTTGTCAATGCCATCAGCCATATCTTCCCAGGGATATTTAAACAATCCTACAATCCTGGTTTGTTAACAGCGATAGTGATTTTTCTGCCTGTGGCGATCGCCTTTTACCGAAAAGTATTATTTACCAAACAGTATGCGAAATCACAGGTCATAGCGAGTATCGTTTGGGCAATTATCGCACACGTCATTCTAATTACTGGATTGCTATCAGCTAACTGGTTTGAGCTTATTCCCTCTGAAGTTTATTTTGCTATGTTAGTTGTATGGTCAGTAATTCCAGCATTTTTATTCAATAATTATTTGCCTAATTCAAGCACGCTCGTCGAAGATGATCTCACACCATGAATTTATCAAATTTAAAATCCAAAATAGAATATGCCCATCTACTTCTACACCACTAACGATGAATACGGTTGCTTCTCTAATTTCTCACCCCACGGTGTTGAGTTAGATGGCTTTTGGTGGAAGACAACCGAACATTATTTTCAAGCTCAAAAATTTATCGGAACACATCATTTAGAAGAAATTCAACAAGCAAAAACTCCCAAACAAGCTGCTTCAATGGGAAGAGATAGAAAACGCCCTTTACGTAAGGATTGGGAGGAAGTTAAAGACGATATCATGCGAAAAGCTGTTTTGAAGAAGTTTGAGACTCATGCAGAAATTCGCGAAATTTTACTTGCTACCGTTGATGAAGAAATCATCGAAAATGCACCAGGTGATTATTATTGGGGTTGCGGTAAAGATGGTAGCGGAAAAAATATGTTAGGGAAAATATTAATGGAAGTGAGAGATAAAATACGATAAATAGATAAGCTATTTAAGTTTGCTTTGTAATCGGAACTAATTTTTCACTTTGATAATTAGAGTCGTGAGTTCCTAAAAGTTTATCCCAAAATGTAAAATACAGTCCGTAGTGTAAATTGTATTTACGATGATGTATTAGATGATGTTTTGAACCAATAAACCATTTTCCCAATGAGTTGGAATAAAAAGATGCTGGAAATAACTCAAATCCAATATGATTAAATACTGCCCATACTGTCATTACAATTAAAGCAGTAATTAAAGGAATATAGTGAAGGGGCAAAACAAAAATTATACAAACAAAGAAAAGCGCTTGTATAAATGCTTCAATAGGATCGAATGCAAAAGATGTCCAAGGTGTTGGAACTTTTGAACGATGATGACCAAAATGCAGCTTTCTAAACAGTAAAGGATGGTGAAATAGTCGATGCATAAAATAAAAATAGGTATCTTGTAAAACAAGTAATGCAGCGAAACTAACGCCTAAATACCATAATCCATATTGATTCATAGAAGTATATAAACGTGTAAATCCTAAATCATATGCTGTAATTACTAAAGCGGCACAAAATGCAAAAATTATCGCACATAATAACGATAATTCCATATCTTTCTTAATTGTTTGCCACGCTATAGCTTTACCTTGTAAATTAACTTTGGCTATATATTTGATTAAAGCAGAATAGCACACTAAATAGGTTATCCCGCATATTAAAAAATATCGGCTGACAATTATACCAAAAAGAGCAAGCCAGTCTAAGCATAGCTTGTTCAAGATAAATAATAAATTTTGTTGCAAGCGAATTCCCTAATTAATCAACGGTTTCTATTATTGTCTATTAAAATTGGGTCAAAGGTTCGATTAATTTTTATATCTTAAGATAATAATATTATTATAATTACTCTTTTTTGGATTAAGCCGGTAACATTCTGTTAAATCCGAGCAGTACTTTGTTTGGGATAACCCTTAACATCAGCTAAGGCTGAAGCTGAAGAATCCTTAAGTTTCTTGATCGCGCTGAAACTACCATCTGTTTCTAAAATCACTGCTTCTGCATCTTCTAACGCCGCCATTCCATTTGTACGCAAAGCTGCCAAAACTTCACCTTCAGCTACCCTTTGATGTCGCATAGCATGATGCTGTAATTCACCTTTGAAAAGTAACAAAGTAGGCTCTGCTTTAATCCATCCTTGAAATATATTGGAGCGTACCGAAATCCAGGTAATAATAAACTGAAATAATACTAACAATCCAATTGCTAATACTCCTTGTACTAAAGAAGTATCTTTTGACAGCATCATGCTTGCGAGTATAGAACCGAATGCGATTGTGATCACAAAATCAAAAGCATTCCACTTTGATAAAGTTCGCTTGCCGGAAACACGAAGTAAAATAATTGTGGCTATATAGCCAAGGGTTCCAACTATTAAAGTGTGCTGTATAGAGTCCCAACTATTTAACAAAATTTTTTCCTAATCGTTAATACATGATAAAAAAGAAGTTAGGCAGATTATTTTACCAAAATCTCTGCCTTACAAGCTATTAATATTTATTTTTAGGTAATCTTAAATATTCAGATTACCAAAAAAAGTTAATTACTGAGCGGGTGGTACGACTTTAACGTCTGTTTTCACTGATTTTACGCCCAAAATTTGTTTAGCTAAAGGCTCAACTGTTTTATATTCCTTTTGATTAGGAACTGTTCCTGCAATAGATACTGCACCATCTTCAGCTTCAACAACTAATTTTGCACGGGGGATATTAGCTTCTAATTTAGAACGCACTTCGCTTGCTAAATCGGAGTCGGCTCTATCAGTTTGATCGCCAACTATATCGTTACGCTGCTCTCTAGCTCGGATATCAGAATTTAGCTGATCTTGACGAATTTCACTGGAAGCATCTTCTAAAGTCTCTTCAACTTTACTAGCTTGCTCTACCTCATCGTTAACAGAATCAGGAGCGTCGGAACTAGTTTTAGCGGTTTCGCAAGCAGCGGAACCAAATAATAAAATACTACCTAATACAAATGTTGCTAACTTTTTCATTTTTTCCTCACAGATATTATTTGTTTCAAAAGATTGGGAAGATACCAAGCAGAGTATCTAATTTGAATATTTAATACTCTGTTGGTAATTTTGATTTCTTCCACTCATTTTTTATCGGTTTTTATTGATTACGGGATTACCATCAACGTCGATATCTAATTCTTCGCGACGAAGAGTTTCTTGCGCTTCTACAGTTTCGCGCTCAACTTCTTTGTGGACTTTAACTTCTTCGCGAACAAAAGCTTCTTTGTTGATATCAGCAGATTCTTCGTAGATATCCATGCGAGCAACTTCATTACCAGAGAAATCAACACTTCCTGGAGCTACTACTTCTTGATTTGTAGGAGTGGTGCGCTCGATTACTACTCTTTCTTTCTCGATGGGAACTGCTACTTTAGCTGTTTCTGTTTCAACTTTCTTACCTACAGAAACTTCACCGGCTTTGTGACGCTCTTTATCTGCCACCAAACGCTCTTCGTAAAGCTTAACGTTATTATTGTCTGCAACTTCTGCGGTTGCAGGAGCTTCTGCCACAGGCTGTGCTGCTGGAGCAGGTGCGTTATAGATTCCGAATTCTTCTACACCACTGCGCTGCATGATGACTTCAGCACGTTTTACTTCAGCTTCGGTACCGGTTACCATTACCAAGAAGCTACCACCAGAAACTCTATCGCTGTAAACCTTTGCTTTCTCTTCAGGAATACCCAAGCCAATCAAAGCACCAACTAATCCACCAGTTGCTGCACCGATTGCACCACCTGCTAGAGTTGTTGCGATCGCGGTGGCTTCAGCACCAGCGAATATAATTGGACCGATACCAGGGATTGCTAATGCTCCCAAACCAACGAGCAAACCGGTAATTCCACCCAAAGCTCCACCAGTTAAAGCTCCAGCAGCAGCACCTTCATCAGCTTTGTTACCAACGTCTTCTGTGGTTTCAACACCATCTAATTTGTCAGCATCGCGTGCGATTACAGAAATTCTGTCTTGGTTGAAACCAGCATCTCTCAAACCGCGAACTGCCGCTTCTGCTTCTTCACGACTGTAAAATAAACCTGCAGCTCTTTTGTAATCGATATTATTTGTATAAGCTGTCATTATTGACCTCTGTTGATTAACAATAAGTACTAGCGTTTAATATGTATCTTTAAAATCAAGATTTACACTAGCTGTACGCCCGAATAGTTCCGTTTGCGTACATTCCAATAATCTCAAGCTTTGGCTGATTTCGCTTCTATCAAAAGAACAATCAATGAGTAAATCGAAAGATAGAATTGATTATGAAAATTATGTATTTATCAATTATTTTTTTAAAAATTACATTAATAAAAAATGGTTGAAACTATTGCGTATACAGTGTTATGCCGAACAAGTAATCCAAGATATATCGAATATTGCACAAATTAGAGGAATATCAAATATAAATTTTTGATGTTTCAAACGCATCTAATTTTTCATGTTGTTTCTGTATAATACGAGTTCAAATAATGAATCTAACTCAAGGTATATTAAGAAGTAGAATATCTATAACCTGGGATAGTATTTTAGTTTAATCTATATAATCTAAGACTCTAAATTCAAAATCTATATGAGCCAAATCAACGAAAACTCCAACAACGAACGCCTCCGCCGGTGGCGACTTATCCTTGGTAGTAAAAAAGCCGATGGTACTGGCTGTAAATTGACAGGTGCTGATGCCAAAATCGATAAATCCTTAGATGCGCTTTACGATTCCGAACGCTCTGGTGGTTTGGGTAGTTCGTCACCAAAAGTTGCTCGTTGGTTGGGAGATATTCGTACTTATTTTCCTTCATCTATAGTAAAGGTGATGCAGCAAGACGCACTGGAGCGGCTCAACCTGCGTCAGATGTTGCTGCAACCAGAAATGTTGTCAGCAGTAGAGCCAGACGTACACCTGATCGCGAATTTACTTTCTCTAAGCAGTATCATGCCAGAAAAAACCAAAGATACTGCCCGTCAAGTTGTGCGGAGTGTCGTTGAAGAATTGCAGCGAAAACTGACAAATCCTACCCAGCAAGCGGTAATGGGAAGTCTGAATCGGGCTATACGCAATCGCCGCCCCCGTCACAACGAAATCGACTGGAACCGCACCATCCGCGCTAATTTAAAACACTATCAACCAGAATATCGGACAATTATTCCTGAAACCCGTATCGGCTACGGACGCAAACGCAGCAATTTACGGAATATTATACTTTGCATTGACCAAAGCGGTTCAATGGCAACTTCTGTAGTTTATGCGGGAATATTTGGAGCAGTTTTGGCATCCTTGAGTGCAATTCAAACCCGGATAGTTGTCTTCGATACTGCTGTTGCAGATTTAACCGATGAAGCTCAAGACCCAGTAGATTTACTGTTTGGAACTCAATTGGGTGGCGGTACGGATATTAATCAAGCTTTAGGTTACTGTCAAAACTTTATTCAAAAACCAGAAGATACCATTATGGTATTAATTAGCGATTTGTACGAAGGTGGAAACCGTCAGCAAATGTTGAAGCGTGTTGCAGCAATTATCAATTCTGGGGTGCAGTTAGTCACACTATTAGCTTTAAATGACGATGGCGCACCAATGTACGACCATAGAGTAGCCGAAGAATTCGCCATCATGGGAAGCCCTGCTTTTGCCTGTAGCCCAGATCAATTTCCCGATTTAATGGCGGCAGCTATTCAAAAACAGGATATTGCTCAATGGGCTGCTGCTAACGATATTGTTACTAAGCGGTTGCATAGGGAATAGGGCATCAGCAATTATATTTTTATACAGATAACAAAATACAAGCGGACTCATTTTCTAACTAGTACAAGTCGGCGTAAATAAGGCAACCATTAAAAAGTCTAGAAAATCAAACTTCTTACTTCTTACTTCTTGCTTCTTACTTCCGCGAAGCAGTACTAGCTCTATATTGCCTTGGTGTAAATCCTGTAAGTTGTCGAAAATATTTACCTAGATGGCTGTGACTGTTAAAACCACACAACAAGCTAATTTCTGTGACAGATAATTCTGGATTTTTCAATAAAGATTTTGCTCGCTCAACTCTTTGTTTTATTACATACTTGTGAGGAGATATTCCCATCGAATTTTTAAACAAACGACTAAAATGAAACTGACTAATTCCAGCTAAGTTAGCCAAATCTGATAATTTAAATTTAGAAAATAAACATATTGAACAAAAATCAGTGACTCCTAATATTCGTGAGGAAAGTAAACAATTTTTGCATTTAGCGATTCCTTTAGTTAGCGCCCAAGTCACTCAATCTCTAACGGGATTTTTCGACACAATTATGATGGGTAGGTTGGGTAATGAAAGTTTAGCTGCTGGTGGTTTAGCTTCTTTGACTTTCTTTGCTTTATTGAATGCTACTGCTGGAATAGTAATGGGGATAAGTCCGCTGGTTTCAGAAGCTTATGGTGGGGGGAACAAAACCAGAATTGAAAAGTTAGCACGTCAAGGTTTTTGGCTAGTTTTATTGTTATCAATACCGATAATGTTGATAATGGCAAACCTTGATTTAATTATGCTGCAATTAGGACAAGCTAAAACAACAGTAAATCTAGCCAATAGCTATTTAAAGATAATGGTTTGGGCTTTCTTCCCTGGCTTAGGTTTTGCAATGCTGCGAAGTGTTGTATCTGGATTATCACATACTCGTCCGATAATGTTTATTGTGATTGCTGGGACTTTTTTTAATATTATTGGTAACTATGTTTTGGGATTTGGAAAACTTGGCTTTCCTCGCTTGGAATTAGCTGGTTTAGCAATATCGAGTACTCTAACTTTTTGGGGAATGTTTATTGCTTTAATAGTTTACTTTCTCAAACATAAACAACTCAAAATCTATCGTATATTCGAGCAGCTACATCGAGTTAGACCAAGTATTATTTGGGAATTGAGCAAAATTGGCATTCCAATCGGGATTTCAACAGCTTTTGAATTAGGATTATTTACCGTTGTTACCTATCTTATGGGTGCTTTAGGAACGGAAGTACTAGCAGCACATCAAATAGTTTTCCAAACTATTATTGTCACTTTTATGGTTCCCTTGGGAATGTCTTATGCAGCTACAGTAAGAGTCGGACAATGGCTCGGACAGAAAAACTTAAGGGGAATTCAATTGTCGGGCTATCTTAGTATTTTGATGGGATTAGTATTTACAATCTTCTTGACTGTTTTGATGTTGTTGTTTCCTCAGTCAATTGTGGGATTATACATTGATATAAACGACCCTAAGAACACAGAAATCGTAAATTTAGCATTACCGATGCTAAAAATTGCTACCCTGTCACAGATTTTAGATACAGTCCAGAAAATCACCTACGGTAATCTGCAAGGACTTCAAGATACACGTATTCCGATGTTATTAAGTATTCCAGCTTTTTGGGGTATTGGATTAACTACTGGTTATATTCTTGGATTTGTATTGGATTGGGGTGGTACTGGTTTGTGGTTAGGACAATCTATTGGAGTTGCAATTGTAGCGCTATTGTTTCTAAACCGTTTTTGCTCCTTAACTGCTCGTTGGAAGTGGAATTTGCACTAATTAATGCTTTGTCCCATTAGTTCTAATGGCTTATAGAGACGTAACACTGTTACGTCTCCCTAGTGGTTCGCCAAGCGAACTTTGCTGGGTTTAGGGTGGAAATAAAAAGTTTTTTCTCCCCCTGCTCCCTCCGCTTCCCCTGCTCCCCCTGCCTGCCCTTACCCGGCAATTGTGGATTGCCAGAGTACTAGGTTTGAAGGAAAACGAGCTCATCATATTTAATGGGACAGACAACTGCTAATATTCGTTTTCATTAAACTTGATGGGTTAGAAAGTCATTATAAATACATGCACGAATAGAAACATGTGATTTTATAAAAAGCAATATAGCTCAAGGCATATTTATTTCAATCCTTTACTTTTTAGATAAAATTTGCATATTTCTTTAGCTAGAAGACGAATCAATCTTAAGGCTGATATTGTATAACCTGTATTTATCGGAAAGCAGTAGTTAGATAGCTACTAGTTTTCTTATTATCCTGTTAAAAGCTTGACAAATGAAAGTCAAATTAAGAAGGCGGCGATTTGGTCAATTAACTTTCGTCGGTGTATTAGCAACTGTAATTGGTAAATTTACAAAGAAAACTTCAGCGCAAACAGCACCGCAGCCTTCACAAAGCAATACCGTTACCGTCAACCTAAAAATTAATGGTAAGGAGCAAACTTTACAAGTTGAACCTCGCGTTACTTTACTCGATGCATTGCGCGAATATATCGGTTTAACTGGTACTAAAAAAGGCTGCGGACACGGACAATGCGGTGCTTGTACGGTGTTAGTTAATGGCAGAAGAATTAATTCTTGTCTGACGCTGGCAATTATGAATGAAGGCGCTGAAATAACTACCATTGAAGGATTAGCCCAAGGAGATGATTTGCATCCCGTACAGGCTGCCTTTATAAAACACGACGGTTTTCAATGTGGATACTGTACCCCCGGACAAATTTGTTCTGCGGTTGCTGCAATTGCCGAAGTGAAACAAGGAGAGGTAAGTGCTGTTACACCCGATGTCAGAAAAGAAGGGCGAGTAGAATTAACCGATACAGAAATTCGCGAAAGAATGAGCGGTAATCTCTGTCGTTGCGGTGCTTATCCCGGTATCTTGGCAGCAGTTAAGGAAGCGAGCGGCGAGGTTAAAGGTTAAAGGTCAAAGATGGTAGAACCAATTACCAATTACCCATTACCTATTTCTTACTTTCCCATGCCCAATGCCCAATTAACAATTACCAAACTAATTTTATGAATCCATTTACTTATATACGTGCCGATAATCAAGATACGGCTATTAAAAATGTTGCTGGTAAACAAACGAAGTTTATTGCGGGTGGGACTAATCTTCTGGATTTGATGAAGGAAGGGGTGGAGCAACCGCAGCAGCTTGTAGATATTAATCGCTTGGAATTGGAAAAGATTGAAGGGATAAATAATGGTTTGAGTATCGGAGCTTTGGTAAAAAATAGCGATATGGCAAACCATCCTCTAGTTAGACAGCGCTATCCCCTACTATCCCAAGCAGTACTGGCTGGTGCTTCTCCACAGTTACGCAACATGGCTACTACCGGCGGAAATTTGATGCAAAGAACTCGCTGTTACTACTTTTATAATACGGCGATGCCTTGTAACAAGCGTTTACCTGGCTCCGGCTGTGCTGCTGTTGAAGGTTTTAACCGCATTCACGCTATTTTAGGTGCTTCCGAACAATGTATTGCCACACATCCTTCCGATATGTGCGTTGCTTTATCGGCTTTGGATGCTGTAGTCAAAGTTAAAGGTTCAAAAGGAGAGCGGTTGATAAAAGCTGTTGATTTTCACCGTTTGCCTGGAGATACACCACAGATAGAAACCGAATTACAACCAGATGAATTGATTACAGCAGTGCTTTTACCAGAATCGCCATTTGCAGAAAATTCTTATTATTTGAAAGTTAGAGATAGACAATCCTATGCTTTCGCTTTAGTTTCAGTAGCTGCTGCTTTAGAAATAAATAACAATACTATTCGTCAGGGAAGATTAGCTTTAGGTGGTGTAGCACATAAACCTTGGAGAGCAACTGAAGCAGAAAAAATTCTTGACAATGCCAAAGCTGACGAAAAGACGTTTCAAGCCGTAGCAGATGTAGCAGTAAAAAACGCAAAAACCTACGAACACAACGCTTTTAAAGTAGAAATGGTGAAAAGAGCGATTGTTCAAGCATTAAGTGCAGCAGTAAGCGGTACTGGAAATGGTTAATGGGGCATTGGGCATTGGGCATTGGGCATGGGGCATAGGGCATAGGGAATAGGGCATTGTTAAAAATCATTTGTTACTAACTACTAACTACTAATAACTAATAACTAATAACTAATAACTAATAACTAATTTATGAATAATCCAATTGGTAAACCGTTAAATAGGATAGATGGCAGATTAAAAGTTACGGGTAAGGCACTTTATGCTGCTGAATATCCCGTACAAAATATGTCTCATGCTGTTGTTATTGAAAGCAAAATTGCTAAGGGCAGTATCCGCAATATTGATATTAGTCCGGCAGAAAAGTTACCCGGCGTGCTTGCGGTTATTACTTATCAAAATGCACCGAAGCTGGGACAAAATAATAGTAATCAATCTGGTGGTAATCCTTTAGTTAAGCCGCTTCCGGTATTACAAGATAATAAAATAAGTTTTTACGGACAGCATATCGGTGTTGTAGTTGCCGAAACTCTAGAACAAGCTGAATACGCTGCTAATTTGGTTAAAGTAACTTATCTTCCCGAAACTCCTGCTGTCAGCTTTGAGAAAAATCTGAAAAATGCTTATAAACCGGAAAGATTGCTGGTTCCTTTAGAACCGGATTCGGGACGAGGTGATATCAACAAAGGATTGCAAGCAGCACAGGTACAGTTAGATGAAAATTATTCCGCACCAATAGAACATCATAACCCAATGGAGCCTTCAGCTACTACTGCTGTTTGGCAAGGTAGTAAACTCACGCTTTACGATGCTTCGCAGCATGTTGGGGGGACGCAAAAAGCGGTAGCTGATACCTTTGGAATTCCCCAAGAAAACGTTCAGGTAATTGCACGATTTATTGGTGGTGGATTCGGTTGTAAATTCCCAATACGCGAACATGTAATTTTAGCAGCTTTGGCAGCTCGTCAAGTCAAACGTCCGGTTAAACTAGCACTGTCACGGGAGCAAATGTTTACTTCGGTGGGTTGTCGTCCCTATTCTTCACAGCGGATTCGTTTGGGTGCAACAAAGGACGGTAAACTTACTGCTGTGGCTCACGAAATCGTCACGCAAACCAATATGGATAGGGAGTTTGTCGAACATGTTGGTGGAGCAACTAACATGATATACAATGCTCCCAACGTACTAGTTACCCATCGTGCCGTACCTTTAAATATGGTAGTACCAACCATTATGCGTGCCCCTGGAGAAACACCGGGAATGTACGCTCTAGAATCGGCGATTGATGAATTAGCCTATAAACTCAACATTGACCCGATAGAACTGCGTATCATTAACGACCCACCCCAAGACCCCTATAAAAATTTACCTTGGTCGAGTCGTTCGCTGGTAGAAAGTTTGCGAGAAGGTGCAAAACGTTTTGGCTGGGAAAAGCGCAATTCCAAACCAGCTTCGATGCGCGACGGTGGTTATTTAGTGGGTTATGGAGTCGCTGCTGCAACTTATCCGACCAATCGACAACCTGCTTCAGCCCGCGCTCAAATTCAGCCTAACGGTAATTTACTGGTGCAAATTGCAGCGACAGATATCGGTACTGGTACTTATACAATCTTGGCGCAAGTAGCAGCGGAAGTATTGCAATTACCTTTAAGTAAAGTTGCTGTAGAAATTGGCGATTCCGAATTACCACCTTCACCCGGTTCTGGTGGTTCTTGGGGTGCTGCTTCTTACGGTAGTGCGGTACATGATGCTTGTATGGCGCTTAAAGATAAAATGGTGTCATTGGTTAAACAAGATAACCGTTCGGCACTGAAGAATTTAAAAGCAGCAGAATTAGAAGTTAAAGACGGTGGTGTTTTTGCCAAAGATAAATCTGTGGGAGAAAACTTTGGCGAAATTTTGAGTAGAAACAAGCTTAAAGAAGTATCGGTACAGGTAGAATCTACACCAGATGAAGCCAGGAAAAAATACTCCATGCATTCGTTTGGGGCACACTTCGCCGAAGTCAAGGTAGACCCAAATAACGGAATGGTAAAGGTTTCTAGATTTTTAGGCGCATTTGGAGTCGGAAAAATTTTGAACCAAAAAACAGCGCGATCGCAAATGATTGGGGGTATAGTTTGGGGTATATCCCAAGCCTTGCACGAAAAAACAATTCTTGACGACCGTTACGGAAACTTTGTTAATCACAATCTTGCCGAATACCATATCCCTGTTAATGCCGATATTCCGGATATAGAAATAGTTTTTATTGAGGAAAACGACCCACATGTCAACCCTTTAGGCGTGAAAGGAGTTGGTGAAATAGGTATTGTAGGTGCAGGTGCAGCTGTAGCTAATGCTATTTACCACGCAACGGGTAAACGCATTCGCGATTTGCCGATTACACCAGACAAATTGCTTTGATAGACTCCCTCGGATTTACTGCTCCGGGGGATTTTAACTTTAATCTCTTTTTGTAAGGTGCTTGTACACTGACTGATTCCAAAATAATAATCAGGTTACGGCACTAGGGCATGTTTTCAAACCCCAACCGCTCTGGGGCTAAAGCCTGGAGCTACAGCTACAAAGCCCCCAAAGGGCTAAAAAACCAAGATTTTTCTAGTCCGCTGCCACGGCGGACTTTTTAGGTATAGCCTCACCCTTATAGGGTGAGGAGTACTTTTTTTAGAGTCTTTTTTAAATATTAATTGCAGTATTTGAATATTCAACATCATCTAAACTAACAATTGATAATTGGATTCTTTAAGTGCTTGATTGATACAGGGGAATTTAAGGAATATGAAAGTCTATAAATCCTTTACCAGATTGCTAGTTAATGATTGGAAAGCCTGCGTCAATTTTTATAAAGAGATAATGGAATTTAAGGTAGCGCAGGAAGACGAACGAGGTGGATATGCAGAATTTCATGTTGCAGATATGAGACTCAGCATTTTTCGACGTTCGGAAATGGCTCGGATGGTTCACAACTTTGAAAAACCCGCCAGTGCAGAATGTCAAGATACTGTAGCCTTAATTTTTACGGTCAATGATTTAGAAGATGAATGTATGAAACTCAAGCAAAAAGGAATTAAATTAACCGCAGAACCAATGAACAATCCCATGTACGGCATCAAAACAGCTTATCTACGCGATCCAGATGATAATTTGATTGGTCTTTATCAGATGCTCGCTTAATTAGGCAAACAGAAATAGTTAGGGCTTCTAAAGTCAACATTAATTTATATCTTGCAACATTTGCGATTAGCCCAGATACTCGCCTTGGAATTGATTCCAAGGCTATATACTAAGTACGTTAAAATTTATCTTGCACCATTTTTGTTAATTCCTAAAAAAATCAATCGATCCACAAAAACAAATCGGATTTGTCATCAAGGTGCAAGATGTGAATATCATTAACTCCACCCTTCAAGCAATAATTATTTACTGGTCACTGCTCACTGATAACTGCTCACTGCTCACTGATAACTGATTATGAAGCCTGTAATTTTAACTGTTGATGACGATCCGCAAGTTTTGCAAGCGGTAGCCAGAGATTTGCGTCAGCAATACGGCGATCGCTTTCGGATTATGCGTGCTGATTCTGGTAAAACTGCTTTAGATACCTTAGAAAAGCTCAAGCTTCGCAACGAAACGGTAGCATTGTTTTTAGCTGACCAAAGAATGCCGCAAATGTCGGGAGTAGAATTTTTGGAAAAGGGATTGGAAATGTATCCTAATGCCAAAAGAGCTTTACTCACAGCTTATGCCGATACTGATGCAGCTATCGATGCGATCAATAAAACTCAGGTTGACTACTATTTAATGAAACCTTGGGACCCACCTCAAGAAAAGCTATTTCCGGTAATTGACGATTTAATCGATGATTGGATGGCGCATTTTCGTCCACCGTTTGAAGGTATTCGCGTTATTGGTAATCGCTGGTCCCCAGATTCTCACCAAGTTAAGGATTTTTTGGCACGAAATCAAGTCCCTTATGAATGGTTAGATATTGAATCTTCCGAAGAAGCGCAAAAATTAGTCGAATATGCAGATTGCGACCATTTGCAATTACCTTTAGTGCTTTTCTCAGATGGTTCTTCGGTACTGCAACCCGATAACGTGCAACTTGCCGAAAAAATCGGATTGCAAACCCAAGCAGATAAACCATTTTACGATTTAATCATTGTTGGTGGTGGTCCTGCGGGTTTAGCTGCTGCTGTGTACGGTGCTTCGGAAGGATTGCGAACGTTGATGATAGAGAAAGAAGCGCCGGGAGGACAAGCGGGAACCAGTTCGCGTATTGAAAACTACCTTGGTTTCCCTGTAGGTTTGAGCGGTGGAGATTTAGCAAGACGGGCTGTAACCCAGGCTAAAAGGTTTGGTGTCGAGATTCTCACACCACAAGAAGTTCAAGGTATTCGCGTACAAGACCAGTATCGAATTATTCAACTAACAGATGGAAGCGAAATTAGCTGTCATGCTTTGATATTGGCTTTGGGTGTAGCTTGGCGACGCTTAGATACGCCGGGGATAGAGCGTTTAACTGGCGCGGGTGTGTACTATGGAGCAGCCCAAACAGAAGCTCGTTCCTGTGAAGGCGAAGAAGTCTATATTATCGGTGCAGCCAATTCTGCCGGACAAGGGGCAATGTACTTTTCCAAATATGCCAGCAAAGTGATTATTTTGGTGCGCGGCGATTCTTTAACCAAAAGTATGTCCCAATATTTGATTGACCAAATTGAAGCAACACCAAATATTGAAGTCAGGTTACACACAACCGTCGTAGAAGCCAAAGGCGAAAATAGTTTAGAAGAATTGACTCTTGTTAATAGTTTGACAGATGAGAAAGAGACAGTACCTGCAACTTCGCTGTTTATATTTATCGGTGCAAAACCTAGTACAGAATGGTTAGATGGATTATTAGAAAAAGACAAGCGCGGTTTCATGCTCACAGGCCCAGATTTGAAGCACAACGGTAATAATCGTCCGAAAGGCTGGAATTTAGAACGCGACCCCTATTTATTAGAAACAAACGTCCCCGGTATATTTGCGGTAGGAGACGTGCGTTATGGTTCCGTAAAACGAGTTGCTTCCGGTGTCGGTGAAGGTTCGATTTGCGTCCAGTTTGTTCACAACTATTTAAGTAAAGTTTTGTAGACAGTGAACAGTGAACAGTGAACAGTGAATAATTAATGGGTAAAACTTAGTAACTGATAACTGCTAACTGCTAACTGCTAACTGATAACTGATAACTGATAACTGATAACTGCTCACTGATAACTGTTCACTGTTATGACTTTATGTACTGAAGAATTGCAAACGCTGGAATTATTTAAAATACTTCCCGAAAGTCGTTTGGAATGGGTTTGCGATCGCGCTACTCCGTTGAAATTGTCGCAGGGTGAAATTTTAGTATCAGAGGGGGATGCAGCGCGGGGTTTATTTATTTTAATGTCGGGTAAAATTGCCATTACACGTTATTCCGATGGTGTGGAAATGCCATTAGGGCAGCATATAGCACCGGAGTTTGTGGGAGAAATTCCAATACTTACGGATGAGCCAATTATGGTAAATTTGCGGGGTTTAACTGATTGTCGCGTTTACGAACTCCCCCCAGAAGACTTTTTAGAGTTACTTCATCAGTGTCGGGAATTTGAAGTAACCATAGCTCGTGCAGTTCAAAAAAGATTGCGGGGGCTAGAATCCTTTATCCGCAATCGCGAAAAAATGGCAGCTTTGGGTACGATGTCGGCAGGTTTAGCACACGAACTTAACAACCCTGCTGCGGCTTTAGTTCGCGCCTTGAAAGATGTCACGCCAGCATTGATCGAACTGCAACGCATGAACTTAGTTTACGGAAAGCATGAGGAAGACGAAGAACATACTCAGCAATGGACAAAAATTCGGGATGACGGCTACGACATAATTAACAACGATAAATTAGATCCAATGACGATAGCCGATAGGGAAGATGAGCTACTTGATTGGCTGGAAGATTACGGAGTCGAGAAAGCCTGGAATTTAGCCGAACCTTTAGCAGCAGGGGGGGTAGATGTAAAAACACTCGACATCATGATGGAACGTTGGCGAGATGATACCACCGAACTCCGGGATATGGGAATACGCTGGTTAGCAATTTCCTTCGACGTTATGTCCACAATTAAAAACGGTTTGCGCGGAGCCGAACGGATTTCAGAATTAGTACATTCCATGAAATCATACTCTCATTTAGATCGTGGCGCTCAACAGTGGGTAGATATTCATCAAGGTTTAGAAGATACGATTAAATTATTTTCTTTTAAACTCAAACATGGTGTCGAAATTAATCGTTGTTATGGAGAGAATCTTCCCAAAATCCTTGCTTATGGTAGCGAACTAAATCAAGTTTGGACAAATTTAATCGATAATGCCATTGATGCGATGGAAGGAAAAGGCACTATAGAAATCAAAACATCTCATTTTGAAAACTCTTTAAAAGTCGAAATTATCGATAGCGGAACAGGAGTTCCTGAAGAGGTACAATCGCGTATTTATGAACCATTCTTTACAACAAAAGGAGTAGGAAAAGGTTCTGGATTGGGTTTAGATGCAGTTAGAAGAATTGTAGAAAACCGTCACAAAGGAGCGATATATTTAGAATCAAAACCCGGAAAAACCACTTTTAAAATTTGTCTTCCCATAGCAGGTTGTAGTCATAAATAATTGGTTCGTAGTTGCGCTTAAGCGCCAAAAATCTTGAGTAATAATTAGTAATTGGTAATGGGTAATGGGTAATTGGTAATGGGTAATTGGGCATAGGGCATTGGGCATTGGGCATTGGGCATTCGGCATGGGAGAATTGGCAATTATTAACTGCTCACTGCTCACTGTTAACTGTTTCCTCGCCCTTCTACCCCCTCTTTCAAAATGGCAATCCTACTTTCTTTCTACGCATTCATAGCAATCGGTATCGCTGAAGGGGGTTTGGGTATTCTCATTCCTTCAATTAGCCAAACTTACAATTTAACGTCTGCTCACATAACTTTTATTTTTCTTAGCCAAGTTACGGGTTATATTTTTGCGGCTTTATCTAGCAGTATTTTGAGCAGTCGTATCGGATTGGCAAGGATGTTATTGTTAGCATCCACAAGTTTGACTTTGGCTTTAACAATCTACGCTTTTAGTCCCTATTGGTGGTTGATGGTTGCTGCTGGGAGTTTGTTAGGATTGGGAATTGGTTTGATTGATGCGGGAATTAATAGCTACATTGCTAACCGAGAAAGCCAAGCTGATTTGATGGGATTGCTGCACGGTTTTTATGGAATTGGCGCTTTACTTGGACCGGCGATCGCCACGACATTATTAGCGGTAAACTTACCTTGGCGCAGTGTTTATCTGGTTTTTGCTGCGGTTGTGGGATTAATGGTAGTTGGCATGTTGTGGGCTGTGATATCTGACTACAAACCTTTGACAAGCAGAATTAAAAAGTCGGATAAAACAGCTTCAGCTAATTTAGGTGAAGCTTTAAAAACACCTACAGTTTTATTAGCTGGTTTGTTGTTAGCTGTTTACGTGGGAACAGAAGCATCAGTTGGAAATTGGGCTTATAGCGTTCAACATATTAGTAGAGAAACACCAACATTAATAGCAGGTTATAGCGTTAGTGCTTACTGGTTGGGATTAACTTTAGGAAGATTTATCAGCGGACGATTTGTTAAATTGTTTGGTGCAAATCGCACTTTGAATTACAGTTTAATCTTATTGAGTTTGAGCTTGATTGCTTGGTGGTTATTGCCAAATCAATTGATAAGTTTGCCTTTAATTGGTATTGCTCTTGCTCCGATATTTCCGCTGACAATTTGGTTAACACCGCAACGAATTCCGACAGCAATTGTACCGGCTGCGATTGGTTTTATTACTAGTGTTGCAAGTTTGGGAGCAGCAATGATTCCTTCCTTCGCGGGGTTTTTTGCTTCTCGGTTTGGGTTGGAGATAATTCCGGTTTTGATGATTCCTTTAGCTGGGGTGATGTTGGTTTTGCATTGGGGGATGGTTAATCACAATCATAAAGCCCTCAGACTATAAGTCTGGGGCTACAGGAACGAAGCCCACCTGCGTGGGCTAATAATATAAATAGGAATGGCCGCAACTGGCACATTTATGCTGTAGGGTGCTGTGACACTTAATTGGATTTTTAACGTAATAATGAGGGTTTTAGTGTCACGCACCATCCGAGTTGTGTGACGCGCAGCCTTAGTCCTGATAAATATAGTTATGGTTTGAGATATTTTTTATTCTAGATAGCTTTTGGCGATTATGTTAAAGCTTACTTTATTTAATTCAATGTAGTCATTTAAATATTCTGGTTCTACTTTAGTCATATGTTTTGATTCATCGTCTGTAGGTAGCCAGAAGCTACTTTTGATTGGTAATTTATTAAACTTATTGTTATTTTTTAAATGTTGCTGTAATAAATATTCGTATACAAATTGTTTGCGGATGTCTCTGGATTTTATTTCTTCAATATTGCTTTTATTAAAATAGTAATCTGTAGGTTTATATTTAATATCAATAATATTCAA
Source organism: Rivularia sp. PCC 7116 (assembly GCF_000316665.1). Lineage (GTDB taxonomy): Bacteria > Cyanobacteriota > Cyanobacteriia > Cyanobacteriales > Nostocaceae > Rivularia. The sequence goes on along the minus strand of NC_019678.1, from coordinate 8,211,380 downwards.
ACAAGTAATTGCTTTTACAAACTCTTCAAACATCAAATGTAGACTATTTTCATCATCATATACATCTCCTAATCTTCTAAATAAAGAACAAAGTAAAATGTTTTCTTGTTCTTTCAAACTAAATGTATTTTTTAAAAAAATATAAAATTTATCTTTACAATAAACTTTATTTTCTATTCCTATATAAAATATATGATTTAAAAGATACATACAAGCCAATTGTCTTATATTGATAGTATTTAAATCAATATCCCAATAAGAATAGAATTTAATAGGAAGTCGAGATTTTATCAAATATTGTTCATTCTTTGAACGCTGCCATTGTAATGGCGTACATATTCTATTTAATTCTTGACTAGTGTGAATTTCATTATAAGGCTGTCCTATATATATAATTTTCAATTCTGTATACTCAAATACACTATCATCTTTATTTAACAAATTGCCTGAAAATGTGGTTCTATAACCATAATCGTCCCAGTTATCCGTTTCGAGTCTCAACCCATCTGCGAATAATGGAGCTTTTTGTTGTAGGCTGCTAGTAATATCGAAAATATTAGACTTTATTATTGCATCAGGTCTTAAATTTTTGCCATTAATTCTAAAAACATTCTCTTCATTCAGTAGTTTTGGTTCACTATCTACTGATTTCGGTAAGTCAACTTCTAAATAACTCTTATCTATATATAACAACCTACTAAGGCTTATATTCTTCGTGAGATAAGTTAAGCACATTGATTCCCAAACAAAACAGAAATTATTAATTCCCCATATTTCTCCTTCATCTTGCTGCGATAATTCACCGTACAAAAATAGTTCAATAGCGTTGTGAAAATCCCAATAATCTGCATCCTTGATAGGTGTTCGATGTTCAATCGTTTCTAAAATATCTTTGAGAATATCAACCGTTTGAATACAATATTCTTCATTAAATACACTGCTTTCAGTATCAAGATATCTATGAGCAAATTCTTCAGATAATGCTTGTATTTCAGATGTTATCTCTTCACCCAATTGCTGCTTGACTTCCACAAAGATGTAACAATACATCCCAATAATATCAGTTGATTGATATTTTACTTGCAACCTGGGCATATCCATTGTGTCAATATATGCAGCACCATTAGGTAAATACTTTGCTCTATCAAGATATTGATGGATTTGGGAATAGTCTATTTCTTCGCTTTCTCCCAAACGATAAGCTAATGATAATATTTTAGGCTCCTCATAAGCATCCAGTATTTTACTAATTGCATCCAACTTGGAATAAAGCAATACTTCCTCATCATTGTTATCAGGTATTACAACTTTGTGTACGCTACCGTTTGTTTGAATTACTCCATCTCTATCTTTTGCTAATTGCTTTTCTAAGTTACCTTTTTTCGCACAAATTTGTTTGTAACGATGCAGTACTCTGTAAAACAAGAAGTATGTATCGCGCTTGCTATCGTATTTATCATAATTTTTTGTATCAAAGCCTTTAGGTAGGTAAAGATATAATTTATTATCTTGCTTTTGAATACCGATAAAGGAATATTTTTCATCGACAATCGGTTGTAATTGATGGAAATTTAGCATTAGGAGGATTCATGGTTTGGATCGGAAACTTCTTTCATTGGCATATCATCCTGTTGCGAATTTTTAATCATAGGAACGCTATTATGCCAGTATTTGAGGAGTTTGTCTGTATAAATTAAAAAATCAGCATAAGTGATTAAATTTGCATGATTATCACTAAAATTTTCTTCAATTAGTTTTATTAAAGGCTTTTTATCTCTTGCGAATACGCTGTCCCATAAGTAGAACATTAATTTATCTTTTATTTGATCCAAGCTTAAAGTCTCTGATTGTAAATTAATAAACCACCATCCAATTTGCTTATCTTCAATATTTCTAATCGATTTATGATTTGACTTGATAAATTCATTTATTCCAACTATTAGACGATATAACTTCAAAACTAATAAATTATTACCCTTTTTTATTGGGATAATAGTATTTAAAACTTTTTCAGGTATAGTTATTATTTGTTTATCAATACTATAATTTTCTATATCTGACGTACATGGTGCTTTTATGTATTCCCAATCCCAACGTCGTTTAAAAGCGGTATCTAAATAATAAATAGATTCATCTGAAGTATTAACTGTAGCTATTATTGATAAATTAGGGGGTATTCTTATCTGATAGTTTTGAATAATTGTGAATATCTCAAATTTATCATCACTATATTCATTACCCGTCTTTTTACTCTTTTCATTTTCGATGAAAATGTCAAATGGTAAATCTTCAACTAATATATTATCGTCAAAAATTTTAATTTTATAACCCATAGAACTTAATAAACCAAACATCTCCATTTCTGATATATCTATACAGTATGAAGACCATCCATTATAATTTCTATCTAATAATTGAAAAATACTACCAAATATTGCAGCGGCATTACCTCGATTTAATTCGTCAATGACAAGTAAATGATTCTGATTCTTGTTATGAATAATACTGTGATAAGCTTTGCTTAATGCTTGTAAAAAATGTCCGGGGTAATATTTGTAATTAATAGAGCTAACAGAAGAGAGTGGTAGTAATTTACCCATAAAATCGGAATATTTGTACTCAGGATAAAATACTGCTTTAACAATATTTAAACGCAATTCTTCTTCACTTATTCCTAATTGATCCTTAGCTATTTCAATAACTTTATAGCTTTTCCCTGTACCCGGACAACCAAATAATATTTTCTGTATTGGACTCATGCACCACTTGCGATCGCAACATTCACGATTGTATTCGAGAAAAAATTTAGCCGGTACTTTTAAAATAAATGACCGTATTAAATGACCGTATTAGCCGCAGTGTCTAAACTTGAACTTAATTATATTATCTAAGTCATATTACGCAATTTACAATCCCTTCCCCAAAATCGTCTAAACTCAAAATGTCCGCTAACTCTCTACACTCATGTCTCGCTGGTTCAATATTGTTAGTCCCTGCTTTAAATGTTTTCGGTTAACGTTGCCCATCACCTACCGGATGCATGAGCTTTATTATGCGGAAACTTGTTTTGACTCATAGGGTTGAATAAGAATTTCAGCCGGAATATTTAATTCTTGATTCAACTTCCGAATCATCTCCAAAGTCAAGGTGCGTTTACGAGAGAGAACCTCAGATACCCTTGCTCTACTACCTAGACATGGCTCCAAGTCACGACGAGATAAACCACGGGTATCCATATAATAATGAATTGCCTCAATCGGATCTGGTAGCTCTATCGGAAAATGTGTTTTCTCATAAGCTTCTACGAGAGTACTAAGAATATCCAACCTATCGCACTCAACTGTATTCTCAGCAGCATCAAACAATAACTCAATCTCTTTAAGAGCTTCTTGATAGTCAGTTTGAGTCCTAATTGGGCGTATTTCCATAGATTAACCTCAGTTCAGATTGTTTCTGCATCTACTTTGTCATAGTCAGCATGAGTGCCAATAAAGCGGATAAAAATAATCCCAATGTCATAACGAATTGCCACAATCAACCGATATGTATTGCCTTTGATGTTAAAAACAACAAGATTGTTCGCAATGATACTGGCATTACCATGAGCGGACTTAATATCGACTGGACTCTGCCAATCAGCATGAGACGCTTCGTAGTACCAAGTTTTTAGTGCTTCTTCAGCATCTGGGTGAGATTCCCAGAAGTTTCGTAGGGTGCTACGGGATAAGATACGCATAATATCTACAATAACTTGTTCCCAATACGGGAGCAAGAGGTATCTAAAAAGTACTTCAAATAAAAAAATCCCCTCCTCCAAAATCGTCTAAACTCAAAGTGTTCGCTAACTCTCTACACTCCATGTCTCGCTGGTTTAATATTGCAGGTCCTTGTAAAGCTGACAAACACTATATGCTACCACCGACAAGTCGGCTACCCGATTTGTCAATGCTTATCGAACAAGAAAGCTATTTTGTTGTTCATGCACCCCGTCAAACAGGTAAAACTACGGCAATGCTAGCTTTAGCCAAACAACTTACCGCAAGTAGACGTTATGCAGCAGTCATGGTATCAGCGGAAATGGGAAGTGCTTTTAACAATGATGTGAGTGCGGCAGAATTGGCAATTTTGGGAACTTGGCGGAATACAATTGAGGATAACCTACCCCCAGAATTACAACCCTCAACTTGGATTTATAATGCTCCTGGGCAAAGAATTAGCGAAAATTTAAGAGCTTGGGCAAAATCTTCAGCGAAACCTCTGGTAATATTCGTTGACGAAATTGATTCCTTGCAAGATGATACTTTGATTTCGGTGTTACGGCAGCTAAGGGATGGTTTTCCCAATCGTCCAGAAAATTTCCCTTTATCTGTAGGTTTAATAGGTTTACGAGATGTGCGCGATTATAAAGTTGCATCTGGTGGAAGCAATAGATTAAACACCGCAAGCCCTTTCAATATCAAAGTTAGTTCTATCACCCTAAGAAACTTTAACGCTGAAGAAGTAGCAGAATTATACGGACAACATACTGAAGATACAGGACAAATTTTTACACCAGAAGCCAGCACAACAGCCTTTTATTTAACCCAAGGACAACCTTGGTTAGTTAATGCATTAGCTAAAGAAGTTGTGGAAAAACTGGTTAAAGATAGAAGTATTGCTATTAGCCGCGAGCATATTTTACAAGCCAAGGAAATATTAATTGCTCGTCGAGATACTCATCTTGATTCTTTAGCTGAAAAACTACGAGAAAGTTTCGTTACCACAGAGCAAGACCACCCCACCAACGGTACGGCTAAGATTGTAGAGAAAAATGGTAAGCGTTATTTGGAATTCAGTAAGGGATTTACCACAGCACGCGGACCAAAAGTAAGAGTTGTTTTACACCGCAAAAGCACCGTACCCGTCAACTTACAAGAAAAAAATTACGTAACTCTGGCTAACTTACAACGCTTCGATGGCGCTCAACGTTATGAAATTCCAGCTAACTTTGATTTAGATGACTTTAAATCTGTCGCAATTTGGTGTGAAGAGTTTAACGTTACCTTTGGCTTTGCTAGATTGCAAGGTGCTTAAGTTTAAACATAATTTTTATACACAAGAAAAATCTTTATTCTCTTATTGCTCGCTTAGCCATATACACCATTTCATCAGTAGTTTTCTGGAAAAAGCCAGATGCTGCTGATTTTTATATTGTAATGAGTCTATTTTTCACAATTTTCATTAGAGAGAAAAAAAGGAGGATATGATGAGTTCAGCTAAATTTTGGGACAAAATAGCAGAAAAATATTCAAAACAGCCGATTGCTGATGAAGCAGCTTATGAGAAAAAACTGCAAGCCACGCGGGAATACTTTCAGCCAGATATGGAGGTATTAGAGTTTGGCTGCGGCACTGGTTCTACTGCTATTCTTCACGCAGCCTACGTTAAACATATTCGCGCAATAGATATTTCATCGAAAATGATTGAAATTGCTCAAAAAAAAGCTGATGCAGAAAATATTAAAAATATTACTTTTGAACAATTGACTATCGATGAATTAAGCGTGTCCGATTGCACTTACGATATGGTGTTAGGACTGAGTATTTTGCATTTACTAGAAAACAAAGAAGAAGTAATCTCCAAGGTTCATAGAATTCTCAAGCCGGGTGGAATTTTTGTCACCAGTACAGCATGTCTTGCAGATAGCATGAAGTGGTTTAAGCTTATTGCACCGATTGGGAATTTTTTGGGTTTGATACCTTTAGTCAAGGTTTTTACAACAAAAGAATTGGAATACAGTTTTACTAATAGCGGTTTTGTGATTGATTACCAATGGCAGCCAAGCAAAGGCAAAGCGGTGTTTATTGTGGCGAAGAAAGCTGAGTAAATTTATTAAGTCACTCAAACTTCTCCCCTCTCGCCAAACACTCAACCAACTCGCTGCGAGTCAAATTATTATCCCGAGCAATTTTATCTAAATTTTCCCAAGCAGTATCGGTAAGTCGTAACGAACGCACTTGTTTCGGCTCTTGATAATCCTGCTCGAATTTACCGGAGCTAGAACGCTTGCGGCGTGAGGATTTTTCTTTAATTCGGGCATATTTATTCTCTTCATTTTTTTGTTCTGGAACAATCAAGTTAACCAAACATTTAATCAATCTTTCCCGCTCCATCGGCATAATATCACCAGCTTGAAGCATATATTCAATCATGGTGTAATGAACCAAAGCACCTAAAAATACCCTTGTTGTTGCTTTTGGATCGGTAATCTGTAGTTCGGAACGAGAACTCAGATAGTTTGTTATAACTCGAACAACATTATTGTCTATATGACGAACCATGTATTGCGCTAGCATGGGGAATCTTCCCGACTCAGCAATCATCAAGCGCATTAAATCTAAAAATTCCGGTACATCACTAATATTTTTACTGAATTGATTTAATAAATTATTAGCAAAATTACTTAAAACATCCGCAGGTTCACCTTCAAAAATTTGCGGGTTCGGTTGATTTAAAGCAACCCCGCAAGTTGAGATTAAGCGCTCAATCAAAGCGATAAATAATTTTTCTTTATCCTGAAAATAGCTGTAGACGGTAGTTTTTGAAACTCCTGCTGCTGCTGTAACTTTATCCATTGTGGTTCCAGCAAAACCATGAGTTAAAAATTCCTGCATCGCACCTTGCAGAATCGCTTCAACTTTTTCTCCCGATTGGGAAGTGTCCGCATTTCCATTCTCTGATGCTTTGATGTCTTTTTTTCTCGCTTGCATATTTAAGATATTGAAAAATTAGTTTGTAATTGCCTACGCGCACCATTGCTTATCTGCTGCCTATGCGAACTTTTGTGTATTAGCTTAAATCGCCATGTATTACGAATTGATTCTATCATTTTTCATCTTTGATTAGTAAAAATAGAATCGTATAATGCACCTAAAGATAGATTTTTTTTACTCATTGAATTAGACTAAGTTCCCTTATAGTAAGCATTTAGCAGCAAAAAATTAACCAATTATTAGTCGAACTTATTCAATATATTAATTCAAACACCTTGACAAAATCAACTGTACTGTTTAGTTTAGTATTAAGCGATTAAACGATTTAGTTCACTCTTACTTATCTTGAGAGGAATTATTATGGTCAGTACATTTTTTAAGTTACCAAAAGTTAAGCCTCGAAGGACTGCAATAATCGGCGCTAGCGTCAGTTTGTTGGTGGGAGGAGTGCTATTATCTCAAGTTATCGGCAACCATGTATTACAAACTAAAGAAGCAGAAAAAGAACAGCTCTTAGTTATTCCTGAAATTAAGACGGTGACAGCATTAGGTCGGTTGGAGCCGGAAGGGGATATCATCAAAATTGCTGGTTCTTCATCGGGACAAGGCGCTCAAGGAAATAAAATAGATAGGTTATTGGTTAAGGAAGGGGAAGAAGTTAAAGCCCGACAGGTAATTGCTATTTTGGGTAATAGCGATAAATTAAAAGCAGCTTATGAAAAAGCGAAGGAAACTGTGGCGATCGCTCAAGCGAATTTAGCCAAAGTCCAAGCTGGAGCGAAAACTGGGGAAATTGAAGCTCAGAAAGCTGAAATTGCTAGAATTAAAGCGCAGTCTTTAGGAGAAGAAAGAGCGCAACGGGAAACTATATCGAGATTAGAAGCGCAGTGGGAAGGAGATAAGGCGACTCAAAGAGCGACTATTAGAAGATTGGAAGCTGAGTTGAATAATGCTCAATCGGAATTTCGCCGCTATGAAAGCTTGTATAAGAATGGTGCAATTTCTCAATCAAATTTTGATAGCAGACGTTTAAAAGTAGATACTGTTTTACAACAATTAAACGAAGCAAAAGCTGCTTTGCAACGAACCCAAAGTACTGGAAGCAGGCAGATTCGAGAAGCAAAAGCTGTTTTAAATAGAATTCAAAATGCGAGTAGCGAACAAATAAGTTCTGCTCGAGGAACCTTAAGTAAAATTGCTGAAGTTCGTCCGGTGGATGTAACAGCAGCAAAAGCCGAGTTGAGACAAGCCGTAGCAGCAGACAAAGAAGCAAAAGCCAATTTCGAGCAGTCTTTAATCAAAGCACCTACAGATGGTGTGATTTTGAAAATAAATAGCAGAAGTGGAGAAACAGCTTCTAATGATGGAATTGTTGAACTAGGAAAAGTTCAGCAGATGATGGTGTTGGCTGAAGTTTATCAAGCTCATATTGGCAAGATAAAAGAAGGTCAAAATGTAAGGGTAACGAGTAATTCTCTGGGTGTTGATTTGACGGGTAAAGTTGATTTTATCGGTTGGAAAATACAGCGTCAAAATGTAATTAATGCCGATCCAAGTGACAATATTGATGCTCGGGTTGTAGAAGTCAAGGTGCGTTTGGATGAAGAATCTAGTAAAAAAGCTGCTAAATTGACTAATTTGCAGGTTAAGGCAATTTTTGAGTTGTAAGGATTAATATTTTCAATTTTATTTTTAACGCAAAGTCGCGCAGAGGTAAACGCAAAGTAACGCAGAGGATTGATGAGAAATATTGGTTGATGAACAGGACTTTCTCTAATTCAAAATCTAAAATCGAAAATCCAAAATAGTCATGCTGGGATTTATTCAACAACTTAAACGTCGTACTCCTTTGGGGTGGTTGCAACTTTCGCGTCATAAAGGACGTTTCCTTGTTGCGCTTTCGGGAATTGCTTTTGCTGATATTTTGATGTTTATGCAGCTTGGATTTCAAGCTTCTCTGTTTGAAAGTAATACAAAACTTAATCGTGCTGTACTTGCAGATATTGTTTTAATTAGCTCTCAAGCCAAAAGTACCCAAAATTTATCTACATTTCCTCGGAATAGATTATTTGAAGCATCCGACGTACCGGGAGTCAAAGCAGCAGAACCTATGTATGTGGGAATGGTGTCTTGGAGAAATCCACAAACCAGGAAGAAAGTTCAGGTACAAGCGATTGGATTTAATCCTGAAGTACCTGCTTTAGATATACCCGAAGCTAACGCCCAGCTTGATAAAATTCAGTTACCGGATAGATTCTTATTCGATAAAGCTGCCAGGGGGGAATACGGCGAAGTTTATGCCAAAGTCGAAGCGGGTGAAGAAGTTTCGACGGAAATAGGTAGAAGAACTATTAGTGTAAACGGACTATTTAAATTTGGTGCTTCCTTTGCTGCGGATGGGATGTTGCTTTCAAGCGATAATAATTATTTACGCTTATTTCCCAACCAAAAAGCAAGCAGTGTGAATATTGGTTTAATTTATTTAGAACCGGGATATGAAGCTGAAGAAGTTGTATCAAGATTAGAAGAATATTTACCTGAAGACGTAAAAGTTCTAACACAAGAAGGGTTTTTACAATTTGAATTAGACGTACTTACTAAAGAGAGTCCGATTGCTTTTGTTTTCACTTTTGGTGTAGCGATGGGCTTTTTCATTGGTGTAATTATTGTTTATCAAATCCTTTCTACAGACGTAAATTCTCATTTGAAAGAATACGCAACATTTAAAGCCATGGGTTATGGAAATAACTATTTATTAGGGGTAATTTTTGAGGAAGCAATTATTATCGCTACGGTTGGTTTTCTTCCCGGATTTTTCATTCCATTGGGTTTATACCATTTAGCAGCTACCGCAACTAATTTACCTATTTACATGACAGTTTCGCGAGCGATTACCGTTTTCATTTTAACCGTAATTGTCTGTGCTATTTCTGGAGGAATTGCAACTCAAAAACTTCAATCTGCTGACCCAGCGGATATGTTTTAACGTTGAGAAGTGAACTATCACGGATTAAATGGATGACACGGATTACACGGATGATTGAGAACGATATTATAACAAATAACGATTAATAACTAACAACTAACTAATGAATACTGAACCTGCTATTTCAATCCACAATCTCAACCATTATTTTGGTAAAGGTCAGCTTCGTAAGCAGGCTTTGTTTGATATCAATTTAGAAATACAGGCTGGTGAAATTATTATTATGACTGGGCCATCTGGTTCTGGTAAAACAACGCTGTTAACACTTTGCGGTGGTTTACGTTCGGCTCAAGAAGGTAGCGTCAAGGTGTTAGGAAAAGAATTATCTGGTGCTTCTGCAAAACAATTAACTATTGCCAGACGCGAGCATGGTTATATCTTCCAAGCGCATAATTTACACGAAAGTTTGACCGCCCTTCAAAACGTAAGAATGGGTTTAGAAGTTCATCCACATATTTCTACTCAAGAAATGCATCAAAAATCTACTGAAATGTTAGAAATAGTTGGATTAGGGAACCGAATTGATTATTATCCCGATGACTTATCTGGTGGACAAAAACAAAGGGTAGCAATAGCACGCGCTCTTGTCAGTCAACCAAAGATTGTTTTAGCTGATGAACCTACTGCTGCACTTGATAAAAAAACCGGACGCGATGTAGTTGATATTATGCAGAAATTAGCTAAAGAACAAGGCTGTACGATTTTGATGGTAACTCATGATAATCGGATTTTAGATATTGCCGACCGCATTGTTTATATGGAAGATGGAAAGTTAGCTCCTTTACCGGAGTCGATGGAAGTTTCGCATTAATTTTTTTATCGCAACTATTTTACACTATTCAAAATATTCTTAAATCTTCTCTATAAGAATCATCAGAGGTGCATATGTTGTTTTTACTAGTAAAGCTTGCAAAAAATTCAAACATACGTTTCAATACTATCAAGAGAGTAAATGAATGATTGTTATCCAAGTGCTTTATTCTCAACTAAACTAATATCTGACTTAAAAAGCACCAAAAGGTTTGTTCTGTAAGGGTTTAACTTTTTGATAATTCATTATTTACCAAATACAGTTTTAGGTTTCAGCTATTTTCACATTCAAATTCATAAATTGTAATTCAAACAAACGTTTGAAATATGGAGCCTATAACGAAAAATAAATTTATAGCTCTTAACTCAAGATTAAAAAGGAAATTCCTCATGTTACAAAAAACAGATGTTCTAGTTGTCGGTGCTGGTCCTACAGGTTTAACTGTTGCCATCGAACTTGCACGACGTAACGTTAAGGTGCGAATCATAGAACAACGAAACCACCCATCTACCCGCAGTAAAGCGTTGGTTGTACATGCCCGCACCTTAGAATTTTTAGATATTCTTGGTGTTGCTGAAGAATTAATCCAGCGCGGTTATACATCTCCTGGAATTGATTTCAGCGCAGATGCACAAAACCCGCTACGAGCTAACATGTACGGGCTTGACACGCGGTTTCCTTATATATTAATTTTGCCCCAAGCTGAAACCGAAGCAATTTTAGAGCGCCGTCTCAATCAACTTGGTGTGGAAGTCGAACGGAGTCGCAGTCTGACTCATTTCCAAGAAACTGAAACAGGAGTTTGCGCTACTGTCGAATATCAAGATTGTTCTCAAGCTGATATCGAAGCGAAATATCTTGTAGGTGCAGATGGCTCGCGCAGTACCGTCAGAGAAGAACTCGGTTTACCTTTTGAAGGTTCTCCCTATTCTTGGACTGCATTTCTAGGTGATGTTCGTATGGAAGGACATCACGCCGAAGGTGGAACAGAACAACATTCCAACGACAGAGGTTTAGCTTTTATTGTACCTTTTGATGACGGCTCCCATCGGATTGTCACCATCGATCGCAAGTATCAAAATCAGCCCAAAAAACGCGAACTTGACTTAGAAGAATTGCAAGAGTCCATCAGCGCTATTTTAGAAAAACCAGTTTCTTTAAGTCAACCAAAATGGTTATCCCGATGGGGTTCTGAATTACGCTTAGCTCCCAGATATCAAGTCGGAAGAGTATTTATTGCTGGCGATGCAGCCCATACCCACAGCCCTGCTGGCGGTCAGGGGATGAATACTGGTATCCAAGATGGCTTTAATCTCGGTTGGAAATTGGCTTTTGCTGTCAAAGGTGAATTACCTCAAAGTCTTCTAAATACTTACGATACAGAACGCCATCAAATAGGCGATCGCATTTTACGTACAAGTGACTTCTTGTTGCGTAGTTTACTTTTACGTCAAAGGTTCTTACGACAAATGCGAGAATTAATATTTCGTATCTTTATTCCCTTACCTTTCGTACAGCGAAAACTGGCTCAAAATTTATCGGGTTTAGGAGTTAGTTACGAAACAGGGGAAGGTAAACTCGCGGGAAAGCGCATACCAGACATGGAAATAATCAGCGCTAAACACGAACGGATAAGACTTTACGAACTCCTACGCTTTCCTGGCTACACCTTGATTCTGTTCATAGATCCAAATCAAGCTCAATCGCAACGGAAACAAATAGAGCAGATTCTTGAAAGCAGCGATGAAATGTTAAGAGCGCACGTAATCTTAAACAATGGCTTGCCGCAGCTGCATGACTTTGAAGCCAGCACCTTGGTGGATTATCGCGGTGATTTTGAAACAAAGCTTGGTGCACAAACTGGTCGGATTCTGTTGGTACGTCCAGATGGTTATATTGCATTTGATATGGATCATCTTGGTGCAACTGCTTTTAAAAAACAGCTAAAGCAATGGAAGAATGCCAAGTCATTTTCGCGAACTGCTATAGCTGTTTGATATCGTTTCCGTTTATATCGGAATCAAATAGATTTCCTCTTCTTCTTCTTTCCTCTGCGCTCTCCGCGCTCTAGAAGGGTTTATTATCCCAAGCCGGTGCAACCGGAATTGATATGATATCTGATTTTTCGAGCTAATTAAAGCGGCGCATCTTGGTAACGGTGAATAAAGTTCTTTTATCTCAAAATTTAGTCTTCCATCAAAACTAAACGCTTTATTTTTTGGGTTGAAAGAACTTAAAGGATTAAACACACACCCTTAAACAACAAAAAATGAAACTTCCTTTATACCGCTATTTCCGTAATCTAAGAATGCGAACTTTAGTTGCTGCTTTGTTCGGTTTATGCTCTAGTATGCTGACAATGCAGCCTGCATATAGTGCCGAACGTATTCAGTTTTTCTATGGCCCGGTTGGCTCTACAATTGAACTTAAAGAACTTGAAGAGGTTGCAAAAACTGGAAAACTCAAAGAAAATTTCAGCATTTTAGACAACTATTTAAATGATGAAGAATTGGTATCGCTTCAGACTTTGTTGAATACACGCTTTGAAATTGATGTTGTGGGTATATCCCGAATTAGCTATAGCTCTGCTGGCTCTGAATTACTTGAGCGATTAGGACAAATTATACAGACAGAAAATTCCCTCAACGGTTCCAAGGGACTTCGTGCTGCTTTAACTTTTGCTGCTGCCGATAAAGAAGGGTTAACGGTAATGAATGTGATTCGTCAGTTTCCTTTAGAAACTATTCAAATCAATCTACCCTTAACCTTAAAGCTAGCTAAAGAAAATCAAGAAATCTTTCAAAAACAAGCTGGAGTAGTAGCTAATATTCGTAAACTTGCTGAATCTAAAGCTGGAAAATTAGGAGCAAAATCACTCAAGACAGATCCTCGCGAACAAGGTAATCATACCTGGAAGTTAAAAACATTTTCCTTCCAAAATCCCAGTCGTTCGCAAATCTCAAGCGCTGACTTGTATTTACCAAAGCAGCCATCAAATTCATCAAAACAGATTCCTGTAGCAGTAATTTCCCACGGAACAGCCTCAAATCGTCAGACTTTCGCTTACTTAGCAAAACATTTGGCTTCTCATGGATATGCTGTCGTAGTTCCAGAACATCTCGAAACCAGCACTCAGAAATTTTCTAAACTTTTTAATGGATTAGAAGGACCACCAGACCCCAATACATTATTACTGCTTCCTAAAGATATTACAGCAGTATTAGACGAATTAGAACGCCGTGCTAAATCGGAACCCGAATTAGAGTCTCTTAACTTACAAGCAGTTGGTGTATTCGGTCAATCTCTGGGAGGTTATACAGTTTTAGCCTCAGCAGGAGCAGAATTAAGCCGCGATAAACTTGAGAATGTTTGCTTAACGACTGTAGAAGAGCGTCCAATACTTAACTCATCAATGTTGCTCCAATGCCGACTTTTGGAAGTGCCTGCTGAGAAATCATTAACTGTAAAAGACCAACGTATCAAAGCAGTCATCGCTATCAACCCATTCACCAGTCATATATTTGGCGAAACAGGATTAAATCAATTACAAGCACCCGTTTTGTTTGTAGCGGGTACAGATGATTACTTTGTTCCAGCTTTACCAGAGCAAATTAAACCCTTTCAACAACTACAGATTGAAGATAAATATCTAGTTGTGATGGAGAATGGTACGCATTTCTCAACTTTAGAAATGACAGAAGATGGTGGAGGTTTACCAGTACCAGAAAGTTTGATTGGAGCAAATCCAAAAAAGGCTCAACCGCAAATCAATTCTCTAAGTCTTGCCTTTTTTAATCGATATCTTCTTAATCAAATAGAAAGTGAAATGTACTTAAATCAATCTTATTTAAATACATTCAATCCCGAGCCATTCAGATTTAATATAGTCCGAGATTTTTCGGAGTGATTGGGTTTAAATTCAACAAATGCTTAAAAAATGATCGTGAAGAGAATAAATCAGTTTGCGGCTCGCAGTCCGCCAATTACTGCAAATTAAGTCAATCTTTTGGCTTAAACACCACTAACGCACTTTACTACTTCTTGCAGAAGTTAGAGAAAGAGTAAAAAGAATAATTTCCATCAATTTTATGATTTTTATTCTTTCTCTTTTCTTATATATAAATACAAAACTTATTACCAAATTCAAAGGGAACTAAAATGACACATCAAGTTACTTTATTCAGCAAACCTAACTGTAACTATTGCGTTAAAGCAAAAGCGGTTTTCAAAAGACTGAATATAGACTTTCAAGAATATGATGTCACAGCCAATCAGCGGAATGCAGATGCATCTGTTTATTTAAGTGGAGCAGCAACAGTACCGCAGATTTTTATCGGTAATTATCATATCAACGGCGCACAAGATTTAGAAAAGCTGGAAAAATCAGGAAGATTAACAAAACTATTAGAAATCAAAACAGATGAATTATTGCTAGATCAAATTTCAGATGCAGAATTAAATGAAGGTGCGAAGGATGTTGCTTTATGCGAGTATATTCCGCAAAGCGATGTTAGCCGCGATAAAGACGAAGAAATTTTACCAGTATTACATTTTTACAAAGAATTATTCGGATTTTTACCGAACACCTTTGTTTATCTACACAACTGGATTGAGGCTTACAAGCTTTTTTACTACTGTCACCTCATCTGGGCAACTGGATATATCAAGCAAGTACTGGGTATGAAGAATTTAAGTGCTATTGGTTATTCTACGTCAAAATCACACGGTTGCACTTATTGTCAAGTACATAGTATAGGTATATCAAAAAACGATGAACACGATCGGGATATGACGGAAGAAAGCAACAAAGATATTCAAGGAGAATCAATAGAAAACAATCCACTTAATGAGTTTGAAATGGCACTAGCAAAGCTTGCAGGTGATTTAACACTAAATCAAGTTGAAGAGATTGCTCTGGAAAATATCCGGACTCTAGGTTCAAATGTTTTACAAGAAGTAGATGCCGATGCTTGTATTGAAGCGACATTAGTTTTTGCAGCTTCCTTTGGCTTTCTGAATGTTTTTAACGATCTGACTGGATTGGAAATAGAAGGAGATTTAGCGCGTCAAGTAGGTGAACGAGTTGATATTCAAGGGGGAAGACATAGTATACAAGATTCTAATCCGTCCAATCTCGACTACGAAATACCGCAGAAAGGTCCATCTATTGAAGAGATACATGCTAAGTATAATGCAGCAGTTGGCGACCTCAATACCTATGTTGAGAAAGAATTCAGATTTTTTCCGGCTTGGATTCAAAAATGGTCGCAGCTATCCCAGAAGCGTCACGCTTATATGTATGCTGAACTGATGAACGAGCGTTACCATAGTTTAATTCCAACAGAGCTTAAGCATCTGATGGCGAGAGTTTCAGCGATAGCAAAAAATCATGACTATCTAGCAGCAGCTGAAGGGTATTTTGCTTATCATACTGCTACCGATAAAGAGCTTGCAGTTGAAAGAGTTCGTCAATGCTATTTAGCTGCAACAAATCGAGGAGATACCAGCAAATTGTTTAACGATAAAGAAAAAGCCGCGCTTCAATTTGCGCTAGTTTCGGCTCAGACTCCATTAACAACACCACTACGATTTGTAGAAGCTGCAATTAAACAATATCAGCCTGAAGAACTTATTCATTTAATAGTTGTTTGTTCCATTGCTTCTATGGTGCAGCGATTTGTTGCAGCAGCTAAACCAGAAATTGAGCCGGTTGTGGATCAGTTTTTTAAGAAATATTCTCTTGAAACTGATACCTTGGCAGCTCGCTATGCTTTGGTTTGAATAATAGAGGCTGTTGAATAAAAATATAGCCTGATGATTTCACATTGTTGGAGACGTAGCAATGCTACGTCTCTACATCATTAATATAGTTATTGTTTTGGATTAGCTTTTGACATAACCGCTACCGAGTAAATGAGTTGCTAAAGCACAAGCAAATACATCCAAACAAAATACAACTCGCTGCCGTGGCGATACTTCTGGGTATCTGTTGTAGTCACCATAGTAACGACTCAAGTCTATAGAGGCTTCGCTAACCAGAGAAGTTTCTGCAAGTAATGACTTCAGTTCTTCAAATTCTACAATCCTATCTTCAACTTTTGCCCCGGTAAAATCAGCGAATCCCTCATCATGTCCACCGTTGTATCGGCAATAAACGGTTTTTACGCCTATTTCGCGCAGTACATCAAAAATTTGACGTGAATCTGTATTAAGATTTTCGCGAGTGAATTTCAATTCTCCAATAGCTGGTTCGTATTCGTACTTTCTTTGATTAGGAAGTTTGAAATAGGGCATATCATGATTCAAACTCTACAAGAACAAATATACTATAAAATAAAATTTGTTCAAAATTACTACTTTGTCAGTGATTAAGAAATTCTGTTTAAAATCTAAATATAATCCCACCTCTAAAAGCTATGACCATAATTACAGCTAAACGATTTACTATAAATGAATACAACCGTTTAGCAGAACTCGGATTTTTTCAAGAAGATGAGCGAGTTGAGCTAATTAGGGGAGAAATTATTCCGATGGCAGCAAAGGGTACGCTTCATTCAACTGTTAATAGAAGATTGATAAGAGAATTATCAAAATTAATTGGCAATCGAGCAACTTTACAAAACCAAGATCCAATTATCATACCTCCTAATAGCGAACCCGAACCTGATGTCGCGATTCTGAATAATAAAGATGATGATTACTTAAATGCTCATCCTACTCCACAAGATGTATTGCTTTTGATTGAAATCGCTGATTATTCTATAAAATACGACCAAGATAATAAATTACGACTTTACGCTGAAGCCGGTATTTTATATTATTGGATATTTAATTTAATTGAAAACTGTTTAGAAACTTACAACGAACCTTTCCAAGATTCACAAGGTAAATTTGGCTATCGTCGAAAAGTTATTTATCTTCCCAACGAAACTGTTAACCTACCTTGTTTTCCAAAATTAATATTAAATTTATCTCAAGTATTTCCTCAATAAATTCCTCCGCGTACCTCTGCGTCAAACTCCGCGCCCCTTTGCGTTTAAATCAAATCCCCTCAAATCAACCCTTCCATCGCCTTTTGTAAATCATTAGTAAAATCTCCAACCGCAATTCTTGCTGCTTTACGATTCTTTTTATAATCCTCAAATTTATCAGAAATAGAAAGCGGTTCTCCAATAGTAAGTTTTGCTTTTTGTTTACCCAATTTTGGACGTTTAAAAGGATTACCACCTTTAATTCGAGCTACCACATCCCATAAAATTAAAGTAGTTTCAGCAAATCTTTCTGCTGTAGGTTTTTCCCTGACATATTTACCTGTCACCGCGACAAAGCTTTCTACTAAACGCATATGCCACATTCGTAAATTAGCCTCTTCTGCAACTCTATCTGCCAATCTTTTTTCGATAATTGATAATGATTTATTATCTTTCAAATCTTCTCGAAAAATATAGTTCCAACCAGCTTGTTCTACTCGTCGGCAGCGGTCGTTGAAGTTACCTTTGGGCAGCAAATCAAAATATTCTTCGGATACTTTTAAAGCAGTGTTTAATAAAGCTTTCAAACGTGTGGCTATAGCTTCATTGCCGTCGCTTGTTTCGATTTCTGTAGTTTTCACTTCTGATGAATGATGGTAAAAACGCTTGTAAAAATCTTCCATGACAGTTAATAAATTTTCTGCCAAACGAATTAATCTTGGATAAAGGCTTTCTTGCGGTAAAGCTGTATCAAAACCACTTTCATCTACGGGTAAACCACTGGCTTCTTCTAATTCACTTAATAACTTGTCTATTGATTCCCAAGGTGGACTTACATAACTGTATTTAATTCCTACTGGTAAAATAAAAACTTGTTCGCTGCGTC
Organism: Rivularia sp. PCC 7116; assembly: GCF_000316665.1. Taxonomy (GTDB): domain Bacteria; phylum Cyanobacteriota; class Cyanobacteriia; order Cyanobacteriales; family Nostocaceae; genus Rivularia. The sequence goes on along the minus strand of NC_019678.1, from coordinate 8,192,974 downwards.
CGGCTTTTTGTAAATCTTCAGCACACCAAAAGCCTAGTTGCGCTATTCCTGGTTCTAAAGGACTGATAATTTCGGAAAGTCCATTTGTCGCTCCTTCCGGTGCAGCACCTATGGGAAAATTCCCTTCTGCAAATAAATTCCGAGCCGACTTTAATCCAGTCCAATCTGCTTTACCTCGCTGTATCGGTGTACCACCCATACGCGATAAATACCAACCAACGTGAGAACCCGCCCACAAAGGAATTCCTCTATCGTACATAAAATGAGCGTGAACTGGATAATTTAATTTAATTCCTTCTTGTCTTGCTACTTTCGGTACTATATGGGAAAACAAATAACCTAGTGAAAAAGGGTCTTCCACTTGTGGATGACGGAATGCTAAGAGAAAACGAATCTTTTTTTGCTGAAATTCGTTGACTAATTTTACTAAAGTTTTGACATTTTCTGCTTCAATTTGACTAATAATGGTTTGCGAACGTATCCACGCTGGTAACAATAGCTGGGTAATTCGTAATACGGATGGGTTAAATTCTGGTGGAATAAATTCCAGAGGTGCTTGAGCTTGATGAATAGCGAGGGACAAAGTTATTTTCTCCTTAAACAGCGAACGAACAGTTTCCAATTACCAGCAAACGGTAAACTATTTATCTGGTTTTCTGAGTTTGTCATTAATATTGACTAGCGAAACGGTAATCTGTAAAAAAATAAAAATATTTAGAATCTAAAACTCTTGTAAGATAGGCATCCTGCCCATCCAGTTTATATGGAAAATCAAGTTTACACTTTAGGTTTACAAAAAAGTCATTTCCTGAGTATATTTCCTGAGTGTATGAAATAAAAATTATCCAATCTGCAAAGAGGAGAAAAGATGCGATTATCAAAAATGTTATTTGTTACTCTTAGAGACGATCCAGCCGATGCTGAAATCCCCAGTCATAAGTTATTGGTTCGTGCTGGTTACATTCGTCGCATCGGTAGCGGTGTATATGCTTATCTTCCTTTGATGTGGCGGGTTTTGCAAAAGGTAAGCCAGGTTGTTCGCGAGGAAATGAACGCAACCGGGGCAATGGAATGTCTTTTACCTCAGCTGCAACCTGCGGATTTATGGAAGGAATCGGGACGTTGGGATACTTATACTAAAGCTGAAGGTATTATGTTTTCTCTTACCGATCGCCGCGAGCAAAATTTGGCACTTGGTCCCACCCACGAAGAAGTAATTACTACTGTCGCACGGGATACGATTCGCTCTTACCGCCAGCTACCGGTACATCTTTATCAAATTCAAACTAAATTCCGCGATGAAATTCGTCCCCGCTTCGGTTTAATGCGCGGTAGAGAATTTATTATGAAGGACGGTTATTCTTTCCACGCGGATGAAGAAAGCTTGAAAAAAACTTATCAAGATATGTATCAAGCTTATAGCAATATGCTTCGTCGTTGTGGCTTGGAATTTCGCGCTGTTGAAGCGGATTCTGGTGCCATTGGCGGTTCTGGTTCGACGGAATTTATGGTTTTAGCGGAAGCTGGAGAAGATGAAGTTCTCTATACCGAAGATGGAAAATACGCTGCAAATGTAGAAAAAGCTGTTTCTTCACCTCCCGATGCAGAAGCTTCCAAGTTTACTACTTACGAAAAGGTTGAAACCCCCAAAACAGAGACAATTGAGAAGCTTTGCAAAACTCTTGAATGTTCTCCTACCCAAGTTGTCAAAAACGTTCTTTATCAAGCTGTTTATGACAACGGTACCACTGTATTAGTTTTGGTTAATATCCGAGGCGATCAAGATGTTAACGAAGTTAAGTTATATAACGAATTAACTAAATTGGCTTCTACTTATGATGCAAATACTATTCTTGCTTTAGAAGTACCCAACCCGGAAGCACAGGAAAAATGGGCGGCGAAATCTTTACCTTTGGGTTATATTGCGCCAGATATTGCTGACGACTATATTAAATCGTCCAAGGAAGTTAATCCCAAGTTTTTACGCTTTGTAGATAAAACCGCAGTCGATTTAAAGAACTTTGTCACTGGTGCGGACGAATCAGGTTATCACGTAGTGGGCGCAAACTGGGGAGAGCAATTTAAACTACCGGACTTAGTCGTAGATATACGCACGGCAAAAATTGGCGATCGCTCGGTTCACGATCCAGCCCAAACTCTCAAATCTGCTAGGGGTATAGAGGTCGGACATATTTTCCAATTAGGTAACAAATATTCCAAAGCGATGGGAGCAACTTATACAACCGAACAAGGTAAAGACGAAGCCTTGGTAATGGGTTGTTATGGTGTGGGTGTTTCGCGAATGGCTCAAGCTGCTGTAGAACAATCTTACGACAAAGATGGAATTATTTGGCCCGTTGCCATTGCCCCTTATCATGCAATTGTGACTATTCCTAATATTAAGGATGAAAAACAAGTAGAAGTTGCCGAAAAACTTTACGCGGAACTAAACCAAGTAGGTATTGAAACCCTTCTTGACGATAGAACCGAACGTGCAGGAGCTAAATTCAAAGATGCCGATTTAATCGGTATTCCTTATCGTATTGTTACGGGAAGGGCAATTACCAACGGTAAAGTTGAAGTTGTTGAACGAAAAAGTAGCGATGCTTACGAAATTGCCATCGACGAAGTTGTATCTACTTTAAAGCAAAAGATAAAAGATGAATTATGAGTTTTATACTTCGCTTGACTAAGGATTGAAAATCCTAAGAAATTAGCAATCAATCTGAAATATTTGGATGGTGCGTTGTCGAGGAGCGCAACGCACTCTACGAGTATATAAGTATAAAGTTTTATAAATTATCTTTGATAATAAACATGGAATTTATTTCCTTTTTGCTGTCGGGTTTGCTAGGGTTTATTTCTCCTACTGGGGTTGTCGTAGACAAAGTTGCAGAAAATGCGATTCGTTCTCAATTTAATGACGTAGAAAAATTACGAGTACGTGTAGAACACTCACCTACTCATCAATTATTACAGGGAAACATTAAAAAAATTAGAATTGCCGGACGCGGTTTCAAGTTAAAACAGTACAATTTTCGGATTGATGCTTTGGAATTAGAAACTGATGATATCGCTTTTTCACCAAATAGTATTCAAAAAGGAAAACTCAAATTACAGCAACCTCTACAAGCCGGTATTAGGTTAATTTTTACTCCAGCAGATATAAATAAACTATTACAATCGCCTGATATATTAGCTTTATTACCTAAACTAAAGCTAGATTCAAAAGATTACATAAATATTGATGATGATGCTGTATATAAGTTTGCGAATCCGCAATTTAACGTTTTAGATAATAATAAGTTATTTTTTCAAGTTGAATTACGTTCGGAAGAAGACAAAAAACCTTTGTTAATAAAGGTAGAGGCGGGACTCAAAATAAAAAAAGGTAGACAAATCCAGTTAATTGAAACAGTGGTAACTGTAAATGAGGAACAAGTTGCGTCACAATTCGTTGAAGGAATTGTAGAAAACCTTAATCAAAGACTAGATTTACGTAACTTGGAAGGTGACGGACTTTTAATACGAATTCTAAAATTTAATATAAGACCGTCCGAATTAAAAATTGCGGCTTTTGTACAAATAAAACCGTCCTCCCCCTTTGTGGAAAATCCCCTTTCCCCATCAGCGTTATCTACCAAGCCCCTCACACAGGTTCAGGTACTATCTCAGCCCATAAGCGAAGGTGTCAGATGACAGAGCAAAGAAAAACTAATCGTATCTCCTCTGGTGTTGTAGCAACAGTTGCGACTGCCGCTGTTGCAGTTGCTGGTATCACGGGTTATTTTGCTTTTAATAACGCCGGTGATGTCAATCCACCAAATCCAAATGTAACTACTTCACCAAATCCAGCAGGCTCGGGAACGCCATCAGCCACTAACGATAAAACGGCTACTGTTTATTGGCTTGAATCGAGCGGCACAAGCTTTAATTTAGTTCCTCAAGGCGTTCAAGTTGAAGCAGATGTTAATAATCCTTCAAAGTTCTTAGAAGCTGCTTTTAACACCTTATTAGCTGGTCCTACAGAAGGAACTGGTTCTTCTGCTATACCTGCAGGAACCAAATTACTAGGTATTAAAGCTGATGGAAACGAAGTAAGAATTAATTTATCGGATGATTTTCAATTTGGTGGTGGAAGCGCTTCCATGATTGGACGAGTAGGGCAAATTGTCTACACGGCTACAGCTTTGAATCCAAAAGCAAAAGTTTACCTAGAATTAAACGGCGAACAAATCGAAGTTCTTGGTGGAGAAGGTTTGGAGTTAGAGCAGCCCTTAACTCGCGAAAATTTCACCAAAAACTTTGAGCTTTAATTCACAGCAATTACGATTTATTAAACTGTTCAAAGAGACAAAAAATCTCCAAAATTCAGTAAATATTCGAAATATTTGGCTTTTTTTGTCCCCCCTTATTGATTTAAGGGGGGCTGTTTTTGAGCATTAATCAAATTCAAAGCAATATAGGGAACCCAGAATAGGAAACAGAAGAAAAAATAGGAGCAAAAATTTACTCAAATGCAAAATTCAAAATCCTGCGCCGGTAAACTATGAAATCAAATCATCTTTCATTCAAAACCCGAAAGCTACGGGCTTGTTGTTCTAACCTAGTCGCAAGACGATCGCAAACTCGGTTACACAACTCAAAAATCATATGATCTTCAACTCGGTAGTAAGCACAAGTTCCCTCACTGCGGCGACTGAGAATTCCCGCTTGCCACATTACCTTGAGGTGTTTTGATACATTTGCCTGAGAAGTATGGGTTGCCTCCACCAATTCTTGCACGCATTTTTCTTCTTCTCGAAGCAGATGCAACAACCGGAGACGCATCGGTTCACTTAACAGACCGAAGTATTCAGCTACTTGTTGCACCGCTTCTGTGGGTACAGGCAACATTTGTTTCATCAGAATTGACCCGCGACGAATGGAACTAACTTTTTTAACAATGACACATTCGTTATATAGATTAATACTTAATCGGGGTTAATTCGCATTAAAGCTTGACCATATTCTACAGAAGAACCATTTTCTACTAAAATTTCCATCACTTGACCGGATAGTTCTGCTTCGATCTCATTCATCAGCTTCATCGCTTCAATGATGCACACCGTATCGCTTTTGCGAATGCGATCGCCTACTTCTACAAATGGCGATTCACCTGGTGCGGGGGCGCGATAAAAGGTTCCAACCATCGGCGAATAAATTTCTACAAATTTTGAGTCCTTTGCTGTAGCGGCGTTTCCCTGTCCTCCATTTCCACTATCCGAAGCACCGCGATTAACATTTTCTGCTGTTAACGAAATATCCGCAGATGCATTACTAACGGTTGATGAAGGTAGGCTAACGATTTCTGGCGCAACCTGATTAACAAAATTGACACCCTTACGTACCGTTAATTCAAAATTTTCGCTTTTAAGGTTTACTTCTGAAATATCTGTTTGTGCAATAGTTGCTAAAAGTTGGCGGATTTCGTTAAAGTCTAATGACACAGCTAAAATGTCCTCATGGAATTAGTTTATAGATAATCAATCGATATATTAGAATTTCTTAAAACGGTAGGGATAGATATCCCTCCGCAGTAAGATGACTATTAGCGTTTTTTGAAGCAGAAATTTAACTTCCAGTTTCCCTACCTAGATATTTATCGTCGCGGGTATCAATACGAATACGCTCCCCTTGAGCAATAAATAGAGGAACCATTACGCTCGCTCCGCTTTCTAATTTTGCGGGTTTTGTACCACCCGTAGCAGTATCACCTTTGACACCTGGATCGGTTTCTACAACTTCTAATGTCACAGCATTAGGCAATTCTACCTCTAGCACTTGGTCGTTCCAGCGAACAACGTTGACTTCCATACCTTCATTAAGATACTTAACGCGATCGCCAATTTGTTGAGAAGTTAAACGGCTTTCTTCATAAGTTTCCATATCCATAAAGACGAAATCATCGCCTTCTTTATAGGTATGTTGCATGGTACTTTTTTCTAAAGTCGCTTGCGGTACAGTTTCCCCAGCGCGGAAGGTTCTTTCTACAGTATTACCAGTCGTGACACTTTTCAGTTTCGTGCGTACAAAAGCAGAACCTTTACCGGGCTTTACGTGGAGAAATTCAACCACTCGCCATACCGAACCATCTATTACAATCGAGACACCAGTACGAAAATCGTTACTCGAAATCATGAGATTTTCTATATATGGGAAGACAATCGGCATTTATTGTACCCCCCTATAGGAAAAATAGGATAATTTGTAATTTCTAATTCGTAATTATTAATTGGGCATCGAAAATTAGAAATTAGAAATTGGGGATTGGGCATTGGGCATTGGGCATTGGGAATTGGGGATTGGGCATTGGTAATTGGGGATGCAGTATTTCAATATGAAAAAAGGGAGCTTTCCGGCTCCCACTACAAATGTTTTTGTAACTACTGCTAACTATTCACTGCTCACTGTTCACTGCTCACTGTTCACTGCTCACTGCTCACTGTTCACTGTTCACTGTTCACTGCCAAGGCGATCGCAGCTGGTAAAATCCGATGTTCCTGAATTTGAATTCTTGTATGGAGGGTATCGGGGGTATCGTCAGGCAATACCGCTACTGCTGCTTGCATAAGAATTTTACCGCTATCCATTTCTAAGGAAACTAAATGCACGGTACAGCCAGTTATTTTGACTTGAGCTTTAATTGCTTGTTCTATTGCCTTCACTCCTTTAAAACTAGGCAATAAGCTGGGATGAATATTAATAATTTTTTGGGGAAATGCATCGATTAGTTCTTGAGTTACCAAACGCATCCAGCCAGCCATAATCACCCATTCCACATCATGCTGGCACAATGTCTGTACGATTTGCTTATCTAATTCTTCCCGGTGCTTGTAGTCGCGATGATTGATGAGTACGGCTGCGATATTTCTCTTATCTGCCCTTACTGCCGCATAAGCATCGGGATTATTATAAATTAAAACTTTAATTTCAGCATTTAATTGTCCGTTTTCAATAGCTTGGGCAACTGCTTCAAAATTACTACCACTACCAGAAGCCATTATTCCCAATTTGACAGGTTTATTTGATGACTGCGAATGTGTGGGGATATTGGGAGATATTAAACTTGGGGAGACGGAAATCATGGTTATTAAAAAACGGGTAACAGGTAGTGAGTAAACATAATTAAGTTCATATTTTCATTGTTCGCTGTGAGAAGCAATCCCCAGCGTTATTATGATTTCACTTAGTATGTACTATCGGATACCTTTTACTAATAAAATGATTATTGAAAAATATTATCTTGATTCGCTTGTATTATTTAAAGATTGAAAACCAGACGGGCATTTAATATCTTCAGATTTAGTTGCACTTTCAGCTAACTTAGGCATTTCCGGAGTCGAAGTTAAAGGGGCATTGGTTGCGGTTTCACAAACCTGAGCAATAGTCAAATCAACACCGTCTATTTTTACTGAGTATACTAATCCTAAATAACTTTTAATATCTTTACGCTTTGCTTGAGCAATATGCATTATGCTTTTGGTTTCAAGTGGCTGAGGAACAATTTTCAAATCATAATTTTGTATTTCGGTCTGGATATCTAATTGTGTTGTAAATTTATTATTCTCTAAAAAATAAACTTGTTGAGCGCTATTCATAGAATCAATACTGAATCTACCTTCATATTCTCGTGATTTTATTTCCCCAGTAAATAATTTACACCCAGAAATACCAGCTAAAAATAGCAATAAGATAATAGTTTTTAATGCTTTATTCATCATGTAAATGTGTCCTTTTTTTATCTTATTAGGAATGACCGCAACTGGCACATTTAGATCAATCTTTAACGTAATAATAAGACTTGTGATGTCACGCACCATGTGAGTCTTATGACAATTGCGTAAGTCTTGATTTAGTCAACGGCATAAATTATTCACAGATGGTAGATTTAAAGAATATTTACGTAACTAAAAATCTAACTCAAAGGTTTAAATCCAGACGGACATTTCATTTCTTCTGATGATTGAGTCGGAACTATTGGCATTTGAGGAGTGCTGGATAAAGCTTGGCTCGTTTCGCACAGCTTTGCGAAAGTAGTATATTCACCACTTTTGATTTTTGTTAAATATACTAATCCAACGTAACTATTCAAGCCTTCACCTTTAGCTTTAGCAATATTCATTACGCTTTTGCTTTCATTTGATTGAGGCACAACTTTATAAACGTAATTTTCTGTTTCTGACTTGATACCTAGTTTTAGTTCTTCAAGTTTTGTGGCAAACTTATTATTTTCTAAATAGTAAGCTTGATTGCCGCGATTCATAGAACCAACATAAGTTTTGCCCTCACTCTCTCGTGCTTTATTTGCTTGATTTTTGGCAATGTCTGCTAAAGCAACTACTTTTGTACCTGCTGGTAAACTTGTTGTCTCAGAAACTTTCTCAAGTGGTATATCGTAAGCAACTTTATCGCTAGAAGCTGCTTCTGGCGGTATCAGATATGCTTTACCTTCTGGAGTCAAGATGATTTTCATACTTTGCCCTGAACCACCTGGATCTTTTAACTCCCATTCTCCCGTCCATTTTTCCGATGCTGATGATTGAGCATTACTAGAGGAGTTGCAACCGGAAATTGCTGCTACAACTAGCAAAAGTCCAATAGTAGTTAGCTTGTTGGCGACAAAGATATTTTTACTAGAAATATTTTTTAAGATTTGAGATATTGTCCAGATTTTTTTCATAAACTTTGATCGCAAAGCGTTTGTTTACATGTAATTTTGCGGAACAGGCTCATCCTAACTGTTCTATCGATGAATGTCACCATCTATACACAAACACGCATTTATTGTTATCCGTAGGAATAGTATTGAGAAATATCAGTGAGACAGTTGAAGCGTTGAGTTAGGGTTGAAGATTTTTTGATCTAGTTCCTTTCAAAATTATCTTAAGTATTGATTTAACCTCAGTTGAAGAAAACAAAGCCAGCTTTTATGGATTGGGAATATATTGAACTGTTGCGATAATCGTTTACTGCATTTCGGTAAAATAGCTTTAAACTAAACATCACCGCATCTAATGCAGCAAAATAACAAAACTTCTAACTCTTCGTTCAAACAGTTACTTGACAATGAAACCTTTGCAGCTTGGCTTTTTCTAGCCCCTGCAATTATTCTACTAGGAGTCTTCGTAATAGGTCCCATTGGTTATTTGTTCTACCTCAGTTTCACTAATGGTAGTTTTACTAAAGACGGTATGACTTGGGTAGGGTTAAAAAATTATCTACGTTTAATACTTAATCCCGATTTTTCACAAGTTATGTGGAATACCGCCTATTTCACTGTGGCTACGGTTATACCCAGTATTGCGATTCCTTTATTATTAGCAGTCTTATTAAATCAAAATATAATTTTGCGGGGATTTTTACGAACTTCTTATTTTTTACCTTCAATTATTTCTTTAGTTGCTGCTGGCTTAGGATTTCGCTGGTTATTTCAAAATGAAGGTCCCGTCAATGCACTTTTAAATAGTATCGGCATTGAGTCTATTGCTTGGTTAAGCAGTACTACCTGGGCAATGCCAGTAATAATTTTACTCAGTATTTGGAAGCAGCTTGGTTTTAATATGGTGGTGTTTCTAGCTGGTTTGCAAGCTATTCCAGTTAGTCGTTATGAAGCAGCAGAACTTGATGGTGCAAATAGTTGGGAGCAATTTTGGTTCGTTACTTTACCGGGATTACGCCCTACTTTAATATTTACGACAATTACCACCGTGATTTTTACTTTACGCAGCTTTGAGCAAGTTTATGTAATTAGTGGTGGTGGTCCTTTAAATTCTACAAATTTGCTAGTTTACTATATTTATCAAGAAGCTTTCGGTCAATTTGATTTTGGTTATGCAGCGGCAGCAGCAACCGTATTATTAGCAATAACAATTGTATTAGTTTATTTTCAATTACAGACTTGGGGTGAAGATAGTTAGATTTATGAGAATTTAAGTACATTTATAAAAAAATGATTTTAAAACTATTTGCATGAGTGATTTAAACGAACATTAAGCTTTTATTATTATTTGAATAATTTTGTTTAAAAGTATCAATATATTTTGATTATTAGCTTCTAATTGAAATTACCTATAAAATCCTAACTAATTCAAGTTATAAATAAGACTTTGCTAAGTCATAATATTATGACTTGGTGTATTTATATGTCTTTTCTGATGAGATTTTGATGAAAATATCAAGATGCTTTGACAATAGTTTTACGGCAAAGTCTTTAAGAACTAGTATTTGCGGAATATTTAATGTTTATTTGCAAAAAATTTAAACTTGGTTAATAGAATCATCCGCTTTTAGGGTGTAACCTCGAAATACAGTAATTGTGAGGATAAGGATTTGAAAAATTTTACACTCAGGGGAAAATAATATGAACAGTCGCAACCAAGAACAAGAATTTGTAATAAGTCAAATTACTGATAGTTTTGGGCAAAGAGACTTTAGCGGATATGATTTAACCGGAATAGATTTAAACGAACTTAATTTAACTGGAGTTAACTTTACAGCAGCAAATTTACGTAATGCTAATTTAAATGGCTCAATCTTGACTAATGCAAAATTAGATAAGGCAAATTTAAATCAAGCTACTTTGCGAGAAGCTCATATGCATGAAGCATCTTTAATAGAAGTTGATTTAAGCAATGCTGATTTAGCCAAAGCTTCTTTATGTGGTGCAATTTTTGTAGGTGCAAACCTCAGCCATAGTAATTTCCAAGAGGCTTCATTGTGCGATACGAATTTACAAAAAGCAGATTTACGAAAAGCTGAATTATTGGAAGCATCTTTAATTGAGGCAAATTTGTGCCAAGCCAATCTTGAACAAGCAAAATTATGCGGTGCAAATTTATTAGAAGCGAATTTAAATCAAGCTGATTTAACTGATGCCGATTTAGCCTGGGCTAATTTAACGCAAGCTAATTTAAAAGAAGCCAACTTGCGAGGAACAAAGTTCAGAAATACTAATTTGGATCGAGCAATTATGCCTGATGGTAAAATTAAGCAAGTTCAATTTTTCTGCCTTAGTTCAACTTTTTAAGTGAGTTGCGATTCCTCCAACCGCTCTAAGATTACCTACCTCTCTTTACCTATCATTCCTCTGCCTTCGTTGCGTCTCTACGGTTTTTTCATCGGTAATCTTTTACTGTAAAGGAAGTAATTAAAACAATAATGCTGGTGTAGATTGTTAGAAGAACAATTAGAACATAAATATCGGCATTACATTAGGTAACAATATTATTCAGAAGTCTTTTTCTCCCCTCTCCCCATTCTTTCCCATAAAACCAATAAAAAAGAATACTAGTTGCTAGCAGTGCTTGGTAAATTCGGCTCTATTCGGATACGGCAGTCAAGCTAATGTGTCGGGAACATCCCAATTTTGCAAAAAGCCCGCAGACTATAAGCCTGGGGCTTAATACTACGAAGCCCACCTACGTGAGCTTGGAAACTCTCATAGCCCACGCAGGTGGGCTTTGTTTTTGTAGCTGCACCCTTATAGGGTGTCGGATAAACTATTTATTCCTGCATTGGGATGCTCCCAATGTGTAGTCATAGACATTGCGTTAATTTTGCATTGTTTTTTAGTTGTGTTTGACAACAACTTTACTATGCAAAGCCATTTTTTTTTGACGAAGATATTGTTTAATAAACGGGTTATTTTTATAGAAACTTATTTATCATTACTCTAGGATGTCTTGAATGTGAAAAATTTCAGCCCCTAATAGGTCAATCTCAATCTATACTAAATTGTATAAACTTTTGTAATAGCTTTATTCTACAGTTTATTCTTGAATTCTAACTTCACTAATGCTCTACAGACGATTTGGACGCACCGGATTACAAATGCCCGTTTTTTCTTGTGGTGGAATGCGATATCAGTACAAGTGGAAAGATGTACCTGAAGAAGAAATTCCCAGAAAAAACCAAGAAAATTTGGAAGCAACAATTAAAAAATCTATAGAAATTGGTATAAACCACATTGAAACCGCTCGCGGATACGGTACTTCTGAAGTGCAATTAGGAAAAATTTTACCTAAATTTCCTCGCGATAAATTAATTGTACAAACAAAAGTAGCTCCAAAGGCAGATGCAAAAGAATTTGAAAAGACTCTAGAACAATCTTTAAAAAATCTGCGTTTAGATTACATTGATTTATTAGGTATTCATGGCATCAACAATACCGAAACCTTGCAAAATACGATTCGTACCGGTGGTTGTTTGGATATTGCCAGAAAATTTCAAGACCAAGGTAAAATTAAATTTATTGGCTTTTCAACTCACGGACCAACAGATATTCTTGTAGAAGCTATTAATACCGACCAATTTGACTATATTAATTTGCATTGGTATTACATCAATCAAAGTAATTGGGCTGCAATAGAAGCTGCTATAAACCACGATATGGGGGTATTTATAATCAGCCCTTCCGATAAAGGTGGTAGACTTTACGAGCCGCCAGCAAAATTAGTTGAACTTTGCGCTCCTTTATCACCGATGGTATTTAATGACTTATTTTGTTTGAGTCATCCACAAGTACATACTTTATCGTTAGGTGCTTCAAAACCAGCAGATTTTGACGAGCACCTGAAAACTCTAGACTTATTAGATAAAGCGCAAGATATATTGCCCCCTATTTTGCATAAATTAGAACAAGAGGCGATCGCTACTTTAGGGGAAGATTGGGCAAAAACCTGGCATGTAGGCTTACCCAAACACGAAGAAACACCCGGTAACGTAAATATCCCAATGGCTTTGTGGTTGTGGAACTTAGCTACTGCTTACGATATGACAGAATACGCTAAAATGCGCTACAACCTTTTAGGAAGCGGTGGACATTGGTTTCCCGGAAACAAAGCGGCGGAAGTTGATAAATTAAACTTAAAATCATGTCTGCAAAATAGTCCCCATGCCGACAAAATTCCTCAAATTCTTGTAGAAGTAGATAGAATGCTTGGCGGTGAAGAAGTCAAACGTTTGTCGCAAAGTTGATAATTGTAAAATTTAGCGGAGCGTTGCGCTTAGCGACAACACAACGCCCAAATAGGGGTGAGAAAATTCACACCCCTATTTGGGCGTTGCTGATTAAAAGTATGAACAGCCCCCCAACCCCCAATTCTGGGGGAGAAATATATGTTAAAGTTCCCCAAACTTGGGGGATTTAGGGGGCTGCTATTAAACAGTAATAATAAATTCATATCTCAATTCAGCAACACCCCAATTTGCCTCCCCTACAACTAAAAACTAACTAAAACAACCTTCCATAACAAGCAACACAGCTATTATCTGCATTCTCTTCATTCTTTAACCAAGCCCACATTTGATCGCCAAATGAAAAATGCCACCATTCTCTAGGATTGCGGGCAAATCCGGCTTTTTCCATTACATCTTTTAACAGCAAACGATTGGCATGATAGCGTGGAGCTAGTTCAACTTTAATTTGAGCGTAGTAATCCGGAAGCGAGCGTTCGGAAAGTTCGTCAATTGGCGAACCCATATCTACAACTTGCCCCATTTCATCAACCAAAGTTACATCTACCGCACCACCTGTAGAGTGAGGAGGAGGTGTTTTTTCATCAAGACTAGGTTCAGCCCAAATTTTAAAAACCTCTTCCCAAATACTTTGCTTTTGCGCTGCTTGCAAACTCAATTCAGTTAATCCTTTTTCTCTGACTGCTTGAGAAAAAGTATGATTAACCATGAATTTCTGTACTGCTACCGGGCGATAAGCATCAAAAATTTGAATTTGCCAATCTGGGCGTAATTGTTGGAGATAGCTTTGAGCAACAATCAAATAATCAACAATAGTTTCGCGCACAAAATAAGGAGAATGTTCTCCGTAAGGTGCCCCTAACTTCTCATAAGGGTGAGGAGATTCTACCGCAAAATCTTCGAGAGGAATCTGTATTAAAGCTTCACGACATTCAACGATTTCAATATTGTGATATGGTCGCATTTTTAGTTTTTAGTTTTTAGATTTTGAATGAAGAGCTAGCAGTTAAGAATTGGAACTTGGTAATTACCTACTCTCCGCGATCGCCACTACTAAGCCGCTTTCTCCCCCTCCTTTTCCGGAACTGGATCGTAACCACCAGGATAAAATGGATGGCAGCGACAAATACGTCGAATACCCAGCCAAGAGCCACGCAAAACCCCGAATCGTTCGATTGCTTGCATAGTATACATCGAACAGGTGGGTTGAAAACGACAAGTCGGGGGAAATAGCGGTGAAACAAACATCCGGTAAAACCGGATAAACCAAATAAATAATTGTTTCATACAGGGCACAAAAATCCTATAAATTGGTAGTAAGAGAAAAATTTCTAATTAATTATATTTAAATTGAATTCATTTACTGCTTCCTATTCTATTTCGCCTTTGTGGCTGCAAGTTATAGCCGTAGCTATCTGGGTATCCTTGATTCTCTTGAGCGCGGCAGCCGCGAGACGTTTCGCTAAAAGCGACTCGGAAATTGTCCGGAAAATTGTTCATATCGGTACTGGTAATGTAATTCTACTTGCCTGGTGGCTAGATATTCCTGCAAGTATAGGTATCTCTGCCTCAATTTTAGCGAGCTTGGTTACTTTACTGTCTTATAAGTTTCCAATTCTTCCGGGTATAAATAGTGTTGGGCGTAAAAGTTTGGGAACTTTTTTCTATTCTGCTAGCATTGGTGTTTTAATCGGCTGGTTTTGGTATTTGAAACAACCATTTTATGCTGTCATCGGAATATTGATTATGGCATGGGGAGATGGATTGGCTGCACTTGTAGGTCAGCGTTTTGGTAAGCATAAATACAGTGTATTGGGAGGACAAAAAAGTTTAGAAGGTTCTCTTACAATGACTGTAGTTAGTTTTATCATCTGTATTCTTGTTTTACAAAGCGTACAGGGTAACACCGGGCAAAATTTGCTAATATCCTTAACTATAGCTGTTGTTGCAACTGCTTTAGAAGCTATTTCATTTCTAGGGCTTGACAATATAACCGTTCCTTTAGGAAGTGCTGCTTTAGCTTTTGTTTTAAATCAACTTATAAATAATTAGTACCGCTTCGCGGAAGTAAGAAGTAAAAAGTAAAAAGTTTTATTTTCTAGCCTTTTCAGCCATTTTTAATGGTTGTCTTCTTTACGCCGACTTATATTAGGAAGAATCTGATTTTTGAAAATATCTTTTACAAAATTACAAAGAAAGGCAGAATGCAGCAGGTAAAGCGTTAACTTCTCAATGTCATTCTTTTAAGAATAAGTAACCTTGTGCATTCTACCTTCTCAACAAAAATGAAAATTCTTAATGCCGACGATAATAGTGCCGACGATAAATCATATCGTTGATAGGATATGATTTATCGTCGGTAATATGTTCGGCGGTAATGGGTTTTTCTACGACGGTATTCCGGGCAGTCTTGATAGTTATTGCGATAATTCACCCTGCGGTAATTTGGGTGATAATTCCGTCTTTGGTAATGACGACGCTTGTAGTGGCGACGTTGGCGATAACGTCGTTTGTGATGACTAATTTTAAACTCATTTTGGTTTATTGCAGGTAAGTACCAGCGCAAAATTAATTGTGTATTTTAAAATAATTTTCAAAAGAATTATTTTGAGGTATAAAAATATTATTCGCTTCTATTTTGTGAAAAAATAGTATGAGCGTTCAATATAAAGTTTTTATCAAATGAGACATATTAAAGGGTTAAGTAAAGAAACATTAAAAATATTAGATAGAATCTATCAGGAAAGTAAATATTATCAAGTAAGAGAGAGAGCGCACTGTATAAAATTAAGTTTTCAAGGCTATCAAATATCAGAATTAATTAAAATATTTAAAGTTAGTCGTAATACAATTTATAATTGGTTTAATAATTGGGATTCAGAGAGTTTAGCAGGACTCTATAATAATCCAGGTCGTGGTCGTAAACCACTATTTAATATTAATCAAGAAAAACTGATTAAACAATGGGTCAAAGAAACACCAAAAAATCTAGAAAAAGTCCAAGATAAAATTGAAAAAGAATGGGGAATACCAGCAAGCAAAGACACAATAAAAAGGGTGATGAAAATCGCCGGAATGGGTTGGTTTAGAATCAAGAGAAGCGTTGCTGGAAGCCCCGTTTCCGAATTTTACAATAAAAAGATTCAAGAATTAGAACGATTGAAAGAAAAAGAGCGGGAAGGAGAAATAGAAATTAGATATGTAGATGAAAGTGGCTTTTGTTTAATTCCATATATTCCTTACGCATGGCAAGAGAATAAACAAAAAATGACTGTCAAAAGTCAACCGAGTAAAAGAATTAACGTGTTAGGTTTTTTAACCAAGCAGAATGAATTAGAAGTATATACGTTTAATTGTAGCATTAATAGTGATGTAGTTATAGCCTGCATAGATGATTTTTGTACAAAAATTACTAAAAGAACTGTCTTAATAATGGATAACTCTTCAGTTCATCAAAATTCATTTTTATGGGATAAAGAACAAGAATGGTCACAGAAAGGATTAGATATTTTCTTTTTACCTACCTACTCTCCTCATTTAAATATTATAGAAATATTATGGCGATTTATTAAATATAAATGGCTAGAGGTGAATGCTTATGATAGCTATTCTGCTTTAGTTGAAGCTGTAGAAAACATTCTTATAAACTTTGGTTCAGAATATACAATTAATTTTGCATAAGTACTTATAGCTTCCACTTCATTAGCTTTTTCTTCGCTTTGTGCGGATAGCAATTCCAATTTCTCAGGTTGTACTGGAATTTGAGCATCTTTTTTCAGCGCTGCTGAAGCCGTCTCAATTCCCAAGCAACAAGGTAATACTAAAGTCGCGATTACAAATTTCCAAAGCATTTTATCTTGAATTTCCTCATTATCAAAGCTGGCTTTAGCTTGACAATGACTGAATTAATTTTGAATCTGATATTTTTACACAGCTAGTGCAAATCAACTCTGTAGAGCTATCTATACAGTTAATTCAAAACCAATTTAATAGATTCCCACATCCGGATTGGCGTTTATCGAAAAGCGATCGCTAAGGAAGCCACCTCTTAAATTTACACAGTTTGCAGCCACTGCAATCAAAAGTCTATATATATGGTTTAGCACGAACATCACTAGACGGAATGTTCCAGAAAAACCAAATATCTGTATTTTTTTTCACAAACACTTGCAAAGTTTCATGAAGTTTTATTAAAATACATCTATAGATTCCAAAACATATTTCTTACGGCGGATGACTGCTAATGACTTTTTTGACGTTATCTCAACCATTCCTCCGCGATAAGCAGGAAGATTTAGATTATCAGGATTTACAAGGTATTTGGCGCATAAGTGGCAAGATTGGCAATATTAAAGTAATATCAGGCTTTTATACTCGCATAGACCAAGTATTCATCGTTTGGGGCTTAATATGTGCGGGAATCTTTATTACAGCGCAATATTTACCCGTTAGCTGGGCAACGCAAGCAATTTTATGGACATCTCTTACCATCATCGGTACGGCTACAATGACTGCATTTACCTGGTTTTGGGTAAGTGTAGAGCGTTTGCGCTGGTTAATATATGCTTGGGCTGCTTTGATGCTTACAGGTGTTCTCCTAACTGATTTAGGAATCTTCCTAGGTTGGGGGCAAGTTTTGATGCGTTTATGTCCTTTATGGTTGGGATTAAGCGCGATTGGTTATGTCATTACAGCCTGGGCTGTGAAATCTCGTACTTTTTTAATTACAGCAGCTATTCACTTAATAGGTATTCTGCTTTTATCATACTGCGGCGGAAAACAGTTTTTAGCTACTGGTTTAATAATGGGAATGAGTTTGCTTCTCTTAGCTGAACTTCAGTGGGAAATGCGCCCTCCAATTAATTATTCTGTACTTTCAGCAGAACAAAAGGAATTTAATAAACAGCAACATTTGCGTCGTCAATTAACTTTACAAGAAAATTAAATTTTTCTGTAGAAAACACTAGATTATCTATATTACCGTTAATAATTGAAATTGCGGATTGAGAAGTAATAAATTGCTGATTGTCCGTAAGCCAAAGCAGGTGTTTTGCTGTTTCGTCCTGTTTCTTACTTTCCATAGGAGAACGGTGTCAGGAAAGTAAGTGGCTTTGTTTGATAAACAGAAGCTAGTGGTCTGGTTTAAGTTGTGGTGTAAGGTTTTTGCCGTTTCCCTTACTTCGCAATTATCGAGGGGATGTTAAAGCATCTGTCAGAACAGTCTGAGATAGTTGACACTATTTATGTAAATTTTCAACCAGATTTCACTAGCTTTTAAATACAAGCATTTATTGATTCGATAAGTTCTGTTTCCCAGTATTGATGTATTTTTATTAATATATATAGTATTCTCAAAATTAAAATATAAAAAATAAATATCAAAAAGAAAGCCGGTGGTTTAAATTGCCTTGTACCACCGGCTTTGTTCTTTATAATTAATTAATCTCTGTATCATTTACCAACTATCAACCGTGCTTCTTTTATAAATTTCGCCTGTAAACGGTTGAACGCCACTATTTGGATAAGCATCATCGCTGGGTCCAAAAATTCGCATTACTGCTTCAGAAATATATTGAGCCATATTTGAAAGCATTTTGGAAATAAACATAAAGCGCATCTCCTAATCGTTTTATTTTTTTATCTGTAAGCTTTATATTTCTACTCTATTTCCAATATGAGAAGTAAGTTCAATATCTCAATGTATTGATAATTATTGAAATTGTTCTTAAATTTGCTTTGCAATACTTTAGCTTTTAGTTGTACCCACGACTATGGAGCCATTATATATCTTAAACCAATATTGAAATATCCGTTAATAATCGCTAGTTACTAGTTAAGCAATACCTGATTCCCTAAATTAGCTATTGACATCATTTATGGTGAAAACTACCATAAATACAAATAGGTATTGCCAAGGTGTTGAAAAAATGACAAGTTTATTAAACTACGATATGCCTTTGTCAGAACAATTAAACGTCTCAAGTGCCGATTACAGCTTGCTGACAGACCTTTATCAATTGACGATGGCAGCTTGTTATAAAGGTGAAAATATAGACCAAAAAAGAGCTAGCTTTGAGTTATTTGCTAGAAAGCTCCCAGAAGGATTTAATTATTTAATTGCGATGGGACTATCGCAAGCGCTGGAATATCTAGAGAAATTTAGTTTTAATCAAACTCAGATAGAAGCTTTGCAAGAAACTGGTATTTTTGCATCGGCTCCCCAACAATTTTGGTCGCTGTTGGCAGAAGGAAAATTTACAGGGGACGTATGGGCTATTCCAGAAGGAACGGCAGTATTTGCCCTCGAACCATTACTGCGAATAGAAGCACCTTTATGGCAAGCGCAATTAGTAGAAACCTATTTGCTCAACTGCTTGAATTATCAGACATTGATTGCAACCCGAGCAGCGCGATCGCGAGATGTTGCAGGGGAAAAAACAACGCTTTTGGAATTCGGTACCAGAAGAGCTTTCAGCCCTCAAGCATCGCTATGGGCAGCTAGAGCGGCTTTAGCAGGGGGATTAGATGCGACATCGAATGTATTGGCAGCATTGCAGCTAGGGGAAAAACCTAGCGGTACGATGGCTCACGCTTTGGTTATGGCGCTTTGTGCGTTAGAAGGCAGCGAAGAAAAAGCTTTTAGTGCCTTTCATCAATACTTTCCGGGGGCACCTTTATTAATAGACACTTACGACACAATCGCTGCCGCTCGTAAATTAGCAGCTAAAGTTAAAGCAGGAGAAATAAATTTAACTGGAATTAGATTAGATTCTGGAGATTTGGTAGCATTATCAAAACAAGTTAAAGAAATTTTGCCAGATACACTAATTTTTGCCAGTGGAGATATAGATGAATGGGAGATTGCTAGACTAAAGCAGAACAACGCTCAAATTGACGGTTACGGTATAGGAACTCGATTAGTAACCGGTAAACCGGTAAATGGAGTTTACAAACTTGTGGAAATAGAAGGTATTCCAGTGATGAAAAAATCTAGTGGGAAAGTTAGCTACCCTGGGAGAAAGCAGATTTTTCGCGAGTTTGTGAATGGTGAACTCAAGGCAGATACTTTAGGATTAGTTTCGGAAAATTATCCAAACAGGCAGCCTTTACTAAAATTATTTATGAAAGATGGTAAACGCCTTGAACCTCAAGAGACTATCAAAACAATCAGAAATAGAACAACCGCTTCAGTCGTCAGTTTACCTGCTCAGGTTAGAAACCTAGATTCACTATCTTCTATGTCAGTAGATATTTCCTCTTCTTTACAAGAACTAATCAACCAAACAAATCGTGATAGTAATTAATAACTAATACACAGAGTATAGTTAGCCATGAATGATTTTTTAGGTAAATTGCTAATAACCATCTACAAATAACAACTGATAATGAAAATTGCCTTATTTGGAACGAGCGCAGATCCACCGACAGCAGGACATCAAGCAGTATTGATCTGGTTGTCGCATCATTACGATTCTGTTGCAGTTTGGGCAGCTGATAATCCTTTCAAGTCTCATCAAACATCTTTAGAAAATCGCGTAGAAATGTTGCGGTTGTTAATCGGTGATATTAGTCCGGCAAGAGAAAATATCAGTTTAGAACAGGAATTAAGCGATTTAAGAACTATTAATACCGTAGAAAAGGCAAAAAAACGCTGGGGCAATGACGCTGAATTTGTTGTTGTAATTGGTTCGGATTTATTAAGTCAGTTTCAGCGTTGGTATCGAATTGAAGACTTGTTACGAGAAGCAGAAGTATTGGTAATACCAAGACCTGGATATACGATAGATAACAGTAGTTTAGATCCGATAAACGAATTAGGAGGCAAGATTGCAGTCGCAAACCTAACAGGATTAGATGTTTCTTCAACAGCGTATCGCGAACATGGCGACACTCAAGCTTTAACAAACTCAGTAGCTGCTTATATTAACCAAAAGCATTTATACGAATGCCAGGACTCAACCACAACCAAAGTTTGCCGATCTTAAACCAACAGCCTTTAGCTGATTTCAAAGTCGGTGTTGATAATGCTATTTTTTCAGTTGATATCGCTCAAAATAGACTATTGGTTCTATTAGTCATGCGGGCTTGCGAACCATTTGCTAACACGTGGGGTCTTCCAGGTACTCTAGTTCGTGAAGGTGAGTCTTTAGAAGATGCTGCCTATCGAATTATGGCAGAGAAAATTTGTGTTGAAAACCTTTATCTAGAGCAACTATATACTTTTGGTGGTCCCAAACGCGACCCCAGGGAAGCCAGCGATAGTTACGGCGTGCGTTATTTATCAGTAAGTTATTTTGCTTTAGTACGATTTGAGGAAGCCAAATTGATTAGTGATAGCGTTGCAGATGTCGCCTGGTATCCGGTAAAAGAAGTACCATCATTAGCTTTTGACCACAATCAAATTATTGCATACGGACACAAGCGTTTGCGAAATAAATTGGAATACTCTCCTGTAGCTTTTGATGTACTTCCAGAGAAGTTTACTTTAAATGATTTGTATCAGTTTTATACGACTGTGTTAGGAGAAAACTTTTCTGATTATTCTAATTTTCGCGCTCGCTTGCTCAAGCTAGGTTTTCTATCAGATACCGGAATCAAAGTGTCTCGGGGAGCCGGTCGTCCTGCTAGTTTGTATAAATTTGATGCGAATGCTTTCGCACCTTTTAAAGATAAACCTTTAGTTTTTATCTAATGCAGTCTAATACAAAATTTTAACTACCAAACAATACTCTAAATACTCTAAATACTATCAATTAACAAAGATTTTTTTAGAGATTTATAATACTTTTTGTTTTCACCATATGTACTTACTATTATCCAATTGATAAATGAAAATTACTATAGCTCAAATTAATCCCATTATTGGCGATTTATCTGGTAACACCCAAAAAATTTTAGAAGCTGCAAATAAAGCAGCAGAAGATAAGGCAAATTTGTTATTAACTCCCGAACTTTCTTTATGTGGTTATCCTCCACGGGATTTATTGCTTAAGCCCGGTTTTGTCGCAGCGATGGGTATTGCCTTAGTGCAGTTAGCTCAAAATTTACCTGCTAATTTAGCCGTTTTGGTAGGAACGGTTGAAGAAAACGCACAAGCAGATGTTGCTGGTGGAAAAAGTTTGTATAACAGTATCGCTTTGCTGCATCAAGGAGAAGTAAAACAAGTTTTTCATAAGCGATTGCTGCCAACTTACGATGTATTTGACGAACATCGCTACTTTGAACCTGGATTAAAAGCTAACTATTTCAATCTTGATGGCGTTAAAATCGGCGTTACTATTTGCGAAGATTTATGGAATGATGAAGAATTTTTCGGTAAGCGTAGTTATTCGATTAATCCCATTGCCGATTTATCCAGCTTCAACGTAGATTTAGTTGTTAATTTATCTGCCTCTCCTTATACACAGGGAAAACAAAGCTTTCGGGAAGCGATGTTAAAGCATACTGCCCTGCGCTTTGATAAACCAATTATTTATGTAAATCAGGTAGGAGGCAATGACGATTTAATTTTTGACGGTAGAAGTTTTGCTTTGAACCGACAAGGTGAAGTGACTGCTCGCGCTTGTGGTTTTGATGCCGATTTATTACAGCTAGCATTTGATAAGCAACAGCAAGATTTAAATTTTGGTTCTATAAGCCCCGATTGCGAATCTGAAGATGAAGAAATTTGGCAGGCTTTAGTTTTAGGCGTAAAAGACTACGTTCTCAAATGTGGTTTTTCCAAAGTAGTTCTGGGTTTGAGCGGCGGTATTGATTCATCTATTGTGGCGGCGATCGCCACCGCAGCATTGGGTAAAGAAAATGTTCTCGGTGTATTGATGCCTTCTCCTTACAGTTCGGAATCTTCTATTAAAGATGCCGATGATTTAGCCAGAAATCTTGGTTTCAAAACGGAGAAACTGCCGATAGGTAATTTAATGGAGTCTTACGACGGCACCTTTGCAGAATTATTCGCTGATACTGGATTTGGATTGGCAGAAGAGAATATTCAATCGCGAATTCGCGGCAATTTATTGATGGCAATTTCTAATAAGTTTGGCTATCTTTTATTATCCACTGGCAATAAGTCAGAAATGGCAGTTGGTTATTGCACTTTATACGGTGATATGAATGGTGGTTTGGCTGTGATTGCCGATGTTCCGAAAACCCGCGTTTATTCGCTATGCCATTGGTTAAATAAAAATGGCGAAGTTATTCCCGATAATGTTTTAACTAAAGCACCTAGTGCAGAACTCAAACCAGGACAATTTGACCAAGATTCTTTACCAGATTATGAAATTTTAGATGATATTTTGCAGCGCTTAGTCAACGATTATCAGTCAGTGGAAGAGATAGTCGCAGCAGGATACGATAAATCGCTAGTGAATAAAGTGATTAAAATGGTAGCGCGAGCGGAATTCAAACGGCGACAAGCACCCCCAGGAATCAAGATTACCGATCGCGCTTTTGGCACGGGCTGGAGAATGCCTATTGCTAGTAATTGGTTAAAAGTTGAAGATACTTACCAAAATAAACCGGTATCTGTCTCTAGTACAACACGGCGTAAATAAACCAACCATTAAAAATGGCTGAAAAGCTTAGAAAATCAAACTTCTTACTTCTTACTTCTTACTTCTTACTTCTTACTTCCGCGAAGCGGTACTAGTCTTCTATCCACAAAAGAAGAAAATACTCCTCATTTGTAGCGGGATTTGATTCTATGTATACCGATATACAGGAATTATTCGTATATTTTTGCACAAATAATTTAGTTTCAAGCTTGCTGTATATAGGTTTGCTTCTCAGTATACCTAGCAATATAGCGGTTTTCAGTTGAGTTTGTATTTTATCCAAAAGAAAACCGCTATATTCAATTAGGATTTCTATAGAAACAGTATAGATAAGTATTGCTTTTGCATCAGTTCAAAAATTATTTTTGTCCTATTTTTATCAACTTGGATTAATATCTTTTGCTCAATCTCTCGATAGATATAAAATGCATAACTTGTAACTATTGTAACTATAGATTAGCTCCTTTTTATCTTTAGAAGCATGAGCTTTTATCTTTAGGTGCAAATACTTTGGCTATAAATTAGTTCTTATGTTAGTTAACTTTGAAAATTTTATATCTGATAATTAAGAATAATAGAGTTAAAAATACAAAAAATGAATAAGTACTTAATTATGAAGAAGACTGCAATCTCTTTACGCGAATTGCACGAGCATTCGCAAGAGCTTCAGCAACGCTCCAAAGAACTCCAAGAACGCTCAAAATTGTTTAGACGTATGTTAAATGGATATATAAATAAATCCTAGTTATAATATTAATTATGATTATAGCTAATTAGAATACAAATTAGTTTATTCAGCTTATTAATAATATTTAAGAAAAATTTTGGTTTTAGTAGTAATAGACGCTGAAAAACTTATTAGTGAATAAATCGATAAAGAAATATTGTTCTAGCTTTAGTATTTTGCTTGTGTATTATTAACGGTTTTATGTAAGACTTGAGAATGAAGCAAGTGGGATATGTATGGCGGGTTTTCAATTCCCACTTTGCTTCGAGCAAATACTGATAAACGACACGAGTCAATAATTAAGATAATCTACTCTCGTGATGCACTCTTAGATAATTATACGGATTGGAAAATATGAAATGGTAAATTGCTTCTAACTTTCAATGTCTCGCAACATCGCATCTATTCGAGCAACAGCATCCCATTTTTTCTGGGTTTCATACAAGTTCAGTGCTTTTTTCAAAGCTCCAGCAGCTTCCTTAGATTGACCTTTCTTCATTAAAATTCTACCCCGCAACTCGTAAGCTTGGGGATTCTTTGGGTCTAACTCTACAACCTTTTCGTATGCCCATTTAGCGTTATCGTATTCACCCAAGCGCAATAAGATTAAAGCTAACCCTATATACGCATTAACGTTTTCACGATTAATTTGTATAGACTTACGGTAAGCATTTTTCGCTGTTTTATTATCGCCCATGCTGCCGCTAACGTAAGCTAAAGCATATTGATAATCGGCATTATTGGGATTTAAGGATACAGCACGCCGGTAAGATGCTAATGCTGCGGAATAATTTCCTTGTTGGGCATATAGGTAACCAATCCCAGAATAAATGCTGCCGTTTTTCGGTTCTAAGCTCGAAGCTTGTTGATAAACTCTGATTGCGCCATTAAAGTCACCAGATTTTACCAGTCTGCGCCCTTCATCCAGCAGTCTTCTAACCTGCTGAGTGCTTTTAGACTGCGCCACTTTTACTTCAGCTTGAGCCGCAGAAGGCGTTGCAGAAGCAATGCTTCCTATTAAGAGAACACTTATGAGAGAGTATGTTCGATTGTACACAGTTGAATACCTGAAAGTTTTCGCAACTTTACCACAACTTAAATTTATGTTTGTCCATTAAAACAAAAATATCTAATTTTGAAAACTCTATTAGCTTACTTTTTTTTAACTTCATAATTAATTTATCGTTACTGGGATACAAAAGCCTTTATTCTAAGTAAATGTTCGGTTATCCCATGTTTATTTGCTATTTAAGGCAGTAAATCTCTACATTAAGTACTTTCGCTGTTTAAAGCGAGTTTTTTAAAGACAATATATTTATATTATATAGTTATTGCGAGTCATTTCCGTACTAGGAGATTTTGCTCCCTAGTATTGAGTCACCAAAATCATGCTATCGCAATTGCTAAACTCGTTTTTAGTTAATTGAGATACATTTATAGATTTATGGCACTAACTGTTTAAGGTTGAATAAATTTTTCTTAGATAAATGCTAGTAGTCTGTATTGTAAAAATGATGGTTGATAGTAGGGATGAGTCAGAGGGGGAGAGGGGGAAGAAAAAGCCTTCTGTTTCTTGCAATACATGCTTCAAAACTAACAGAACAAAGCACTAAATCTGATGTCGCAATATTATAACTTTCGCAAGTAGCTTGTTAGAACTTGAACCAACAAGGCGATAACATTTTTTTCGATACTTCTTAGAATATCTACTGAGACCTTACTAAATTCTAATACCATCATTGTGGTTATTCTTCGCTCTTCGCTGTTTCCTCTTTCTTTGTCAAAGGAGGATTTATTTTATTGCAGAATCAATAACAATTAGAATTACAACCCAATTTTTAAGGTAAATCAATGATTATTACTACTACAGACGTAATTCAAGGAGCTATTGTTGAATCCTATTTAGGAGTTGTAACCGCAGAAGTAGTTTACGGCAGTAATTTCATGAGAGATTTTTTTGCTGGTTTGAGAGATATTATTGGTGGACGAACTGGTAGTTACGAACGCTTATTTGAGGAAGGACAACAAAAAGCACTTACAGAATTAGAAAAACGAGCGCAGCGTTTAGGAGCAAATGCAGTTGTAGGTATTGAAATTGATACCGGCACAATTAATGTTGACCAATCAGGTGTTTTATTATTAATTACTGCTGTAGGTACTGCTGTCAAAGTACGTGAGTGAGCTTAAGCAAGTAAAATGATTTCGGTGAATTATTGATTATAGTTTGAGTCATTTACAACTATGCTGGAGACATTATCTGGTCAAACAAAATTGATAAGTTTTTGATGCTTATCATGTCTCCAGTCTTTTGCTGCTTATCAATGTGGTTTATCTCCTAGTTTCTGAAATATTTTTTTTAAGCAATAAGTTGAATTGAGCTATAATCCCTGAAAGCCTCTTATAGGAATGCATATGAATTCAGAACATTTTTAACTTTTCCCTTTTTTGTTAAGATATTTTGAGCAAATAACTATCATCATAATTTAGAACAAATCTTAATAAAAATTTATTTTAAAGTTGAAATGAAGGATAATATCTTTATAGCTAAAGATATAGAAAATAATTATTCCATTAGATAGATATCTAGAGCTTATTTTTAGTTTTTAATAATTAATTATAAATAAATAGCAATATTGCTAAAAAAAGAGTTAAAAAACTAGGAGATAGTTAAATAATGTCTTATGTGAATAGAGTAGGTGAAGAAGTCATTAACGAACCTGTCGTCGCAAGTAGAGTTGTGGATTACCACGATCGCGTTCGTTGGGGACCAATAATATCCGGCTTGCTAGTTGGTTTAGCTACTCAATTAATCTTGAGCGCTTTGTTTGGTGCCATTGGAGCTAACTTTGTTTCTGACTCGAACGCACCCGGAACCATTGCACCTAATATTGCTGGTAATGTAGGTATTTGGTCAACCATTGCTTTATTAATATCTTTATTTGTTGCAGGTTGGATAACTACTCGGGCTTGCGGCCCGATGAACCGTAGTACAGCTTTACTAAACGGAGCGATTCTTTGGGCTACAACTTTAGCTGTTAGTTCTTGGCTGCTAGCAAGCGGAGTATCCGGAGCTTTCGGTGTCGCAGCTTATAACGCTGGGGAGGTAATTAATCAGATACAATTGCAAGGTGCTGAAATTCAACAAAATGTACCTAATATAAACCCCCAGCAAGCCAGCCAAATCGCTGATGCAACTTCCAAAAGTTTATGGTGGTTTGTATTCGGCTCATTACTTGGTTTAATCGCATCAATGATTGGAGCCGCAGTGGGAGCGCGTACTCCTCGGGTTCGTCACCAAGCTTAAAACCAACCCTAAAATTTATATAGCAATATATACAATTTAGATTTAATAATTTTGCAAGCGCCTATAAAAAGGCGCTTTTTAATTGAAATCAATATAGTACAAATGTTCGACGATACAAATTGAAAGGATTAATTTAATTTCCTACTTTAAGGATTTTGGTGAAATAACAGTAAAAAACAATAGAATTAACACAGTTAGTGTCAAAGTCTAATAGTCGAAACCTGTATATCTCATGGATTTTGTTAATCTTGCATCCCAGTTAAATGCTGGAACGATAGTACCAGAGGGGATTGTAATTATCACCTTTTTAGGGGTTTTGATCGTAGACTTGATTTTAGGACGTTCGTCCTCACGCTGGATTGGATATCTAGCAGTTGCAGGTTTACTTTCTTCTTTGGTCGCTTTATATTTTCAGTGGGACAACAGCAATCCCATATCATTTATTGGTGCTTTCAATGGCGATGACCTTAGTATCGTGTTTCGCGGTATTATTGCTCTGTCTGCGGCTATCACTATTTTGATGTCAATTCGCTACGTTGAGCAAAGTGGTACGGCACTAGCAGAGTTTGTTGCTATTTTGCTTACCGCTACCCTTGGAGCAATGTTTCTGTCGGGGGCTTCGGAACTGGTGATGATTTTCATCTCCTTGGAAACTCTTAGTATTTCCTCTTATTTATTAACAGGTTATACCAAGCGCGACCCGCGTTCCAACGAAGCAGCCCTGAAATATTTATTGATTGGAGCTTCAAGTACTGCTGTATTTTTGTATGGTGTTTCCCTGCTTTATGGTTTGTCTGGTGGACAAACTGAATTAAGCGCGATCGCTACCGGCATAGAAACAGCAAACCTAGGTCAGTCCTTGGGTATAGTTATTTCTTTGGTGTTTGTCATTGCCGGTATTGGTTTTAAAATATCTGCCGCACCTTTTCACCAATGGACACCAGATGTATACGAAGGGGCACCAACTCCCGTAATTGCGTTTTTATCGGTAGGCTCTAAAGCTGCGGGTTTTGCTTTAGCTATCCGTATACTAACAACAGTATTTCCTTTGGTTGCTGATGAATGGAGATTCGTATTTACTGCTTTAGCTGTATTAAGTATGATATTGGGTAACGTTGTTGCCCTAGCTCAAACTAGCATGAAGCGGATGCTGGCTTATTCATCTATTGCTCAAGCTGGGTTTGTGATGATTGGCTTGATTGCAGGCACCGAAGCCGGATATTCCAGCATGATATTCTATCTGCTAGTTTACCTGTTTATGAATCTTTGTGGTTTTACCTGCGTAATTCTATTCTCTCTACGCACGGGAACCGACCAAATTACTGAGTACTCTGGGTTATATCAGAAAGATCCGCTTTTAACTTTAGGATTAAGCCTTTCTCTGCTTTCCTTGGGAGGAATACCCCCATTAGCCGGGTTCTTCGGTAAAATTTACTTGTTTTGGGCTGGTTGGCAAGCAGGTCTTTATGGCTTAGTCTTATTAGGATTAGTTACCAGCGTAGTTTCTATTTACTATTACATCCGCGTCGTCAAGATGATGGTAGTAAAGGAACCTCAAGAAATGTCCGATGTAGTCAAGAATTACCCCCCCATCAGTTGGAACTTACCTGGATTAAGACCATTGCAAATTGGTTTGGTGACAACTTTAATTGCTACTTCTATTGCAGGAATTTTGTCAAATCCTTTATTTACGTTAGCAAATAATTCTGTTGCTAATACTCGTATATTGCAGGAATCAATGGCTCCTAGTCCACAGGTAAGTGTAGTTACAAGTAAGCTACCGTAAGACAATGGCTTTTTCAACTCTTTGATTTAGAGTCGTTTGGGCGTGATTTTTCTTCAATAAAGTAACGTCAATAGTAATAGTAAATGGCTGTTCCAAACTAAGCGAGCAGCCATTTCTTTTGTTCTAGGATCAACGCAAGCCCTAAGTAGGTGAACAAAGATATTTACCGTCATTATTCGCTGCGCGTTCACCTTTATGTGTTCCCGAAGGGTAGTAATCCCAGCCCTTGCGGTTGCTATCTCCCTCCGCGAGACGCTTAGTCTAACGACTCACTTCGTGAACGCTAACGTTTCACTCCGTTCCACTCGCTTCGGACATTGTGTAATTAATTCTGTTTAACTACTTATTTATTTGGCATTGATTAATGGCTACAACTCTTTTTCCTTCTTCCCTCTTCCTTCTTCGTTGCTGTCGTGCATTTTAATACACAACAGTTGACAAGTATTTTCACAGCTTTCGTATATACTTAAGTCTGTAAAAAAACATTTACCAAAAGATAGGTCTTTAGTATAAAAATTTAACTTTAATAAGTTATCTACTATATTTTGAATCAAAAATCTACGGTTAGTACACGCTTATTTGATTAATAGTAGCTTGATGTATTTTAATATACTGAGTAGTTGTTTTATGTGTATGTCGTAGCTTTGTGAAGATATCGAGAGAATTTTGGAGATAATTATTTTGAGGTGGAGGAAACAGTCGAAAGTTAAGCAATGGTTAAGTCATCATCTGTTGACAGATAAGTGATAATACTTAATTAGCAAGTTCAAAAATCAAGAGTATATTCTTGTCACGCAATCTCTAGCTTTTTAAGTATTCTAGTATAAAGAATACTTTTATTATAACTAATTCAACTAAAATACTAACTTCATATCAGCCTCATAAAGTAATCCAAACATTTGCATAATAAATCATTTAGGTCTTATAAGCTAAAGATTTCAGCCATTGTGCGTGAATTAAATCCTAAATTTATGATTGATTCTACGACAATTTTAAACAATTCAGTTAGTCGTAATATTTACTACATTAAAGTAAGTATTAATTGGTATTAGACATCCGTCTATCTGAAATATGATAATGATAAATATGAGTATTAAATTTAATTTAGTAATCTAAAAAAGTAAATTGATTCAAAATTGCGTATATTTACGCATATAAAATATAACGTCAGAAGCTAAATAATAAAGAAACTTAATCGCTCAAAACTCAATTGACAATCAAATATTTAATAGGAGCTACTTATATAGTCTTAAAGTAGCGATATTCGATTGTGATTTTTAATGGTTAGATAGTTTTTTGATGGGGGATATAAAAAATGAAAGAAGTTCTTGCATATATAGAGAAGAAAAAGCAAGAGTTTATGAAACTACCACTGTTTGAATATATGCGAGATACAACAATAGATGCTCGGCAAAGATTAGCTTGGGCACCCTGTGCCGCCCCTTTTATTATGAGTTTTGGACATCTAAATAAGTATGTTTTTAGACAAGAGCCTACAACCGATCCAATCCAAGCAATAATCAATAAACATACTTATGAAGACGATCGCCATTGGTTATGGTTTTTAGAGGATATTAAAACATTAGGCTTTGATAGGTCGCTTAATTTTACTGATGCTCTCAGATTTCTTTGGAGCGAGCAAACCAAAAACTCTCAATTAATAAGTTATCAATTATCTCAGTATGCTTTAAACGCAAATCCTATTACTAAGTTGATTGTTATAGAAGTAACAGAAGCAACAGGAAATACAATGTTTTCTATAGCAGCTAAAGTCGGGGAAGAACTAAAAGTAAATCATTCAAAGAAGTGCCTATATTTTGCAGACTTTCATTTAGATGTTGAAACAGGTCATACTACAGGTACCCTAGGCATCGAAAATTTAATCGAGAGTATTAAATTAACAGATGAAAATCGTTTAGAAGCAATAGAACTCGTAGACAAGATTTTTAAATTGTTTGAAGATTTGACGAACGAACTTTTGTCATACGCGAAAAATAATCGAATAGAAAAAGCACTTTTGAGCATCTAAATAAATTGAAAAATTCGCAGGGAAAGAGTAATAAAATCATGAATAATACTGTAGAACTTGAATACTTAATTATTGGTGCAGGCCCAGCAGGGTTGCAGCTTGGATATTTTCTCGAAAAAGCCAAGCGTAATTATTTAATTCTTGAAGGTGGAAGTAAAGCAGGGAATTTCTTTAGCAAGTTTCCCAGACATAAGAAGTTAATTTCAATTAATAAAGTATATACAGGGTATAGCGATTCCGAAATTAACCTTCGTTGGGATTGGAATTCTTTACTAAGCGATAGTGAAGAAATGCTGCTTAAAAATTACAGTAGAGAATATTTTCCCCACACAGATGATTTAGTTAGATATTTAGAGGATTTTGCCAACCATTTTAATCTCAAAATAAAATATAACTCACAAGTTGTAAAAATCGCCAAAAACGATAAATTTATGGTGATAGATAACACTGGACAAGTTTATTCCGCATCTCGTTTAATCGTAGCTACTGGTTTTAGCAAACCATATATTCCAGAAATACCTGGAATGGAGTTAGCAGAAAACTATACAGATGTATCCGTCGATCCAGAAGATTTCGCAAATCAACGGGTATTAATTCTTGGCAAAGGAAATTCCGGTTTTGAAACTGCTGATAATTTAGTTGCTACAGCTTCACTTATCCATATAGCTAGTCCTACACCTATAGAAATGGCATGGAAAAGCAAATATGTTGGCCATTTGCGAGGTGTTAACAATAACTTTTTAGACACTTATCAACTAAAATCA
This sequence comes from Rivularia sp. PCC 7116, assembly GCF_000316665.1. Classification (GTDB taxonomy): domain Bacteria; phylum Cyanobacteriota; class Cyanobacteriia; order Cyanobacteriales; family Nostocaceae; genus Rivularia. The sequence continues at coordinate 8,160,797 of NC_019678.1, read as the reverse complement.
CAGAATGTAGTTTTAGATGCCGATGTAAACAAAATAGAGTTTAAGGAAGGTAAATATATTGTTACATTCACTTATGCTCATGCCGACGGAGAAGTAGAAAAGTTGCTTTACGATCGGGTAATAGTATGTACTGGATTCCGTTTTGACGATTCTATTTTTGACGCATCATGTAAGCCAGAGCTAACTATCAACGATCGCTATCCTAATCAAACTAGCGAATGGGAGTCAACTAACGTTAAAGACCTATATTTTGTAGGAGTCTTGACTCATATGCGTGACTATAAAAAGAAACAATCTGGCTTTATTCACGGATTCCGCTATAACATCCGGGCATTAAGTCAAATCTTAGAATATAAGTATCATCATCAAGAAATACCCTGTAATACAATCAACTTGACTGCTGAAAATATTGTGCAGTCTATCATTGAACGTGTAAATAAAAGCTCTGCTTTATGGCAACAAACTGGCTTTTTATGCGACCTTGTTGTAATAAACAATGAAAAAAAGGCAAAGTACTATAATGACATTCCTGTTGATTACGTACACGACAGTGAATTAGGTCAGCAAGAACATTACTATATTGTAACTTTAGAATTTGGACTTGATATTATATTTGCAAGTCCCGATCCATTTGCTGTTGAACGGATTCACAAAGATGACATTGAGCAAGCTTCATTAAGTTCGGGCATACATCCAATAATTCGTCGTTTTCGCGGCAGCGAACTGATAGCCGAGCATCATATTATTGAAGATATTGATAGTGAATGGTTAGAAGACGTACATATAAATCCATTGTTAGAGTTCTTCTATTGTCAGTTATCAAAAGAAATTTCTTCATTAACCGTAGCCTAATAAATTGGTAACTAATTTTTGGGAGTAAGTATTGATAAGTAAGTCTAAATAATGAACACTATTTTTTATTTGACTTAGACTTACTTTCAGTAGAACGCGACTTACGCAATTGCTACAAGATTGTGGTTGGTATATGACACGAAAATCTTATTGTTGCGTAATTCCTATAAATGATTAATACTTGGGCGTTGCTTAATTAAGGTATGATTTTTTTTTAATATCTAATATGCCCCCTAAATCCCCCAAAACTGGGGGACTTTAAATTATCTTTTTCCCCCAAACTTGGGGGCTGGGGAGCAAATCATACTTTTAATCCGCAACGCCAATACTTGTAAGTCCACACTAAATATTTTCAAAAAATGCAAGCAAAGAATATTTGCGTAATTGGCGCTGGTGTAAGTGGTTTAGTTACGGCAAAAACTTTCCTTGAAGAAGGCTATAAAGTAACTGTATTTGAAAAACAAAAGGGATTAGGCGGAGTATGGGATAAATCGAGAGCTTACCCAGGACTTTCAATCCAAAATCCTAAAGATACATATGCTTTTAGCGACTATCCGATGCCTTCTTCTTACCCTGAGTGGCCTTCAGGAGAACAGATATGTGACTATCTAGAATCTTACGCACGACACTTCGGTGTGTTAGAAAAAATTCATTTTGGAACAGAAGTTATTAGAGTCGAGCAGAGGAATCCAGAACTTCTTAAATGGAACGTCAGCGTTAATTTTCATGATGCTAGTAATGACAAACCAATTAACAAAAATTACGAGTTCGATTTTGTAATTGTGTGTAATGGTATTTTTGGAATTCCAAATATGCCTTCTTTCCCTAGGATGAAAGAATTTACAGCTACAGGAGGAAAAATCTTGCACTCAAGTGAGTTTAAACATAGCTCTGAACTTGAGGGTAAAAAAGTCGTTATCGTAGGTTTTGGTAAATCAGCTACTGATATAGCAACAGTAGCTGCTACAAAGGCACAAGAATGTACTCTAATTTTTCGACAAGCATTGTGGAAAATACCAAAGTTCTTTTTAGGCATTATTAATGTCAAGTATATTCTTTTGACCCGTTTTGCTGAATCTTGGATGCCTTATCGCAACTTAAAAGGTTGGGAAAATTTATTACACACCATTGGAAAACCCCTTGTATGGTTTTTCTGGCGCATTAACGAAACGATTTTGCGGTTACAGTTTCCTTTAGATGCCTGTGATTTAACTCCAGATCAACCGATGAATAAATTAATTGGTTGTAGCATAGGCTTAGTACCTAAAGGCTTTTATGAGTACTTTCAAAATGGTAAGATTCGAGCAGAAAAGACAAAAGTTAAGAATTTTTATCCCCAGGGTATTGTACTTGAGAATGGTAAATCTTTAGAGGCTGATATAGTTATTTTTGCGACTGGATTTCGTCAAGGTATGCCTTTTTTAGAAGAAAAGTATCGTCAAGAAGTATTTGATAATCAGGGTATAATTCATCTTTATCGTCACCTTATTCATCCAAACATTCCCAGAATGGGTTTTGTTGGTTATAACTACAGCGGATGCGCTCAATTATCTTCTGAAATTGGTGCTCGATGGTTGGCACAATATTTTAAAGATAAAGTCAATTTACCATCTCCACAAGAAATGTTGGAGGATATCAAAGCAGAATTAGAATGGCGACTGAAAAATAGACCATATGCATTTGTAAATGGAGCCTGTGTTACTCCTTTCACATTTCATTATATTGATGAATTAATGGAAGATATGGGTCTTAAAAAGAGTCGAAAAGCATTGCCTATTTTAGAATTGATGACACCAGCCGATCCATCTGCTTACAAAAATGTGCGGCAAGAAATTCAAGCGAATAATTATTCTGAGATGAATAATTAATAAAGTCCCCCTACTTAGCGGGGGATTTAGAGGGATCTAAAGATTTATGGTTTTATTGATAACTTTCCAAACATGCTCTAATGTGAATTTGAAATACGGCTTATTTCGCAGGAGTTTTAAGCTTGCTGAAATCTTGGTTTTAAAATTATCAAGGCGATAATTTCTGGTTTTAGAAGTTAATTTACACCAGGCGTGTATTTCTAAGTCTTTATCTGTAGAATCACCTCAAATTGATTAACATCTCTAGTTTTTTTAAGAGTATGTTCTAGGAATTAATTTTTGTCTGTCTTTCTTAATATCAATGTTGTATAGAAATTTTAAAAATCAATCGGAACTAGATGCAGCTTACGATCCGGTCACATCAGGTACAGATATACCTGTTTATATGGATTTTTATGCTACGAATAGTTCCCAGGTACGTAAGGATTTGACTTGCCAGTTGGATGTTCCTTACGGAGCAACTTTAGAAGAACATCTAGACATTTTTCCTGCGGCACAAAGTCAATCTCCCATTGTCGTGTTTATCCACGGTGGATACTGGATAATGGCTAGTAGTAAAGATTTTAGTTTTGTTGCTAAGGGTTTAGTTGAGGCTGGTGTAACAGTTGTAGTTATTAACCATGCATTATGTCCGGAAGTAAGTATTGATGAAATTGTTCGTCAGAATCGTGCTGCCATTGCCTGGATTTATCGTAACGCTAATAATTTTGGGGGAGATGCAAATCTTATCTACGTATCAGGTCATTCGGCAGGTGGCCATTTAACCACTATGCTCATGTCTACTAACTGGGAAAAAGACTACGGCTTACCAGATAATATTATTAAAGGAGGTTGTGCAATTAGTGGTGTATTTGATTTAATGCCTTTTCCTTACACATGGCTACAACCCAAGTTACAACTTACCTGGGATCAAGTATTGCGTAACAGCCCCATTTTGCACATTCCCAGAAAAGCAGGTTCGCTTATTATCACTTATGGTGGTGAAGAAAATTCTGAGTTTAAGCGTCAATCAGAAGATTTTCTTAATGCATGGAAAGCAAATGGTAATCAAGGTTATTACCTACCGCAACCTGACAAAAACCATTACAACATAATTAATGATTTCTTGGAGAAGAATAGCCCTCTATGTAAGGCTATTTTAAAACAAATTTAGTTTCTCTGATTTAGATGGAGTCATAGGTAAATATTTACCCTTAGGCTGTGTTTGCGCCTAAGGATTTTAATTGAAACTTGAAGTTATTGGATTGGTAGCTTAATTAGGAATTCAGTCCCTTTTCCGACTATGGAATTACAAGTCAAATGCCCATTATGTTTCTCAACGATGATTTTATAGCTAATAGACAAACCTAATCCCGTACCACTGCCTACAGGTTTAGTAGTAAAAAATGGGTCAAATATTTTTTGTTTGATTTTCTGCTCGATTCCACAACCATTATCTGCAATCCTTATTTTGAGAATATTTGAGTTTGTAATTTCTGTAGAAATATGAATAGTGGGATTTTTTGTATTTTGGTTTTTTCCATGCAGATCTTGTAAGGCATCAACTGCATTACCCAAAATATTTAGGAACACTTGATTCAACTGACTGGGATAACAAACAACCAAAGGTAATTGTCCATATTTTTTGACAATCTTAATTTCAGGACAGCTATCTTTTGCTTGAAATCTGTGTTGTAAAATCATCAATGTGTTTTCTATTCCTTCGTGGATGTCTACAGACTTCATTTCCGCTTCATCCAAACGAGAAAAATTACGTAAACCTAAAACAATATTACGGATACGCGAAGTTCCTGCCTCTATTGAATTAAGAAGTTTAGGTAGGTCTTCTACTACAAAGTCTAAATCTATTTCTTCTGCCTTTTGTTGAATAATAGAATCTACTTGATTTGATTTTTGGCGATAAACAATTATTAAATCTAATAAATCTTTAACGTATTGATTTACGTGATTGATATTGCCATGAATAAAATTGACGGGATTGTTAATTTCATGGGCTATTCCTGCCACCATCTGTCCTAAACTAGACATTTTTTCAGTTTGAATCAACTGGGCTTGCATACTTTTTAATTCTTTTAGAGTTGATTTCAAAGCTATATTTTTTTCATAAATTTCTTGAGTTCTTTGAGATACTTTCTCCTCTAATTTTTGATTGTAATTTTCTAAATCTTCCTTAGCATCAATCAAATTATTATAGAGTATTGCATTTTTGATTGAAATTGCAGCTTGATTTGTGATTAAATTCAATAGTTTTATGCGATCGTGGGTAAACACTCCTATTGTCAGCTTATTCTCGAGGTAAAGAATTCCGAAAAAATGTCCTTGATTAATAATTGGAATACACAATATACTTTTAGGCTGCTCCCGGACAATATATTTGTCAGCCGCTAAGAAATCTTGAGAGTTCGCATCATCTATAACTATAGTTCCCTTAGTACGCTTGACATAATTTATTAAGCGAACTGGAACATCTTCACTGCATTCTAAAGAAATAGATGGTAAGTCTGTATCGATAGATAGAATATGAGTTTTGCGGCTAATAGCAGTTAATTCTAAATCTGAACCTTCCTTTTTAATTAAAAATAAAGCACATTTAGAAGCACCTGCGTTCTCCATAATAACTTCCATTAATTTTGAAAGTACTTCGTTTAGCTTTATTTGTTCGGAAAGTGCTTGGGAAGCTTTAATTACTGATTCTAAATCTAAACATTGTGAAATAGTCTGTTTTGAACTGGAAATCGTTTTATCATAACGAATTTCAGGTAAATCTGAAGTTTCATTTGAAAAATGCTTTTCAGTATCATCAAAATTTTTATCTTCCTGAAGAAGAATATGATCGAGTAATTGAGGATAGCGCTTTTGTAAATCTTTGGCTTTAGCTTTTGCACCCCAACGAATATAGCCGTAATAAGCATCATCTAGATAAGTTTTGGCTATTTTTTGTTTATCCCATTTTAGATAAAACTTAGCTGCTAGTTCGTTCGCGAGTGCTTCTTCGTGGATATATTCATTTTTTTTAGCTCCAGCAATAGCTAAATCGAAAAACTCCATAGCTTCTACCTTTTGTTTTAAAACATTATGTTTTTCGGCTTCGACTATATGAAATTTATGCAAAAAGTTCATAGGGGCATGATTTGCCCAATGATTCATTTCTTCTTGATTTGCACTCACCTTTTTGAGTAATTCTTGCTGTTCTGATTCAGAGACTTCAGGATACACTGCTAAACGTGTAAGTGAATCATAGAAATAGAATTGAGGAGTAACTAACATGCCTGTTGCAGCATATAAATATTGTTCTGCATGATTTGCATTTTTTAATGCTTCACAATATTCATTAAACAAGTAGCAAAGCTGAAGCTTACAAAAATTCAAGAATAGGATTGCAATTCCATCACTATTATCAATGTGAAGTGACTGCATTTGTTTTTCATTATATGCATCACCTATCAAATTATATGGAGTCTCATTATCTTCTACTAAATTAATTACTGTCTGTAGATATATATCATTCCAAGCCAAGACTCTTTTTTGCTTTATTTCTTTAAGAAGAAGGCTATTTTCTGCTATTACTTGATTGCTTTCCAATAAGTTCTTACCTGAAAAGTATGTCGTATAACTATGGGCATACAATGCATATCCAGCAAATTCTAAATCTCCAGCTAGTCGGTTGGAAGAATAAGCTTCTAAAAGAAATTTTAATGTATCTCGAACATGAACTTTCCAAGGTTTGATCAGATGATTAAAAACTTCCGCAACCTTTGCCGTAGTTTGTTTTATATTGGATTTTAAGCAAATTTTTTCAGCAAGTAGACCAAGTTTGTACCCTGTATCAATATCTCCTATGACTCCACAATTGATGAAACCATAAGTCACATAAGCAAAAGCTGATAAATCAGAATTCCCATATCTTAAAGACAATTCCACCTGTTTTATTGCAATTAACAAAAATAAATTTGGAGTAGTTTGAAATGCCAAACCAATTACGCTTGCAAGAATACGCATAGCAGCAAGCGGTTGCGCTTCAAGCATTTTTGGTAAATCTGCTAACTCTACTATTCCTTTTTTTGTGATATTGGATGCTATTTGTAGCATTGCTTGTTCAACATCGGACTGGGTTGGATTTTTAGGGAATATTATTTCTAGCTGCTTGAGAATTTCTAAAGCTATATTTACTGCTTCTATTGCTTTACCTTGCGCGCCATAAGACTGAATTTTAATCTCATAAACTTTAACTTTTTCTAACAATTTTTTGGCTCGTGCCAATACCACTTCCGCAAATTCTTCCGAAGCTTCAAAATCTCCCATCAAATAAGCAACTTCAGATAATGATTCATACAAATTCAAACTTAGCTCGTACTCAGACTGCCAAGTATTTGAAGCAAGTAGTTTCTTCCCTGTGTATAAATAATTAAATGCTGCTGTATAAGCTGTTGACGAGAGAGCCTTTTCCCCAGCCAGCAAGTTCATTTTTGCTAACTCGTCACGTTCTTGCTGAGAATTAATTAATGCTACAGATTTATTAAACTGATTAACAGTTTCAAAAATATCTTCTTCCCATGATTCAGCAGAAGTTTTCTCTAATAGCTGTTTGCCTAATTCTAAATGGATTTGCTGTTTTTCAGATTCAGGGATTAATGAATAAGCTGCTTGTTGAACTCTATCGTGTATAAATTTGAAATGAGTCGCTTTTAAATGACCTAATGGAATTCGTTTTTTGTCTTCGCTATCAGTTATTAATGCCGTATTTTCATCATCAAGATATGATAATTTACTTTGCTTTTCTACAGGTAAAACTAATCCTTGTAATACAGAATCCCATAAGTCTGTGATGGTATCAACAGTAGGTTTCTGATTCATAACCGAAAGCGTTTTCAAATCGAATTGATTGCCAATACAAGCGGCAAACTTCAGCAGTTTTTGATTATATACTGGTAGCTTTTGTATTTGAAGCGCCATGAATTCTACTACGTCATCAGTGAGAGCTAACTTTCTTACATTTGCAACATCGCATTCCCAATGACCTATGTCATAGTTAAATTTAATAACTCTTTCCGTATACAGGCAATTAATAAACTGGTGAACAAAGAATGGATTACCTTTAGTCTTAGCAAATACTACTTGAGTAAATGAAATAATGCTGTCTACTTCACATTTTAGAGTATCAGAAATTAGAAAGCCTAAATCACCTTGATGTAAAGGTTTTAAAAGTAAATTAGTTATGTTTATATTAGCTTTGACTATCTCCCTAATAGTAGAATTGAGTAAATGTTTGCTATCAATTTCATTATCTCTATAAGAACCAATCAATAATAAAGCATCATCATTTTCATTCAGATTTGCTGGATTAAAATTGGGCATCTGAATAGCAGATTTTTTATTGGAAATGCCTAAGCTTTGCATTGACTTTTGCTGGCTTGTTAGTAATTTAAATAGGTCTAATGAAGCCGCATCTGCCCATTGCAAATCATCTAGAAATATAACTAGTGGATGCTTTCTAATTGCAAAAATTCTCACAAATTTATTAAATAAGAATCTTAATCTATTCTGAGCGGTAATTCCAGACAATTCTGCTGCTTTAGGTTGTGGTCCGATCACTAATTCTAGTTCGGGGATTAAATCAACAATTACTTGAGCTTGGTCACCTAAAGTCGCAAGTATATCTCTTTTCCAGTCGTTGATTTGCGTATCATTTTCGCTCAAAATTTGTTCGATTAAATCTTTTAAGGCTTCCACCCATCCTAAAAATGGAATGTCCTGCTGTAATTTATTAAATTTTCCTGTAATAAAATAGCCTTTTTCTTTCAGAATCGGCTTATGTATTTCATTTACAACAGCCGTCTTCCCCATCCCTGAATAACCTTTGACCAAAACTATTTCTATACCCTTACGAACTTTTTCTTCTTTTTCTAGATGATGTTGAGGAGGGTTAATTACTCTATCAAAAGCAGCAAGTAATTGTTCTACCTCTGCTTCTCTACCATAAAGTTTTTCGGGTATTGAAAAACGGTCAGATATATCTTTAGTTGCTAATTCAAAAGGTTCTATCTGATTATTTTTTTGTAAATGTTGCAGACACAATTGCAAATCATACTTTAGTCCAAAAGCACTTTGATAGCGGTCTTCGGCATTTTTTGCCATCAATTTACAGATGATCTCAGAAATTATAGAAGGAATATTATGTTTGACAATTTTTTGTAATGGTGGCTTTGTCGAAATATGACAGTAAATCAACTCTAAGGGATTTTGGTTGTCGAAAGGTAACTCCCCAGTAAGCAGTTCAAACAAAGTTACACCGAGAGAATAATAATCGGTTCGATAGTCAATACCTCGATTCATCCTTCCAGTTTGTTCCGGAGAAATATAAGCGAGTGTACCCTCTAGTACGTCAGGGTTAATAATAAATTGGACTTCTCTAGGCAAAATAGTGGAAAGACTAAAATCTGTAATTTTGATTTCCCCAGTCTTGGGATTTATAAGGATGTTGTCTGGCTTAATATCTTTATGAATTATCTGGTTACTATGTAAATGATTTATCCCAGAAGTTATTTGAATTGCAATCTTGAGAAAATCACCAATGAAAGTCTGATTCGTGCGTATTTGTTCGGAATTCCACCGCTTTATCTCATTTCTAAGTGAAATCCCTCCAAAGTCTTCCATTACAAAAGCCACGCTTTTGTGAAAATCTTCTAAGCTATAAGACTTTACAATATTGGGTGCATTTAAATTTTTAGTCAGAAGGTATTGATTGCGAAACTCAGCAATTTCTTGAGGAGTAGGATTTTCCTTTCGCATCATTTTTATTACTACAGGCTTTTGGTCTTTTTCTCTAATTGCTTTGTAAATGACCGTTTTTTCGCTTAAGTATAATTGCTCAACAATAAGATAACCAGAGACCATAGATAATCTTGATGATGATGATAAGACCATTCTTACTATTCCAATTCACTAGCATGTGTTGGCTTTATTGTTCCCATCAAGCAAGTAACTGTATCACTTGTATGTATTAAATAATTAGAGTTTATAGTATATTTTGATTGATATACTACGTGCAGAATCTCTGAAAGTACTGGAAATACTGCGTTTTTATAAAAATGAAATCAACTTAAATTATTTATTTAAGTATAATTTTTCTTCAAAAAATATCCGTAATTTAACTTTAGGATGACTATTTGATGTTTTTGTTGAAACAAGGTGTCTGATAAGGGGCGAAATGTGTAAATACAATGGCAATATCGTGGCTTTTTATATCCACATCGCAAGTTGTCTACCGTATAAATACTGCGTTTGTAATATGCATTCAAACTATCACCTTATATATACGTAACAGCTTTTATTCAAATCAAAGTTGCGGTATTTATAATTTTCGCCTAGCGGCACAATTTTATATAAAAGCCTAGGAATAGTTTTCAATGTTTGTAATAAAAAATTGACTCAAATAAAAAGCCCGTTTGCACAGGCCGTAACTATATTTGAAGTCCAATTTTATATTTACCAACAAAGCTATTTCATTTTTTGCTTGATGTAAGCAACAACCTGAGTTAACTGTTTTTTCAAACCGTCTATTTCTGTTTGCATTTTCGCCATTTTCTCGTTCAATGCATCTATTTCTGCTGAAGAATTGGGGAATTCTGCACTTACAGTTCCATTAGTTCCGTTTACTCCATTAGTGCCGTTAGTACCATTAGTTCCATTTTGGTGAACAGCCGCTACGGTTGCAGGTTGTTTTCTCGGTTGTTTTGCCTTTGCCATTGCGGCTTTTATTGAGCTAATTAGCTGTTTTTGGTCAAAAGGCTTATTGAGAAATTCAAAATGTTCAAAGGGTTCAGAAATTTTTTCTGTAACTTCCTCTTTACGTCCTGACATTACAACCAAAGGAGTTTTTCTTAAATCTGGCTGTGCTTGAATTTCCTGATAAACTTCCCAACCGCTCATTTTTGGTAGCAGAAAATCCAGCATAATTAAACTAAATTTTTCCTTACGGATTAATTTAAGCCCTTCTAAGCCATCTTTTGCTTCCAGCACTTGGAAGTTTCCTGGGGGTAACATTTCCCGTACTTTGACTCGCACGACTGTAGTGTCATCAATAACTAAAATTTTATTATTTGCCACGATGTTTCGCTCTAAAAGATAATTTAGGTTTAAATGGCGTTTTCGCCGATAGCCGAATACTAGAGTTATCCCACTATATCCAAAATATATATTGATTGGGGGAGAGTAATTTCCGAGAAAATAGCAATTCTATAGGTGTTTTATAAAACATGATATGAGGCTTGCTATCAGTTTCATATATTGCTTTACAAACAATATTTTTTTGCTAAATCATCGCGGTATAAGAGTTATTCCAGGATATCAACCGATTTGTGGAGAATAATGGTTTCTCGGTAATTTAAAGTAATTTTTCTATATTTGGCTCTATCTTTAACTCTAAATATAAGTATTAAAACTTAAGTACGGAAAAGTTAACCCAAAATCTTCACATGCTTTTTATTTATTTCGATTCTTAATCGCTTTAAGTATATTTTTTGATGCCAGTAGAACTCAAGTTACATCTTGCACCATTCTTATAACCGTTTCACTTACGGCTCGCAATTAATTTCTAGATAAAAAAACAACTGTGTTGTAACCTAATCAAAGCCATGTATAGTATGATTTATCCGACTTTGTTGAATTATTGCGGCTCAAATTCATTTTAAAGCGGTTTTAAGACTAAGTTTTACTAGTGCAAGATTTGAAATGTAACCCACTTAATCTGTATTACTTCAAATAAATAGCAGATGTCTACAAATTCTACAAAAAAAGCTTCTATTAAATCGGAAATAAAAGCAATGCCACCGTGGTTGCGCCGTCCTATTGGTAATGCTAGCGAACTTTCGACTGTTCAACGTATTATTAAGCAACGGCAGATTCACACGATTTGTGAAGAAGGTCGCTGTCCTAATCGGGGAGAGTGCTATTCTCAAAAAACTGCAAGTTTCTTGTTGATGGGCCCTACTTGCACAAGGTCATGCGCTTTCTGTCAAGTAGATAAAGGTCATGCACCAATGCCATTAGACTCAGAAGAACCCCTAAAAGTCGCACGAGCAATACAGCTTTTAGGATTGCGCTATGTGGTATTAACTTCAGTTGCCCGCGATGATTTGTCTGACGGAGGTGCAAGCTGGTTTGTAAAGACTATGGAAAAAATCCGTCAATTCAACCCAGAAACTCAAATTGAGGTACTTACGCCAGATTTTTATGGAAAAATAGAGCCGATAGAAATCATTACTTTAGCAAAACCGGCTTGCTATAACCATAATATTGAGACAGTAAAACGCTTACAAAATCCCGTTCGTCGGGGAGCAAAATATGATCGTTCTTTACAGGTGCTGCAACTAGTTAAACAAATAGATGCCAATATTCCTACCAAATCGGGCTTAATGCTTGGGCATGGCGAAACTGTTGAAGAAGTAATTGAAACGATGAAAGATTTACGTAGCGTCCAATGCGATCGCCTTACAATCGGTCAGTATATGCGACCTTCGTTAGAGCATTTACCCGTACAGAAGTATTGGACACCCGAAGAGTTTGAAGAATTGGGCACAATCGCACGTAGTTTAGGATTCGATCGCGTTCGCTCTGGCCCTTTAGTGCGTAGTTCCTATCATGCAGCGAGTGAATAGTCAACTATCTACAGCATTTATATTAAGATGCAAATTTAGCAAATTAGCCGTTTTGAGCACTTTATGAAAATCTTTTTAACAAATTTCGCGAAAAACGACACCTATTTGGTATTTGTTAAGAAGTCCTTAAATTAGGAGAAACGATTATGGCTAAAGTTGGTGTAGATGTTCCTCAAACAGATGCTCAAGCACCTTTCCCTTACCGCACCTTAATCAGCATTATTCTACTCGCTGGTAACATCTTGGTAGCGGCAATTTACTTCCATGTTATCAATCCTTAGATTGTCGCAAAGCTTTTCGGGCCAGCGGATAAACGTAAGCGTGGGAAGCTATCTATAGTTAAAATTGAGGCAGCTTATTGAAATAGTAAATTAATATCTTCGGTAGAGCCTCGTTGTCATACTTTACTAGGCTTTTTGTCAACAAAACTTAGTAAAGTATGTTTCTGGAATTATCGCAAGGCATTCGATTACCTGCATTTACTCAAAAATACTCTGGTAGGCAATATTACTATATTTTGGAGATAGAGGTATTTCAGTTTGTAAGTCATCTCTTGCACGTGTGCCTAAGAAAGTTCTCTTGTGGACTCTTCAGAAATCTCCTCGCTTTCAGACAGCGGAAGTTTAAGAATAGATAAACTTGAAGGAATAAATATTCTTACTTCAAAATTTGATAAAAAGTGAAAATTCATATTACTTTCTATATGAATGAGTATTTTGTATATATATATACAAAATACCTTTAGAATGGAATTATTGTTCAAAGAGTTATTTATACAGTTTAAAAAAATACAGGCTTAACTTGGGTAAAAAATAAACTAATATAGAATCTGCTGACTGCAACAGTTAGTATAATTTAATTGTTATTTGCTTGTTTTTGTATAATCTCAATATGACAGGATTATCGGTCATATATAATTCTGGAAGCAAGCTATAAACCTTGAGACCCAAAAATACTTATAATATTTGATGAGATAAATAGAATTTTCGCGTGACATTTGACACTACAAGTTTTAGTTTATATATATAGAATAAATTGTGCGCTAATATACTCACGTTTATTGAGCGTCTCTTTTAACAAAGCTATAAAAAATTATTCAGCGGTCGAGTTGACCATGCAGCAGTATTCAAGCTTACCAGAGCAAAACTCACAATTAGATAATTCATCGATTGTTTTGACGACAGTTGAGCAACTTCGTGCGGAGTTGTGGCTCGAGCGCAGTTTGAATCAACTGCAAACTAAGCTCAATGATTGTCTAACTTCAGCTTTGTTCCATACGAGGGCGACGAGCGTTAGTTCTGCGACTCACAAAGAACAACCTCCGCAAAGGATTAAAAATAAGCAGAACAGTCAAATAGCCATTACACAAGCAGAAATTTTTCAAACAGTAGTAAACGAACTGTATGGCTTATTTAGTTCCAGTGTGGTAGCTTTCGTTGCGCCAACAGCAATAGCGATCGCTATTGCTCAACCAGAAGATGCTGTTTGCACAATTAGCTATATATGTCCTAACTCAAAAGCTAATTCACAACTATCACCGTTCAATTTAAAGGTCGGGAAAGATAAAACACTACAGTTAAAATTAAATTCGGAGATTGATTTTGAGGACTTGCTGCAATTAGAAAAGCAACAACCGCAAACTGCTTTCTGTTTCAGTAATGAATCTTTAGGAATTATAGGCTGGTTTATAGCCTCCTCTAAATCTCCAGTAAATTCCTCTTCAGGTTTGTTTGTAATTGAACAAATCTCAAAATTAATGGTGGAAGCTGCTTCTATGTGTAAGGCAACTTTAACAAAGCTTAAACATGTAGAGTCTTTACAGCAGCAAGCTCATCATTTCAATAATCGCAACCAAGAACTACAGCGTACCAATCAACTCAAAAACCAATTTCTAGCTAATACGAGTCATGAAATTCGCACACCCCTAAGCTCAATTATTGGCTTTACCCATTTACTATTAGCTCAAGGTTACGATCCTAGCAGGCAGCGTCACCATGAGTATTTAAACATTATTCAGTCGAGCGGTAAACATCTACTGGCATTAATCAACGATATTCTTGACTTATCTAAAATTGAAGCCAATCAGTTAGAGGTTAATTGGGAAACAATTGACGTATCCCAGCTATGTAGGAATGTATTAGCCTTAGTTAAGGAAAAAGCTGCAAACAAAGGTTTACAAATGCAGCTTGACATAGACTCTGGTGTTACAAATATGGTTGCCGATCCTTTACGGCTCAAGCAGATACTTTTGAATTTACTTTTCAATGCCGTAAAATTCACTAAAACCGGAACAGTTGGTTTAGAAGTTAAAACTGCAGACAATCTAATGTATTTCACAGTTTGGGATACTGGGATTGGCATCAGTAAAGAAAATCAAAGCGAACTTTTTCAACCATATTTTCAAATTTTTAATGAGAGGCAGATAAACGGTGAAGAAGGTACGGGTTTAGGTTTAACAGTAACTCGTAAACTTGCTGAAATTCACGGTGGCTGGGTTGAAGTAGAATCTGAAATAGATAAAGGCTCGCGTTTTACTATTGTGATTCCTATAGAACAAAATACCGATGCCGATGAAGAAACCGATACCCACACGACAATCAAGCATAAAGCTCAAACCAATAAAAATTGCAGTCTACCAACTTCTTTAAAAAGCTGTTCTCATATTTTGTTAGTAGAAGACGATATACCTAATGCCGAGTTAATCAAAACTTACCTAGAAAGATTAGGATATCAACTAACTTGGGTGAAAAATGCTTCTCAAATGTGGAATGCTTTAAGTAAGCAAGATTACTCAGTGATTTTGATAGATATTGTTTTACCTGATGCTAACGGTATTACATTAGTCAAACAAATTCGAGAAAATCGACAATATTCTAATATTTGCATTATTGCTCAAACAGCAATGGCAATGAAAGGCGATCGCGATACTTGTCTTGATGCAGGAGTCAACGATTATATTTGTAAACCAATCGATCTACCGCTTTTAGCAAAAATCTTATCTGAATATATTACACTTTAGTGACGAATCTGCTTTTTCTCGATCGCATCATCTCCCTCTTAAAATGGAATAAGTCGTTTACTCTACTTCTGCGCTGGGATTGGGAAATAATGTATATAGAAAAATTAGAAAAATTAACAGCTTTATTTAAAGAAATGGAAAAAGCAATAATTGCTTATTCCGGTGGTGTTGATAGTACTTTGGTTGCAAAGATTGCTTATGATGTTTTAGGAGATAGAGCTTTGGCAGTAACGGCTATTTCTCCAAGTTTGTTGCCAGAAGAATTGGAAGATGCCAAAATTCAAGCCGCAACAATTGGGATTAGTCATCAAGTTGTTGAAACTCATGAGATGGAAAATCCCAACTATACTTCTAATCCTATTAATCGTTGCTACTTTTGCAAAAGCGAATTACACGATACCCTTAAACCCTTAGCTAAAAAATTAGGTTATCCCTACGTCATCGATGGAGTAAATGCAGACGATTTACGCGATTATCGTCCTGGTATTCAAGCGGCAAAGGAAAGAGGTGCCCTTTCTCCTTTAGCAGAAATGAATGTAAGTAAAGCAGAAGTCCGTCAGATTTCCCAGCATCTAGGTTTGTCATGGTGGGATAAGCCAGCACAACCCTGTCTTAGCTCTCGCTTTCCTTATGGGGAAGAAATTACTGTACAAAAATTGCAGAGAGTTGGCAGAGCAGAAATATATTTACGTAAATTAGGATGGAATAACTTACGAGTTCGTTCTCAAAGCGATACAGCACGTATAGAACTACCGCCAGAACAAATTCATAATTTTGTCGCTAATACAGATTTAGAATCTTTAGTATCCGCTTTTCAGGAATTTGGTTTTATTTATGTAACTTTAGATTTAGAAGGTTATCGTAGCGGTAAATTGAACCAAGTCTTAAATCAAGAGGATTTACAGCCTGTGAAAAGTTAATTGATAATCAATTATCAATTAATGGTTAATGATAAGACCAAACATTGTTCGTAGTTGCGCTTCAGCGCCATATTTTGATGTTTGTAGAACTTACGCAACCGGCACATTTTTCTTGTAGGGTGCTGTGACACTTAATGAAATGGTGGAACGTAGTAATAAGGTTATGAGTGTCACGCACCAACCGGGTATTGTGACAATTGCGTAAGTCATGGTTTAGAAAATAAAGCACAACTACGAAGCTTATTATTGATGATTAATTGATAATTGTTAGTTTTGCTTATTTTCTCTTGCTACTATTAACTCTCCTTGTTGATTAATTTTCACTGAAGAATCGGGAAAATCTGATTTATTTAAATAACGTACTAATTGAACGGTATTAAAATTTTGGTCAATATATGGAATTCCTTGTCTATCCATCCGTACAGGAATAATTTTTGCTTTCTCCACATTCCCTTTCGGACTCATTTGGACTTCTAATATCATCGAATAACCGGCTTGTGCAACAGTTGATAAAGTCCGATATCCTAAAAAATTGCCTAAAGAATAAGCAATTAGTTTTCCTTTATACATTTCCATTGCTCTAGGTACGTGAGGTCCGTGCCCAAGTACTAAATCTGCTCCTGCATCAATCATTGCCCGAGCGAATTTAATCGAATTTCCTCGATTTTCTCCATAGAAATATTCAGTTTTATTTCTTGTATGTAAAGCTCCAGTTCCTTCAGCACCTACGTGCATGGATATAATTACTATATTTGCTTCCTTTCGTGCTTTTTTTATAAGAGCTTTAGCAGCTTCTAAATCATGAATAGAATTATAAAATCCATAGGGTGCAAAACCTATCATTGCAATTTTATTATTATTTTTTTCTAAAAAGAGAATTTGATTCTTATGACCTAATGTTTCAATGCCAGCGTTTTTCAGATTCTTCATAGTATCTTTGAAACCAACCATGCCAAAGTCTCTCGCATGATTGTTCGCTACGTTGAATACATTAAATCCAACGTCAGAAAATAACTTTGCATATTCTGGTGGAGAACGAAAAGCAAATACTTGTCCTCGACTAACATCCTTTGCTGAGTAACGATAATTCGTTAAAGTCGTTTCAAAGTTGCCAAATAAAATGTCTGCTTGGCTTAAGTAAGCTCTTACTGGTTTCGGTATTAAATTGTTGTAATCATCTGGAAGTCTATAATTAGGATAATTAGTCCCTGGAATCACATCTCCAACCGCTTTAATTACAATTGATTTAGCTGCATTTTCTTTCTTCGCAGTTGCAAGCTTCTTAGATTCTCTTGACTCTAGTGATGCTGTAGCTGTTTTTACCACACTATCATTAACTAATATTTTGTCTTGATAGCGCATGAGTAAACTTATACCAATACCTACCGCAAAACAGCAGCCTAAAAAGCCCACTGAAAGCGATGCCTTCAGCTTTTGATTTAACATATTTAGCCCTCACACTATGGCTTTAATTTAACTAAGTACTTATCGAAATGGCTCAGTAAGTTTATCATTTTTATACTTGATTAATTTGTAGTGCATCCGTGTATTGACTTAGCCATGTCTTCGCTTCAAGCTATCTCGCAGATTTAAAAGCAAAGCTACATATTTAGATCAAGTATATGTTTGTATGCTTATAGGTCATATGCCAATATCTTGTGTCAATTTGGCGTTGCTGATAGAAGTATGAATGCGTCTAAACAAGAAGCGCTAAAAAATAAATTCGTACCTTGATTCAACAACGCCGTAAACTTAATTCTTGCTGACTTCTACTTAAACTAAATCAAGTTTCACAAAGTCTATTACGGATAAATTATAAAATCTTTCTTTTTAGCAAGGAATGTAGCTTCCTTAAAACGAACTGGAAACTAATGTTTATGACCTTTGTACCAAGAAAATTCGACAAAACACTTAATTATTCTGAAGAATCAATATATGGTCGCTTATTTATTTCTCGAATTCAATTAAAATTGATACAGGATAATCTTACAGCAGAGTCTATAAGAAAAGCTGTCATTCAAACTTCAATTGAATTTGTAATTTAATTGAACGGAGAGGGGGGGATTCGAACCCCCGATACCCGTAAAGGTATAACGCATTTCGAGTGCGCCGCATTCAACCACTCTGCCACCTCTCCAAAAGGCATATTTTCTCTATCTTAGATAAAATATCATATGTTTATGAAATTTATCAACAAAGTCAACCCAAATGCAGTATTAGAGGAACGATGTAATATCTTCTGTATTCCTGACAAATGCTTCAAATTGTCTCTGAGGTGTCCATTGAATCGCACCATCTCGTCCTGTAAAAAATAGTTGGACTTTACTTCGGTTAAGTACTGATATATCTTTAGGCTCAAGCTTAGCATTGGGCGCGATCGCGACTTGTGGTTTTAAAACGGGAACAAGGTCTTTTAAGGATTTGCTTTGACACCAAAGTACTTGCGGGCGTGGCAAACTTGGGTTTTTGATCAACTCGTTAAGTTGGTTTGGATTTAGATTTCCTACAAATAACCAAGATTGATTGCGTATTTGCATTTGAATTATAGGCAATTGGTTATTAACAAGTCGTATCACCGCAGAACCAGCATTTACTGTTTGACCTAAAGATAAAACCTGATATATTCCTTTACCTTGCTGTACTTGCGCTTGAATCGCTTTTTGACTTAAAGCATAATTTGGGTTAGGAGAGAAATCATAAAAAGTTTTGATAGCTAAACGCTCTATTATTTCTAACCAACCATTGCTACCGTCATTTTGAAAATCCGTGGCTATTGCCCAATCAACTATATTTACACCTTGCTGTTGTAAGAACGGTACTATTGTAAAATTTCCTATTGCTTCATCAGCGCTATTAATTACTGCTATTTTCCCTCGATCTTGAATTACTACAACTGGTTCTCTTCCGCCAGCCAAAAGCGTGACGCGAAATAAATTATTCGCTGAATGCAAAGCGGGGATAAATACTAAGCCGATAGAAATTGAAATTGCCAGTAACCATCGTTTTTGCCACCAACGTATTTGCCAGGTAGAGAAAAGTAGTCCATAAATAATAAGTAGCTGCCAAATTGTTATTTTACCGACAGCAAATGAGTTTCCTGGTAAATTGCTGAAAAATTCTACTATTTTGATTAATAAATCCGTTGGATAGTGCAGAGCACTAGCTAAAACACTTCCTGCAAAAGGCAAGGTTAATGCAGCTACAGCACTAACAATTCCACCAATACAAATTAAAGATATTAGAGGAGTTACGATAATGTTGAGCAAGATTCCGTAAGGTGGTACTACGCTGAACATATAGAGTTGCAACGGTAAAGTCCAAATAGTTGCTGCTAAGGGAACTGCGATTAAAGATGCAATAGTTGGTGGTAGCCATAGCAAACGTTTTGTAATTGCGGGTACCGTGACAATTAAACCGAAAGTTGCGAGAAAACTCAGTTGAAATCCTAAATCCCAAATCCATAGAGGATTAACTAGTAATAATATAGTTGCAGCAATTGTCAATGAGCCTAGCTGTTTTACCTTTCTTTTTAAACCTATACCAATTAAAGCTGCAAATCCCATGATTGCGGCTCTGAGAACCGAAGGCTGGAAACCAGTCAAGCCTAAAAATAAAATTAATGATAAACAACCGCAGATAAATTGAGTTTTTCTAGTAAAACGTTTTGTAAAACCTAAGACTAAACCCAAAATCAACGAAACATGAAATCCGGAAGCAGCAATAGAATGAGCTAATCCAGCTTGTACAAATAAATCCCGAGTTTGATATGGTAAATCAACCGCTTTGCTGCCGAGAACCATGGCACTCACAAGCGGACCTTCGGGAACACCAAGCCAACGAACTTGCGATTTAATTATTTGCCTTCGTAACTTCCACCATCCCCATTCATGCTCTTCATCAAAATCCTTTAACTGTCTTCCATTTAAACCGGCGAAAGCACCAAGATTTTCAAGATATTTCTTAAAATCAAAAGCTCCAGGGTTTAATGCCGATTTGGGTTTATACAAAACTCCAGTAACTTCAACTTGTTGATTCGGATGTAAACCAGTGGATTTTAGAATAGGTACGGTTACGTATAATTTTCCAGAAACTCCTTTATTCGCTCCCTCTTCGCCTTGTTTATTTGTGACTTCAGAAAGTTGAGTTGCTTTTAGCCAAAATTGTCCCTTTCCCGAACGAGTTAACCGGGGTGTACTTATTACATCTCCTCTAACGATTACCAATTGTTCTTGATTTTTGTTATTTCCAACAGGAATAAAATTACTAATATCTTTAGCTTCTGGTTGCGGCATCCGCATTTGAACATAGAATGTTGCTAGCAATCCGATCGAGCCAGCGATTATCAATATTCTCGGATGGGGAGTAGTTCGTAAATTATGAGCCGCTTTTTCTAAAACTTGAGGTTTTGTTTTTTGTAAAGCAAGTTTCTTAGAAACAATACGTCGTCTTTGAACAATAACTGCTCCGATAGCGCTCAAAAACAATATCAACACTCCGCCCCAAGGATTTGCGCTAAGTAACAACCCTACAATATAGGCAAGACAAATAATTAACCCAGGAGTTTGAATCATTTAGCTGCGAACAATAGTTAATAAAAACTTTTCCCTTCCCAATTTGAGGAAGGGTATAAAGTTTCAAGATTATATAATTAGTTTTTGATTTAAATCGACACACCTAATTTGAAGCCAAGTACGGCGTGCAAAATCATTACGCAAAGCGCAGTGCTACCCAAATAAGCATGAAGCGCTCGTAAACCTGGTTTATTACCCCCAAATTTTGTTAACGAAATTGTGGCATTTATTCCTAGTAGTATCAATATAATTGAGCCAGTCCAGAAATGGGAGCTTTGTAAAATAGGTTTATCTTGCATTACTAAAGATAAAACTCCACCAACAGAACCCAACATCATGAATAAAAACATCCACGGTGCCAGTTTACGATGACCGCTACGACTTTGAACCGCAACTTCTTTATCTTCAGTAATTCGCGATCGCCAACCCGTAACACCCACAAAAGTACCCATCACAAAGATAACAACTGCCATCATAGCTGGATGACCCCAATGTACTATTGGTTCGGGAACACCTAAAGAGCCAAACCAATTAGCGATAGGTTTTAGTATTTCAGTCAGAGTAGCCATTTCTTAAATAAGTTCGCATATTCGCAACATTAGAATTATTGCAGAGGATTGAGCAATTTATAGAACCAGTATTTGATTACAGCAAAATTGCTAAATTAATTCGAGTAGGATAAGCATAAAATATCCCGCTTGTCTAAAGTCAGCGGGACACTATAAATATATAACTGAATATTTTTGACTTATTGTGCTCTTCAATTCAAGATATCTTCACACAGTAAGCTTTTTCAACAATGGGAAACCTAACTTTTCTCGCTGCTCTACGTAAAGTTGAGCTACTTTCCTTGCCAAGCTTCTAATTCTGCCAATGTAGCGAGTCCTTTCTGTGACAGCAATCACACCCCTTGCATCTAGCAAGTTAAAAGTATGAGAACACTTCATAATATAGTCCAAGCTTGGTAAAACCAAACCCTTCTCAGTTAATTGCTTGGCTTCTTCCTCATACATATTAAATAGAGTTAACAGCATCTGAGGATTTGAAGCTTCAAAATTGTAGGTACATTGCTCAATCTCTCCTTGGAGGTGGACATCTCCATACTTAATATTGTCAGTCCAATCAATCTTGGTAATTGCTTCCACTTCTTGTAGATACATCACCAATCGTTCCAAGCCATAAGTCATCTCAATTGACACCGGGCGACAATCAATCCCACCACATTGTTGAAAGTAAGTAAATTGAGTAACTTCCATCCCATCAAGCCAAACTTCCCAACCAGTTCCCCAAGCACCAACTGTTGCGTCTTCCCAGTTATCTTCCACAAACCGAATATCGTGTTCTTCTGGGCGAATCCCCAAAGCCTTCAATGAATCTAAATAAATTTCTTGAATATTATCGGGTGAAGGTTTTATCAGAACTTGGTACTGGTAATAGTATTGAAAACGGTTTGGATTTTCTCCATAACGTCCATCAGTGGGACGACGACAAGGTTCAACATAAGCGACAGCCCAAGGTTCTGGTCCTAAAGCTCTTAAAAAAGTATGCGGATTCTTAGTCCCCGCTCCCTTCTCAATATCGTATGACTGAGCAATCAAACAACCTTGGCTGCTCCAAAACTCATTTAAAACCGCAATAGCAGATTGAAAATTCAAAGTTATTCTCCTTTAAGCCAACAATGCATAACTATTGTTGCTCAAACTTGAAACGTCAAGAAGACTTTTTGGATTCTTCTAATTAAATAATGACTTTATGGAAATAGAGTTCTGATTGACTTTGAGAGGTAATCTCAACCACTCGGAGGCAAAATGCAATTGAGATATGCCATCAAGGAAAAATTTTTATCACCTATAACCCTTGAGGTGAAAGGCTTAGAGCGATGAAGAAAAAACTTTTTTCAAAAAAGATAGAAAAAAGAGTTGACACGAATATATTCTCTCGGTACTATGTATAAGTGCCTGAGAGAGAGAAGCGCGAAACGCCTTCACTTCAAGGGTTCCGAACCAAGAAAATTATATATTTGTTTGAAAGCCAGTATACCATAAAAGGTCTGCGTTAGTAAAGTAATTAACCAGAACCGAGGTTTAAATCGGTTAGTCAAGGAGAAAGCGATACTGTGGTAGTTACAAATGTGACTATTATCTAAGTATTGTAATCCATCAAAACGGAGAGTTTGATCCTGGCTCAGGATGAACGCTGGCGGCGTGCCTAACACATGCAAGTCGAACGGTCTCTTCGGAGATAGTGGCGGACGGGTGAGTAACGCGTGAGAATCTGCCTTTAGGTTCGGGACAACAGTTGGAAACGACTGCTAATACCGAATGTGTCGCAAGATGAAAGATTAATTGCCTAAAGATGAGCTCGCGTCTGATTAGCTAGTTGGTGTGGTAAAAGCATACCAAGGCGACGATCAGTAGCTGGTCTGAGAGGATGATCAGCCACACTGGGACTGAGACACGGCCCAGACTCCTACGGGAGGCAGCAGTGGGGAATTTTCCGCAATGGGCGAAAGCCTGACGGAGCAACGCCGCGTGAGGGAGGAAGGCTCTTGGGTTGTAAACCTCTTTTCTCAAGGAAGATAATGACGGTACTTGAGGAATCAGCATCGGCTAACTCCGTGCCAGCAGCCGCGGTAATACGGAGGATGCAAGCGTTATCCGGAATAATTGGGCGTAAAGCGTTCGTAGGTGGTTTTGTAAGTCTGCTGTTAAAGCGTGTAGCTCAACTACATATAGGC
The DNA here is from genome assembly GCF_000316665.1 of Rivularia sp. PCC 7116. Lineage (GTDB taxonomy): Bacteria > Cyanobacteriota > Cyanobacteriia > Cyanobacteriales > Nostocaceae > Rivularia. Next base: position 8,137,174 of record NC_019678.1, on the reverse strand, counting down.
AGTGGAAACTACAAAACTTGAGTGCGTTCGGGGTAGAGGGAATTCCTGGTGTAGCGGTGAAATGCGTAGAGATCAGGAAGAACACCGGTGGCGAAGGCGCTCTACTAGGCCGCAACTGACACTGAGGGACGAAAGCTAGGGGAGCGAATGGGATTAGATACCCCAGTAGTCCTAGCTGTAAACGATGGATACTAGGCGTTGTCTGTATCGACCCGGACAGTGCCGTAGCTAACGCGTTAAGTATCCCGCCTGGGGAGTACGCACGCAAGTGTGAAACTCAAAGGAATTGACGGGGGCCCGCACAAGCGGTGGAGTATGTGGTTTAATTCGATGCAACGCGAAGAACCTTACCAAGGCTTGACATGTCCGGAAGTTCTGGGAAACTAGAATGTGCCTTCGGGAACCGGAACACAGGTGGTGCATGGCTGTCGTCAGCTCGTGTCGTGAGATGTTGGGTTAAGTCCCGCAACGAGCGCAACCCTCGTCCTTAGTTGCCAGCACTTCGGGTGGGCACTTTAGGGAGACTGCCGGTGACAAACCGGAGGAAGGTGGGGATGACGTCAAGTCATCATGCCCCTTACGTCTTGGGCTACACACGTACTACAATGCTATGGACAAAGAGCAGCCAGCTAGCGATAGTGCGCTAATCTCATAAACCATGGCTCAGTTCAGATTGCAGGCTGCAACTCGCCTGCATGAAGTAGGAATCGCTAGTAATTGCAGGTCAGCATACTGCAGTGAATTCGTTCCCGGGCCTTGTACACACCGCCCGTCACACCATGGAAGTTGGTCACGCCCGAAGTCGTTACCCTAACCGTTCGCGGAGGGGGACGCCGAAGGTAGGACTGATGACTGGGGTGAAGTCGTAACAAGGTAGCCGTACCGGAAGGTGTGGCTGGATCACCTCCTTTAAAGGGAGACCTGACCACTCATACATTGAAAACAATTTGTGATTAAATGATGAGAAGGTACATCCCAGGTCGTGACGTAGATTAGGTAATAATTTGGCTTTCAAACAATTATAGGTTCGGTAATTAATTAGTTAATTGTTTATTAATTAAATAGATTAATTAGTTAATTGATTATCACTTATGGGCTATTAGCTCAGGTGGTTAGAGCGCACCCCTGATAAGGGTGAGGTCCCTGGTTCGAGTCCAGGATGGCCCACCTGAATAATTAGTAATTACGAATTATAAATTACGAATTACGGATTATTGTATGGGGGTATAGCTCAGTTGGTAGAGCGCTGCCTTTGCAAGGCAGATGTCAGCGGTTCGAGTCCGCTTACCTCCACCAAATAATTTTTGATTAAATAAAAAAATTGGAAAGATTTCAGCACCCAGACTTGATTATTTAAATAGAAAAGTCGGAATGCTGGATTTTGTATCCAGTCAGAACCTTGAAAACTGCATATTGACGCGAAATGATTTTAGGTAGTCTTTGATTACTTGTTTCTAAGAAATTAGAAGTTAAGTAATTAGAGAAAGTATCTAGATATCCTATTTTGTAAAAAAGCCAATGATAAAGTTGGAGAAACTTTGTGGTCAAGCTACAAAGGGCTAATGGCGGATACCTAGGCACCTAGAGGCGATGAAGGACGTGGCTACCGACGAAACGTTCCGGGGAGCTGGAAGCAAGCGATGAGCCGGAAATATCCGAATGGGACAACCCTTAATACGACCTGCTGAATATATAGGCAGGAACGAGCCAACCGGGCGAATTGAAACATCTTAGTAGCCCGAGGAAAAGAAAACAAAAGTGATTCCCCTAGTAGCGGTGAGCGGACGGGGAATAGCCTAAACTATATTGCTTGCAATATAGGGTTGTGGGACAGCGACATGAAATCGGTAGGTTAGATGAAGCAGCGAAATACTGCACCAGAGAAGGTGAAAGTCCTGTAGTTGAAAATTGAACGATACTAGCTGTATCCCGAGTAGGTAGGGGCACGTGAAATCCCTATTGAATCAGCGAGGACCATCTCGTAAGGCTAAATACTACTAGGTGACCGATAGCGAAAAGTACCGCGAGGGAAAGGTGAAAAGAACCCCGGAAGGGGAGTGAAATAGAACATGAAACCATTAGCCTACAAGCAGTTGAAGCACGATTAAACGTGTGACAGCGTGCCTGTTGAAGAATGAGCCGGCGACTTATAGGTACTGGTAGGTTAAGGCGGGAATGCCGGAGCCAAAGAGAAATCGAGTCTGAATAGGGCGTTAATCAGTATTTATAGACCCGAACCCTGGCGATCTAACCATGCCCAGGATGAAGCTTGGGTAACACCAAGTGGAGGTCCGAACCGACTGATGTTGAAAAATCAGCGGATGAGGTGTGGTTAGCGGTGAAATGCCAATCGAGCCAGGAGCTAGCTGGTTCTCCCCGAAATGTGTTGAGGCGCAGCGGTAATGATTATATCTGGGGGGTAAAGCACTGTTTCGGTGCGGGCTGCGAGAGCGGTACCAAATCGATGCAAACTCAGAATACCCAGAGAACACATTGCCAGTGAGACGGTGGGGGATAAGCTTCATCGTCAAGAGGGAAACAGCCCAGACCGCCAGCTAAGGTCCCAAAATTATTACTAAGTGGCAAAGGAGGTGGGAGTGCATAGACAACCAGGAGGTTTGCCTAGAAGCAGCCATCCTTGAAAGAGTGCGTAATAGCTCACTGGTCAAGCGCTCCTGCGCCGAAAATGAACGGGACTAAGTAATATACCGAAGCTGCGGACTTACATTGTAAGTGGTAGGGGAGCGTTCTATATGGGTTGAAGCAATAGCGGCGAGCAGTTGTGGACTGTATAGAAGTGAGAATGTCGGCTTGAGTAGCGAAAATATATGTGAGAATCATATACCCCGAAACCCTAAGGGTTCCTCCGCCAGGTTCGTCCTCGGAGGGTTAGTCGGGACCTAAGGCGAGGCTGAAAAGCGTAGTCGATGGACATAGGGTCAATAATCCCTAACTATTAAGTGGGAGCATGGTCAGGACGCATGAAGGATAGCTACACCCTGATTGGATTGGGAGTTCTCCACGGAGAACGCGTAGTCAAGAATAGTGCCAAGAAAAGCCGATTATGTGTTGAAAGCTTAGTACCCGTACCCGAAACCGACACAGGTAGGGAGGTTGAGTAAACTAAGGGGCGCGAGATAACTCTCTCTAAGGAACTCGGCAAAATGACCCCGTAACTTCGGAAGAAGGGGTGCCCCCGTGAGGGGGTCGCAGTGAAGAGGCCCAGGCGACTGTTTACCAAAAACACAGGTCTCTGCAAACTCGTAAGAGGACGTATAGGGGCTGACGCCTGCCCAGTGCCGGAAGGTTAAGGAAGTTGGTCAGTTCTTCGGAATGAAGCTAACGACTGAAGCCCCGGTGAACGGCGGCCGTAACTATAACGGTCCTAAGGTAGCGAAATTCCTTGTCGGGTAAGTTCCGACCCGCACGAAAGGCGTAACGATCTGGGCACTGTCTCGGAGAGAGGCTCGGCGAAATAGGATTGTCTGTGAAGATACGGACTACCTGCACCCGGACAGAAAGACCCTATGAAGCTTTACTGTAGTCTGGAATTGGGTTCGGGCTTGGCTTGCGCAGTATAGGTGGGAGGCGTTGAATCATTCCTTGTGGGGAATGTGGAGCCAACAGTGAGATACCACTCTAGCGAAGCTAGAATTCTAACCTACTTCCGTGAGCCGGAAGAGGAACAGTTTCAGATGGGCAGTTTGACTGGGGCGGTCGCCTCCTAAAAGGTAACGGAGGCGCGCAAAGGTTCTCTCAGCACGCTTGGAAACCGTGCGTCGAGTGTAAAGGCAATAAGAGAGCTTGACTGCAAGACCTACAAGTCGAGCAGGGTGGAAACACGGCCTTAGTGATCCGACGGCTCAGAATGGAATGGCCGTCGCTCAACGGATAAAAGTTACTCTAGGGATAACAGGCTGATCTCCCCCAAGAGTCCACATCGACGGGGAGGTTTGGCACCTCGATGTCGGCTCATCGCAACCTGGGGCGGAAGTACGTCCCAAGGGTTGGGCTGTTCGCCCATTAAAGCGGTACGTGAGCTGGGTTCAGAACGTCGTGAGACAGTTCGGTCCATATCCGGTGCAGGCGCAAGAACATTGAGAGGAGTCCTCCTTAGTACGAGAGGACCGGGAGGGACGCACCGCTGGTGTACCAGTTATCGTGCCAACGGTAAACGCTGGGTAGCCAAGTGCGGAGCGGATAACCGCTGAAAGCATCTAAGTGGGAAGCCCACCTCAAGATGAGTGTTCTCATGGCATAAGCCAGTAAGGTCACGGAAAGAATATCCGTTAATAGGTGGTAGGTGGAAGTGCAGTAATGTATGTAGCCGAGCCATGCTAACAGACCGAGGGCTTGACCTCAAACCAACAATCATTGTAAATACAAACAAAATTATTCGCGTTAATATGCAGCCTTCAGGGACTCTGTATTCCCTACAAGTTTCCTGGTGCCTATGGCACAGTGGAACCACACTGATTCCATCCCGAACTCAGAGGTGAAACGCTGTTGCGGCGACGATAGTTGGAGGGTTGCCTCCTGTGAAAATAGCTCGGTGCCAGGTTTTTAATTTGATAAAGTCTCCTTCGTTGTATTTGAAGGAGACTTTATTTTTATGATATTGTTTGTCAACTTTATATTTTTCAACATACAATCAAAGTAAAATAGAAGTTTAAACAAGTTTCTAAGGAACAAAATCTTTGATTCTTTTAAATTAGATTGTCTGTTAACAACTTGAGTTTGACAAACAATTACTACTTTACAAATGGTAAATCAGATAAATGATATTGCTTCGCAGGCCAGTCAAGGCAGTATTGCAGCAATTATTCAAGTGTTGAATGAAAAGTTAGCTAATTCTGGTGTGAGAACTAGAGCGGTATTTGATAGTGGGGTATTACAACTTTTATGTGAAGCTCGCACCGAAGAAAACCTAGTGAAATCGACTTTAGTACAGCAGATTAAGCAAATACTAGAATCTATCGGACCTCGCAATGTCCATAGAGTCAATATAAATAGCCGTATTGTCCGCGAACAACAACTACTGTGGTTGGAAGAAATAAATCGTGACCCAGAAAACCAATTGCTGTGGTCAGAAGAAATTACTTTAAAAAAACCTAATATACTACGGCAATTAGTTAAAGACTTAAAAGATAGTAAGAAAGAATCACAAAAACCGCAAATTCCTCAACCTCAATCTTCTCGGCATTTAATAGTAAGTAATAAAACAAAAAAAAATAAGTCATTCTTAAGGGGGATGATAGATATTATAGCTTTGTGCTTACTGTTGTTGTCAGCGGGTTGGATAGCTTACTATTTTTTAGGTAGTAAAATTAATAATTCAATAGAGACAGTAGCTTCTAAACAGAAAATACCTGATGTAACGAAAACAAAATCTTTAAAGCCCTCAGATATAAACAAAAACCAATTGAATACCCCTACTGTAAAAAGTTCTCCAAAAGTTTCTAACGCACCTTCTCAAGTAGAAGATGATATTTTTTACATTGCGGTACGAGTTGCGAATCAAGCTGTTGAAGATGGGAAGAAAACCAATACTTCTGCTAGGTGGTTGGAAGTAGCAGCTAAATGGCAATATGCTTCTGATTTGATGGCTGAAGTACCATCTAGTCATAGTCGTTTTAAAGAGGCACAATCAAGAATTAAACTATACAAGGAATATAGCGATCTGGCTTTAGAAAAAGCTAATAAAAAGTAACGATTAGCTTAGATATAACAAATGCGTCTTGTTTTCTAAATTAAGGTAAATTTTTGTAATGAACAGCAAAACCCTTGTTTCTCTAAGACGCAGGCATTTTCAAGAATCCCAACTTTTGAACCAACAAATAGTTAATTTAACGTTAAACGTAGATAGTCATGCTTTTTTGAGAAATCCGGCTTCCCAAAACGTTTATCTCTACCTAACTAGCTACGTAAAAGCTTTTTGTGAATACTGGTTTGACAAAAGCTTGGATGAATTACAGATACTTGATTGGGGTTGTGGCAAAGGGCATATTTCTTACCTGATGCAGGAAATGGGTGCCCAGATTATCGCTTGTGACGTGCATGGTGCTGATGACTCTAGCTTTAATCAAACCACCCCTATTCTCGAAAAATCCTCTATCAATATTATCCCCTTAGAGCATTCTTATGAGCTACCTTTTAAAGACACAAGCTTCGATGTTGTTTTAAGTTTTGGAGTACTTGAACATGTTCCCAATCATCTAGCTTCCCTTCAAGAAATTAAACGAATCTTAAAACCATCAGGTCTCTTTTTTTGTTTCTTTCTTCCCTATTACCTTTCATGGACTCAGCGTTTAGCGCATCTTCGGGGGGATTATTATCATGACCGATTGTATAGCAAAAATACAGTTAAAAAACTTGCCGAACAAAGCAAGCTCGAACTGCTTGACATTTGGCATAGACAACTTTTGCCAAAGAATAGTATTTCTTATGGTAATTATCATACATTTGAATTCATAGACCAATGGCTAACAGAGCATACTCTTTTAAAATATACTGCTACGAATATTGAGTTTGTAGCTTCTAAAAGTTAGCTTGGAATGTAAATTGATATTTAAAAATTAATGACTGTTGCTTTCGTTTTTCATCTGGAAAGAATGTATATTAAGATAATTATCTTCAGATAATTAAATATTTGTTTAACTGTTCTAATAAAGGATTAATTGTTTTTTCTTGAATGATATGCGGTGGATTCCACTCTACCCATTGAGAACCGTAATGTTCTGTTAGCTTTAAATCAACTTCATTTTTGAGCCAGCCCAAAAATATTACTAAAGTTTTTTCTACTTTTTCTCCTTTAAATCGCTTATATTTAGTCTGATAAGTTTCCGTATATCGAAAATTAGTATCTAAATCTATATCTTTAAGTAAAATACCAGTTTCTTCAGATAATTCTCTTAAAGCACAATTTACTTCATTTTCTCCGAATTCAATATGACCTTTTGGGATATCGTAAATATTTACAGTTCCGGGCTTTTTATGCATTAAAAGAAAGCTTATTTGAGGTTGCTTTCTCATTACTATAAAGCCGCAAGATTTAGTTTTTCGCATCACCGATTATTTATATCAATTAATTAGACATATTTATGATTAAATTCATACATCAAATCAACTCTGCCTTTACGCAACATTGCCGGATCTAGTCTTTCTGTAGTGTTACAAGTCATTAATATAACCAGTCGCTGCTTAACTTGAAACTCAGATTCTTCAATTACACTTTGATATAATGTTCCATCTAATAAGCTCAAGATGTGTTCCGTTTTATTACTGTACTGGGCTACTTCACTTGCGCGATCTTGGGCTAAGTTATCTGCTTCGTTAATTATGATGCAAATCCTTTCTAAATAATTTGGTGGAACAAAATTAGAAATAGCATCATGATCTAATATAAAAATCACATATCCTAAAGGAACAAGAACTTCTTTTGCGACTGCTTGCGTCCATACGGTTTTACCAGTTCCAGGTTCACCGTGTACTACTACGGCAAGCTGGTTTTGATTTAAAACCGCTTGCTGTACGTTGTCAGTAAAATCCCGAATATCTTGAGGAAAACTATTAATAGAAAACTGAGTATTGACTTTCCCTACGCGACTTTGATACCCACTTAACATTACAGCTAAATCGCAAGTCCCTTTATTAATTAATGGCCCTAAATTTGTTGCCATTAAAGTGTATTGTCTTCTTCCCCTCTCGTAAGGTTCGATTTGCAGCCAAACGTCATATTTAGCCCAATAGGCATAAACTGTATTGATGACCTCCAAACGTTCCCAACTGTTAAATTTTTCAATAGGTAAATAAAAATCTCGTTCCTGATAATACTGAGTAATCAAATCAGGAGAGTTTAATAAGTTAAGAACTCGAAATACTGTAATTTCCTGAAGCCGATTCAATAGATAGTCAATTGGAATGCTGCTGCGGCTAACAAATTGAACTATCGGCGTTTCGGTACTCAAAATATCTTTATAGCGGTGGTCTGGTGTTAGTGGTTCGGGTGTTATATAATTCCAATACTTCTCAAGTTCGTAACGTGTATCTTCTGAAGTCAAACTTATGATATTTGCCCACCAAGCATAATGGTTTCGTCCTAGAGTCTCTGCGAGGCTACTAGTTAAATTTAAAGTTTTTTGAGTTAATTCTTGAGAGTCATTAGATAACAACTGCCACAAAAATTCCCAACTTAATTCTCTATAAAAAGGTCGCCAACCACTAGCAAGCAAGGTTTGGCGATTATTATTACTGCGAGAGTTTTCTTGCCCAAAATAGTCAAATTCCATATTTTCCGGTTTAGAGAGGAAGGGCTTTTTCAGTGTTAGGGAAGTCTATATCATTTTAGATTTTAATTATAAATGCCTTAGTTTTGGATTTTAAACAAAAGGATATAGAATTATAATTTATAAATTAAACAATTAAAAGTCCAGTTAATAATATTTAAAATTGAGAAACCACCTGCGTGCAAGTCGTCAGGGCAAAGCGTTCATCACTCAAAAGAAACTCCGCTGGTGAGTTACTACACACTCTTTAAAGGATAGCTACTTTCAAGCCAACCTCCCAGATTCTCAGCGTCTTTTTTGCTTCTCGCCCGTTACTTTTGGTAACGGTACAGTTCCTCTCGTACTAAAGTATGTAAGCTCTTGGCTGTTAGGGCACGCAAGTGGTTTATTTAATTTCTTTTGTTTAAAATTTTTTAGTGACTAGATCGAAGCTTAAATAGGACGAGTAGTTAGCACGTAAGCATTTCTTATAAACTGCTTTGGGGCAGTGTAACCGGATTTGGAATCCGGAATCATGAAATACTACATCCAACTGAGTTGCTATTGCATTAATAATAGCTAAGTTTATTATAGGTAGGACAAGCGGTTAGCGTAATAACATTCTTTTACTGACATATACATTCATATGTAGTTATCCCAAATTTGGCATCAAGGTTGTGAGAATGATTTATCCAACTCAGTTCCTACTGGATTAAATATAATTAAATTTTAAAGGACGGGTGGTCAGCGCAATAGTATTCATATGACCGCTTTGTGCAGTTTTTCCCGAATTTGGCATCAGGGGGGCTGAATACTTTACCTAACTCAGTTCCTTATGTACTACATTGTATTACAAAAATAATTATTTTGTCAACAGTTTTATAGATACGGGACTTACGCAATTGTCATAAGGCTTTGGTTGGTGCGTGACAGGAACATCTTATTATTACGTTAGAAATCAAGCGAACTGTCACAGCACCCTACAAGCAAAATGTGCCAGTTGCGGCCATTCCTAAGATAATTATAAATACACAGAAAACGAATTAATAATGTAGAGACGTTACAGTGTAACGTCTCCGTAGATTTTGGTTAATATCGAGAATTCTAAACACTCAAAGCATACTCCGATTTAGCAAACACAGAAGCATAAACTAAATTTCCATCTTCTTCCACAAACTCACCAGCAAAATTGTTACCTTCTATCGTTTTCAAGCGCAAATTTAAAAACTTTTCTTGCTTAGTCACTTCAAACTGCTCCGGTGGAGTCTTTGCCAAATTACTTTGAACTTCGGCGTACATCTGCTGCCGACTCTCTATTAGTTGCTGGCGTAATTCTGCTAAATTCGTCGCCGAAAACGGAATAATATCCTGGGATGTTCCATCCTTGTCGAAATACATAGCTGCGACACCGTAACAGAAGCAAACTAAAGACATCCAAACTTCTTGAAAGTAAGCTGCATTAGGAGCAATTTCAATACCAGCTAACTTGTCACCAAGAATAAATAAAGCTCCCGTTTGTCCCCTAAGCAATTCAAAACGACTTTGATATTGCGTTAAAAATGCTCGTTTTCTACTAAGAATTTGTTCTAAATGTCCGCGATTTTGTAAGCCAAAATATTGATTTAATCTACTAATAGCATTCCACAGCTTACTATAGCTTTTTTGACCTTGTAATTTAAGCGCTTCTTCTCGAAGAAACAAAGGTAGAATAAAAAACCACTGTTCGCGTTCTTCTAAGAATCCACCTTGTCCGGATTGTACGCAGCAAGCATCTTCAAACATCAGCTTTTGTCCTTGAGCAATAAAAGCGCTACGACACAAAGCATGATTTTGGGCTTTGTCTTGGATGTAACCCATATGTAGGGGGAGGATCGCGATACCTTGAGAATGGTTCGTAATTTCCATATTCCCATAACCGCGTACTTGAGTTAGTTTTAAACCTGAAAGTGGTGGAGCGAACTTGTTTGCATTTTCTACATTACTTCCGAAAATTGGTATAACTGTCATAATTCCCGATTTTTGGGGAATACCAAATCGGTAAGCAGACAAATCAAATGCCTGTGGTACTAATTGATGATAATTCATAATTGGGAATAGGGAGCAAGATGCTCCCAATAAGATATTGTTTTGAAAAAATCAGATGTTTTTATTTCGCAATAGCTTCTTCAGGATTAGATACGAAAGCTTCTAATTTTGATTTTTCTAAATCGCTTTCACATATAATAAATTGCTTTTCAAGTTGTGAAAGTTGTTCTAATAGAAACTCGCGTAAACTAGCTTCACTTTTATCGCTAACTATTGCCAATATAGAAAGAAGTAAATTTTTAAAATCTTCTTCATGCCAAAATTCTAATTGAGGAAGATTTGTAGACGGACGACGTAATTCTAAATCGTCTTGTTTGGTAAACTTACTGTGGCAAAATACTATCGGTGTCTCAATACCTATTTGAGGTAATGTTGCTACCACTCGACTCAAATTACCTGGGTAAAGATTTTCGTAACCATCAGAAACTATTGCGATTACGTCTGGGTTTCCTTTAACAGCATCTAATACAGATGTAGCAATGTCGGAATATCCTTCTGGCATCGGTAATCTATCAACTGTACCGCCAACTTGATAGACTTTTACTTTAGTGCAGCACTGCTCCAAAACCAACTTTAAAGCAACCGATTGAGCCAAACAGCAAAATTGGCGATCGCCATAACTTTGAGTGGAAGCGGAAGCGTCAAACACTAGCGCTAGGGTTCCGTCAAAACGAGGTAATTTAGCTGCTGCTTGTTTAACGTCATTTTCCACAGCTTCCATAAGTTGCTGGGATTTACCACCACGGTAAAGATGAACTAGGGTGGCTGAAATATCACCCCGATTTGTCGCTGTAACGGTTTTAGGTCTTTCTTGTTGACTTTCTAAAATTGCAGTGTATTTTTGATGTACTTTTACATACTCGCCACCACTGTTTTGAAATGCTTGGTGACGGTAAAGGAATTGCAGAATAGATTTTACCCGTTGCTTATCGTTGACAAACCGGAATAAATTTTGATTCAAATAAGTTTCGTCTGCACCCGAAGAGACAATTTTTGCACAAGCACGAGCGACATTTTTACCCAAAGCGTGTTCCAAACAATCCACAACAGCGGGGCGACGACAAATAGCCATATCAAAGCATTCTGGATGCTCAAAAATGTATTTAAGAATTGCTCTAGTCGTATGTTTATGATTTGCTCTAACTCGTTTTAAAGCTAGAAATGCGGTTAATACTTTATCTGGGTGAAGAATAGTTAATAGAAAATGGGTAACACTTTCTAGAGTTAAACGAAGGTTGTGAGAAAACCCTTTTCGAGAAGCTCTTAAAATTTGAAAAAGAATGCGTAAACGCTGTTCTGGTGTAACTGTTTCGATAACGCTAAAAAGAGCGTACAATTCGGGATTATAATTATATGCTTCTTGATGCAACACTTCATCATCCCATTCCGGTGGTTTACCGTTATGTCGTAATACAAAAGGTTGATTGTGAAGGGATAAATGTTCGAGAAAGTTAAAAAGTATTAGGTTATTATTCATTTTTCAAACCGTTTATTAGCCCACGCAGGTGGGCTTTGTTTATGTAGCCCCAGACTTCTAGTCTGAGGGTATTACCCATTACCAAATTAATGCAGTTCGCTTCCGCCTTTACGAAGCAAATATCTATCACTAATTAATTTCAAAGTTACTCTTCCGAAAAGTGGATGAGTTCTTTCTATTGCCGGTTGAATAACTACACCTTCCATCATGCAATCTGGGGAAAGTGCGCTATCTTTATTATTGAATTTAGAAACAATTTCTCTACTGTAAGCACCAGAGTAAAGTAGTGGTGCTGTTGGTAAATCAAACTCTTGGCAGAAAGCAACAAAATCTTGGTAATTAAGAAAATCTTTACCGCGACGTACAGCAAATAAAGCAACACCGATTTTACCGTTTTTTAAACTGTATTTAATATCCTGTACGCCATAGATTTCTCCAAAAACTTGAGTATCTGCTGGAAGTTTTTGTAAAGCTTCGCTTTCGTGATAAGCGCGAATGTAAACAAGGTTTTTGTTAGTTTCGTTATCTTTCCAAAAGTAGTTGTGGCTGCCAATTTTTACTGTAGAATCAGCGTCTACTAAAACAGTAAAGTTAGTTCCGTGTATTTTCTCGGTAATTACTACTTCTTCTCAATTAACAAAGATATCAGGATAGCGCTTTAGATGCTGAGGAGCAGGGAATTTATAATGTCCGATATGATTTTCCATGTCCCCATTCATTGTTTTAGGAATTGGATATTCATATTTAGTAATTCCGAAGTGTTCTGTATAATCATCTCCAATATTCCCTGTAAAGTTTTCACCAACGGGAATCAGCAAACCTTCCGAAAAGATTCCCCGTAGTTTTGCAGCACGAAGCTTTTTTGAATAATAAGAACCTATCCCGAATTCTTCCACGTACTTGTCAGGGATAATACTATCAATAGGAAAATAAAAAGCTAAATCACCAACTTGAAAATTACCCTTTGCTGAAATAACTTGATATCCCATTCCGCTCATGGAGACAATATCTAATCTATCAGCATTGGGATGAGATTCGACACGATTAATTTCGACAACTTCGACTTTGAATATGCTCATATTTCACCTCTCTTGGAAAGTCACGAGGCTATAAATACAGTTATTTATAGATAATTTAGAATGCTTGAATTTGGTTTAACTAGATATTATTCATTGCGTACTACATTTGTATTGCGAATTCAATAATTATGTCAACCTTTATAAGTATCCAAAAGTTAAAAGGATGATGAATTTGCTGTATTTTTTATCCAAAGAGTAAGTATAATTCGTAATTTTTAACGGCTCATCACTAGCTTCCCAACAGCTTTAACACATAATTGGGCAATCAACTCAGTGGCAGTCGCAGCACTTTGAATCTGAGCAAAATTTAAAGTATTAGCTTGAATATTAGTTTCCCGCAAAACCTTTTCAATCCCTTCGGGGCTCAACTTCATACCAGCTTCGAGAAAGTCAGTACAGGGAGCTTGATGCCTGGGTGTTAAATTTCGCGTTCTCTTACACCAAAAATGAGAAATTACATGAAAAACATGACCCTTTCCCCAATCAAAACTAACAGCTACCACCGGAGCATTATAACCTCTTAGTAAATCGTGGCTAGCAGCTTCAATTCTTACCTTGTCGGGGTTTAATATCTCAATTGGATGACTGCTAGTTTCCAACCACCACTGTGGATCTGCACCCAAAACAACAACTTCAGACCATAAACTGTTTAAATTAGCTTCAACGGAAATAACTTCATCTTTTGTCGTATTTTTAGTCGGCTTTACAGTATTAGGAAAAGCTTTTGCGATAAAATGACCCAAAGCCCAATCAGAACTTACTAAATACTTACCGTTTTCAACTTGTTTTGATAAATCTGTAATTAATTTATTATCGTAACTACCAGAACAATTCATAAAAGCAATTTCAGCCTTAAGTTTTGCAGAGTTTGGATTCATATTATAAGGAACCGTCAAAGACTTTAAAACCTCTTCAACCTTATCGAAACTACCAGAATAAACCGCAATATCATCTTTACTAATTAGATTTAAAATATCCAATATTTTTGGATGCTGCTCCGCAAAGCGCTGACGTACAGAAGCAGCAGCTAACTTATAAGCAGTTTGCATATTACTCATTAATATCACCTCCAGAATTTAAAGCTCCCTCTCCTTGTTAAGAAGAGGGTTGGGGTGAGGTTAATCAATCTTTTCTCCCAAAACAAACCTCACAAACCGACGAACTCGAATATTTTCACCAACCACAGAAATGGTTTGTTTAAGTTGTTCGTTCACAGTCAACTTAGGATTGCGAATAAAAGGCTGATTCATCAAAGTCAATTGTTGCGTTGATATTCACCATTATTCAATATCACGGATTAAATAGATGACACTGATGACACGGATAATTAATTTCTAATTTTTAACTAAACCTTTAACCTTTAACCTGTTTACTTATCATCCCGAATAGGTAAAGCAGTCTCCATAATTTCCATCAACAATTCCAATCTTGACGGACGAGACAACAATGGAACCAGGTTAGGTAAAGAGTAGTAATCACCGTTGAAAGTAAAGGTATCTACCTGTACTTGCTTCTGCTTTAATTGGGCTTCTACCCAATTGCTTGCGTAACCAACTCTGACAATAATTACTTCGGGTGTAACACCTAAATCTTTACTGTACTTGCTGTAAGCTTCTGCAAAATAAGGTGCTGAGTTTTCACCTTCGTCAGTCACCATGATGAACTGTTCGACAACTTGCTTTCTCAAACGCATTGCTTCCACAGCACAACCACAGCTTGTACCACCACCAGCTTTAATCATCTTGAAAGCGCGTTCCCAATCACTCAACTCGCTTCCTTCTGCTTTCACCGGATAAGGCATATTATCAAAAGCGTAGACAAATAAATCAGCTTGAGTAATACCCGAAATCATCGCAGCTAAACGCTTACCGATTTCAATCGCTTTATCCATCGAACCAGATTTATCAACCAGTAAAGCTGTTGATTTACGAATTTTTCCGCGTTTCTTAACTTGCTCGTTGGCGACTTTTTCAAGCTTTGCAGCAGTTGTAGCATCTAATTTAGCTGCATCGTTAGCAACAGTCGCTTTGAATGCAGATACTCGCTTACTTACTGCACCTTCCTCTAACTTCCCATCAATCAAAGCTTTTACTTCTGGGTGTTCCATCGCACCCCGAGCTTGCAATGATTTCAGGTTGTTAATAACCTCTTGCGGTGACATGGAGTTAATTAAAGCCACTAATACAGTCGGTGTTAATTGCTTCACCGCTCCAATAGCGATAGTGTAGGGAATATTATGCTCAACAATCAAAGCTGCTTGTTCCGCTGGAGTTTCAGCCTTCGCTATTTGCTTCAACATATAAGCAAGACTGTCTTCGGGTGGTGTCCCTTTAAACAGCACAGCATCCGCACGCTGACCTGGTTTGATGTGCAATGTCGCATACAAATGCTTCATCGCTTTACGTCCCCGTAAAGCCGCACGGTCAAAAAATTGTGGGTTTATCTCCCGTGCTTTCAAATAACGAGTCACAGCAGTACGTGTTGAACGCGGAACTTTACCACGTTGCTGCTTCATAAAGTCCACAATCCGAGCAACTTGATAAGGAGGGAATTCCTGTAACATTACAAAACCAGCATCCCGATGTTCTTCAATATTGCTAGTTAACAAATGTCCCACAAAAACTTCCTTATGGTCGCGGACATCACCATTTTGCTGATACCATACAGCCAAATGTCCGTAAAAAAGCGGGTCAAGTTCAATAATTATTTTGTGAAATTCTGCTACCTTTTCTAACTCGCGGTGAGGAGTGGTTAGTAAGGTATTAATTAATTCTAAACGTAAATCTTTTTCTGCTGTATTCATTTTTTCATCTCCACTAACAATTTTGGATTACGGAGATAGAAGTCGCACGCTTGTCAATGATTTTTTTATCATCACCGCGCAAGTTTGAGGAGCTTTATTACTTGATTAAAACCTTCCGGAGAGAGATTTTGTATGTAAGCTCCTGCTCATTTGGGCGCGGCAACAACTATCTTTTATGTATATAATTAATTGGTTCGTAGTAGCGATGACCGCGCATCTTTTAAACATCACCGCACAAGTCAAAAAAGCTGTTGTTGATATACCCAGGAATCGAACCTAGAAATTAAGGTACCCATTACCTTCGCCTTACCATTTGGCTAGTATGTAAGCTTTCAAAGTTAGGATGCGGCAACAATTACTATTTATTTGATGTCAAAAAATGTCGTAGAAACTTTTTTTAGAGCGCTAAAGTGCAACTACAAACTAATTTATATGTTGCCGCGCAGGTTGAAAAAGCCGTTTGTTCATAGGTGGGATTTGTTCACCGAAGGTGTTCCCGAAGGGTACCCACGAACTCTTTCGAGTTGCTTGATTATGAGTCAAGTACCTTAGGCCACTAGGTGAGTATGTAAGCTTTTTCAGTTAGGGCGCAGCAATAATTACTGTAGTTTAGATAATAGAAATTATGATTTTTCAATGTCGCCATGTAAGTTAATAAAGCTGTTTGTTTATACCCAGGAATCGAACCCGGAAATAAAGGAACTTAAGTCCTTCGCCTTTACCGTTTGGCTAGTATGTAAGCTTTCTTTGTTGGGACACGGCAACAATTTCTATTAATTCAAATCAAAGGTTTAAAATCAGGTTCTACCCAATTAGTACGAGCTTCCCAAGACATCAGTAAATCCCGACTGTAATATTGAAACGGTAAATGCTTATCTCTGTAAATTCTATAAATAGCAATTGTCGTTTCTGGGATAGAACTTTTTTCTTTATTAACCGATAAATAGTGACTCACCATCCGAACCCAAAACAGAGTTAGAGTTTCGTGATAACCACCATCTTTGGTAGTTTTGATACCCATAGCCGCGTTATACCTTTGAATACTTTGACGAATAATATTTATAGCTTCTTGTTCGTCATCGCGATTCAGATACCATAGCGCAACAGTTAAATGCGCTTGATGATTCCATTCCGAACGCGGTAAGGTAAAATTTTCAAACTTAGCAATCAAACTCTTGATATCAGCTTCTGTTTTGTAATTCCTAGTTTCGTCATTCATTCTCAATTACTTTAGAGAAACTTTCGCTTCCACAGCTTCCAATTGTTGTTTAATATCTTCAGCTTCCGCAATTGCAATTCCGGTTTTAACAGTTTGAGGAACTGAATCAACAAAGTCTTTTGCTTCTTTCAAACCTAAACCTGTTATCCCTCGTATCAATTTCAGAATTGCAATCTTTTTATTAGAGGGAACTTCTTCTAAGACTACATCAAATTCTGTTTGCTGACTTTCAACTTCTTTCTCATCTGTAATCTGATCAGTTACAACAGGTACTTTAATTTGATATCGAGAAGCATCGATATTAAAAGTATCTTCAATTTGTTTAACTAACTCAGTTGTTTCAACTAAACTCAATGATTTTAATTGTTCTACAATTTCTAAAACTTGAACAGACATAATGCACTTCCATCATCAACCAATTAAGGTTTATTAATTTAGATTTAGATTTTTAAATTTTATTTTTAATCATCTCGCGCAAGTTTAAAAAGCTGTTGTTCATACGCAGGATTTGAACCTACTACCAGTCGGTTAATAGCCGAATGCTCTACCAATGAGCTAGTATGTAAGCTTTTTATATCGGGGCGCGAAACGAATTATTCGTTGTTAGTTGTTAGTTATCAGCTATAAATCCTAACTGCTAACTTAATTTTTCCCTCGTACAAGTTGAAAAAGCTATGACATTACTACCGCTCTTACTTGGTTTTATCCAAGCAGTGGGCACGCATCCGGAGTCTAACGTGAGACTGTGAATGCTGTCGCTGATTCAGTTACCTGAATATCGCTACCTTAGGGTCGTTATAGTTACGAAAAAGTATGTAAGCTTTATCTGTTAGGATACGAGGCAAGTATAATCTGTAATTTGGAATTAGGATTAATACAACATATTATTCAGTTTCCAAGGTTCGGAATAATATTTATACTTTCAGCAATAAACAGATATAATGATTAGCCTTTTTTAGGTTTAGAAATATTTGTCTTGCGCTTCAATAATTTAATACTACAATTATACTACAAAATCGTCAAGGGGTTTTATAATTTTTTTTAATTCAGAAATAAGAAATCAAAAATCAAAAATTGTACGACAAACTAGACCAGAAGTAAGATTGTTCTCGTCTAGATTGCCTAAAATGTTCTGCATTCAAATTACTCAATAGCAACAGAAGCATTTTTACGAGCTTCCAACCAAAGTTTGTGTAAGAAGCATTCTGTGTTGTCGCTCATGGACGTAACGAAACCACCGCTCATATTTTGAGAGCTAACTGACAGCCAATAACCTCTTAGAGAAACTTCTAAAAACTCTCTATCGCAAGCATATAACTCTATAACTTCGCGGTTATTATCTTGTTTAAGTTCAGTCTGTAGTTTTCCTAAACCCGGTAAATCAGCAGGGAGCAAAAAAGATGCAGTACTGGGTTCAACGCACAAGCTTTGTCCGATTCGTAAAGTTAATATTACTCGGGCTTGTATCCATTCTTCTACGGACTGAGTTAAAAGCTCTAGGTAAAAACTGTTTTCTGTATAAGTAAGTTTTAGCATTGCTCATGCTCTCCTGTTAATCCAGGTTGGCTTGCACAACACCCTTCCAAAACTGTTCTGCAAAAGAAATAGTCGGATGAACGGGTGCTTTAGGTTTTGTACGAAGTGGCATTCCAGCTTCTTTAGGGGTACGGTTGCTTTTGCAAGAGTTACAATTAAAACAAGCAGCAACAACGTTTTCCCAGGTATGACGACCACCACGAGAACGGGGCATCACGTGATCGAGAGTTAAATTTTTGTTGCTACCGCAGTATTGGCAACTATTGCGATCGCGACGTAAAATTCCGCGTCTATTGACGGGAGGTAATTTCCATGCTCGCTCGCGAGAAGCAATCTTTAAACGGATATGCTTCGGAACGTAGACTATCAAGTTAGGCGAGCTGATATACCAACCACTTTCCGTGGTAATATCCAATGGTTCTGCCTTTTGGGTCACTAAAAGTACGACCGCCCGCTTAATGTTGACTCGACATAGCGGTAAGTAATTTTGTGAAAATACGACCACGGATTTTTCTAGTACTTGCGTTATGCTCATCGCATTTTGGCTCCTCATGAAAAACCCCCGCTTCTTTTTTCAAGAAAGCGGGGGTTAAATGTTGACTCCTGAAGTCTTTTATTTAATATCTGGTACGGCTATATCGCCAGTACCTCCCGCTTGTTTTATCTGGTTTGAGCTGTTTGAGTAAATAAATAATTTTTGTATATTCACTATCTTGATTACTTCGTCTAAATTGCCCGTGATTTCGATTAAATTCACCCATAAATAAATACTCCACTCCCGTGGCTGCTGATTCCCAACTTGCTTGATAGTTGGAAACAGATGGGGAAGTGGAGTATGGCTGAATTGATATCACAGAAAATTTCACCTGTTGAACATTTCTATAAACATACTACACTTGTATTACTATCCTGTCTATAGTTTTAAGGAGAAAATCATGCATACGATTGCTCGCACCCCTACAACCGAAATGGAAGTTACAAGCATCCGCTTAGAACGGGAGCTAAAAGATAAGTTAAAAGAACTGTCAGGGAATCAAGGATATCAGGCATTAATTAGAGATATTTTATGGAATTATGTCCAGCAAAAATCGGGTGAGTGGAAGCCGCGATTCTCGCGTGCTGACATTCGAGCAACTATAGCCGCTACATCCGAGCAGGAAGAACGCTGCGTACTAACAGGTCAATTAATTCAAGCCCAACAACCAATGCTATTAGGACTAACAAAAACCGGCGATATGGTTCCTCTGAGTGTAGAGAGTAACAAAGGCTAATTTATTTTCTTACAACTGGGCCCAATGATTCTATCTGAAGCAATCATTGGGCTGCCTTATTGTTGTCTATTTTTGTTTTTAAATATTTAATATAAAAACTATATTAATAAAATCTAAGGAATGTATGTATTTTATAAAGGCTTTTAACAGCATGTTGATGATTAATAAGGGGTATGGCAATACTTGACATATGCAAACCTTGAGCCTAATAAGTAAGTGTTCCTTAACAATAGGAGTTAGAAGGTTAAAAATAGATGTCCGAGTCGCATTCAACTTAAAATAAACGAGTCCATCCCCTATTTGCTTTTTTTACTTGTTGGCAATTGAAACTAATTTTTATACCAGCGGCCATCAAAAAATCTTGAAAGTCGCTTTTGACGGCAATAAATAGTACGATTATAGCTCTTGTCTTCAGTGGGAATGCGGATGGTATTCGCAGAGTCTTAGATTCTACTCTAGAGAAAATACGGTTTGTGTGAACTTGTAGATAAGGATATTCTGGGTCTGAGAAAAGAAAAAGTGCTAACTGGCATCCGCCAAGACTTACTCAAAGTATGAGAAGCATTTCAGTATACTTATAATATTTATTTACTCGCGGAAAGATTTTTAATATACCAATGACGAAAGTCATTTTAGATAGAAAGGGGCTATAACAGGTGAAAGAATTTATTTGCAGAACCGAAATTGGTTCATTAGGGTGCAGTTACAAAAAGTCAAGGTAAATAAAATACCAGGAGGTTGGGTAAAACGACAATGGGGTCATTATCCAAGAATGTGCCACAAATGAAAAAGCGTATAATAACATCGCCGCCGCAGTGCCCAGATGAACAAGAAGACCTAGAACAGTACCATTTTAAGCTGATGCAGCATCAGGAAACACCTGCCCATCGGTTGGTATACGAAATCAATCAAATTATCTCTAGTAGTACTCCTACCGATAGGATGCTGCAAGAAATCGCTCGATTGGTAGGAAGTGCCTTCGAGGTAGATTACTGTTGTTTAGTAACCGATCGCAATCGAGAAGAGCCTACTACTGGTAGTTGGGGCGCTCAAAAAGATTATCTTGGTTTACCCAGTCCAACAGAAGCGTTTTCAATAGAGCAATTGGAATTACCGGTGGTAGAATGTGCAGCCGAACCATTTACTATCGACGATATTTCCACAATTCAGGAAAGCTTAGTAATTGGATGCCAAAATTTTCTTTTACCAATAAAAGCTGTACTAGCAATTCCAACCCGTTTCGGCGGTGAGAATAACGGCGTAATTAGTCTCATAAAATGCGAACCCTATGAGTGGAGTGATTCAGAAAAACAACTTTTAAGGGCTGTGGAATCTTGTTGTGCTATTGCTTTTGCTCAAGTAGCACAATCACGAATAATTGCTTCACAAAAACAGCAGGTGCGAAAAAGCGAACAGCACCAAAGTTTGATTCAGCAATTAACTATACTCAACCGCAGCAACTTAGAATTTAATCAGATGCTTCAGTTGGTGGTTTCCTCTACAGCAGAAGCTTTAGCAGCAGACCGTGGTTTATTAATATTATTAAAATACTCAGATCCCTTATTTAGAATTCGCGCCAAAACCCAAATTCCCAAAGCTAAAGCTACCGTTGTCAGTGAATGGTGTACGGAGGAAGATTCTTCGCTTTGTGAAGAATTAAAATCTCTTGAAGAATCTTACTCGCTGGCAGATTGCGGTATATCTCAACGTGCCTATAAAGCTTCTAAACCCGTAACTATAAATGACAATTCAGATAGGCGTAAAGATACCTCTACAATTGCTCCGGTATTTGTTTTAGATAAATTACCAGCAGCGCTACTAATGCCTTTAGAAAGCCAAGGTAAAGTCTTAGGTTTCTTGGTACTACAGCAAAAGCAACGTCGCAATTGGCAGCAAGCTGAATTAAACATCGTAGAAATGGTTTGCGCTCAAATCAGTAATGCGATTATTCAGACACAAACGCTTAAGCAAGTACAAACCCTTGTAGACGAGCGCACGGCTCAACTACAACGCAGTTTGGAAGTTCAAGCCAAGTTGTATGAGAGAACACGACAATACGTCGAGCAGTTGCGCGAACTTAACGAACTTAAAGATGAGTTTTTGAGCAACATGAGCGACCGTTTGCGCTATCCTCTTACCAATATGCGTATGGCGCTACGTAATTTACGCCAACCCCAGATTGATGAGGTAAGGCAAGCAAGATATTTAGATATCCTCGAACAGGAATGTACTAAAGAAATTAATTTAATTAATGACTTGCTTACTCTCCAAAAATTAGAAACTCATCAAGAACGTCCGCAGTTTGAAACAATCGATTTAAATACAAAAATTCAAGAAACAGTAGCTAATTTTGATAAAAAACTAGCAGAAAAAGGATTGAGTATTTCGTTAGAGTTACCCCCAGAACCGCTGAAACTGCAAACCGAAGTTGAAAGTTTCGACCGCATTCTCCAAGAATTGCTTACAAATACTTATAAATATTCCGAACATGATACTTCTGTAGAGCTTAAGGTTTCTCAAATCCGCGATCGAGTTGCTAAACAATTACAAATTCAGATTATCAATGTTGGGCGTGGTATATCTGAAGAAGAAGCAACCTTTATATTCGACAAGTTTCGTCGAGGTAAAGGTAGATGGACTCCTGGTACTGGCTTGGGATTAGCTTTAGTTAAATCCTTAATACAACATCTCAATGGAGAAATAAATGTAGAAAGCACTCCTTGCGAAGATTCTGAGTTGAGTAAGATTTGCTTTACCTTAACTTTCCCACAGTTTTCTGATGATAGCGAAGCCTCGAATCCTTCATGATTAAAGAACAAAACCTCCCGCAAGATAACTTAAATTCTCCAGTAATTGACAGCAAAAATCCGAATTTAGAAGCTGTAACCGTTGAAGTTGAGAAAATAAAAGAACGTCAACGCCAAATTACAGCTAAAATTCAAATTCCTCATCCGGTAGAAAAAGTTTGGCAAGTATTAACCGATTATCAAGCTTTAGCCGAGTTTGTTCCTAGCCTTGCCTCTTCCCGTAAGTTAGAACATCCTAGCGGTGGTATTCGTCTAGAACAAGTGGGTTCGCAAAGGCTATTAAAACTTAATTTTTCTGCACGGGTAGTTCTAGACTTAGAAGAATCATTTCCGAATGTAATTAGTTTCCAAATGGTAGAGGGAGATTTTAAAGATTTCTCCGGCAATTGGCATTTAAGCAACTGTGTATTAGATGATAAGACAGGCACCTTACTTTGCTATACGGTCAAAGTCTGGCCAAAACTGACCATGCCTATAAGAATTATCGAACCCCGTCTTGCTCAGGATATGCAGTCAAATCTTTTAGCTGTTCGTCAACGTGTGGAAAAATTATCAAAAGCATGAAAAAAGGGAAAACTTTTAGTAAGTTGACCCCTTTTTCTCAAGCTAAATTATTATTATTAATACCCCCAAGGGAATTCGAATCCCTGTCGCCTCCGTGAAAGGGAGGTGTCCTAGGCCTCTAGACGATGGGGGCCTGTGTTCTTGACTTTTATAAATTTAACGACTTTTGGGATAAATGTCAATAGCCTCAGAAAAAAATAATGGTTAATAATTCTCCTATCTAGGGAACAGCAGGTTAAAGTGGTGGAAAGTAACATTGATTAAAGCTATTGTTTTTTGTTTTACTATATTCTCTGTTTACTTGCCCAACTGAATGTTTTGGCATCAGGTGGCTGTTGTACAAAGATTAAAAAAATGCTGTATCATAACCAATCTAGGAAAAAAATATTAATTCAAGCAAAAATGAGGGCTGATAATTTCGGTAAAAAATAAGCAGGCTTTAAAACAAATGTACTTTTGGTTTATCCGGCATCTGGAAATAATTAAGCCTTATCTTGAATTTAAAATTCCATGTCGGGGTACGAACCTTAGACCGATTAAGTTTAAAATCTACTATTCTTAACAAAAGATTTTGAAATACACGGCTCAAAATCTCCAATATGGAAGCATCTTTTGACATCACGCTGCAAATGGTGATTGCTGTCGTTGCAGGCATCAGTGCTCAAGTGCTGGCTGCCTACATCAAAGTGCCCAGCATTGTATTTTTACTGTTGTTTGGTATCTTTTTTGGTTCGGATGGCATTGGGTTATTACATCCCCATTTGTTAGGCATTGGATTAGAAGTAATTGTTGCTCTTGCAACGGCAATAATCTTATTTGAAGGCGGACTAGACTTAGAATTGCGAGAATTGGGAAGGGTTTCGACCAGTCTGCAATTACTCGTAACCTTGGGAACCTTAATTACATTAATGGGCGGAAGCATGGCTGCTCATTGGCTGGGAGAGTTTCCTTGGCCAATTGCTTTTCTTTACGCTTCGATTGTGGTGGTTACCGGGCCAACAGTCATTACTCCCCTGCTCAAACAAATCAAAGTAGACCGACAGGTAGCAACGCTTTTAGAAGGTGAAGGGATTCTAATCGATCCCGTGGGAGCAATTCTTGCGGTCGTTGTTCTCGATACCATTTTGAATGGCGATGCAGACCCAATAAACGCGATTACAGGTTTGCTAGTACGTTTGGGTATTGGTGCGGCAATCGGTGGAGCTGGTGGTTGGCTGTTATCGCAATTTTTCAAGCGAGCCAATATTTTGTCATTTGAATTGAAGAATTTGGTAGTACTTGCCTCAGTTTGGGGACTGTTTACTCTAGCCCAGATGATTCGCAGCGAATCGGGATTAATGACAACAGTAATGGCAGGGGCCGTATTTGCAAATTCCTCGGTCCCGGAAGAACGTTTGTTGCGCCACTTTAAAGGTCAGCTAACAATTCTTTGTATCTCGGTACTATTTATTCTGTTAGCGGCTGACTTATCTATTGCCAGCGTATTCGCTTTGGGTTGGGGCAGTTTATTCACAGTATTGGCGCTGATGTTCGTAGTGCGACCAATTAATATTCTTTTGTGTACCTGGAATAGCGACCTTAACTGGAGACAAAAGGTATTTTTAAGTTGGGTTGCACCTAGGGGTATTGTTTCGGCATCGGTTGCTTCATTATTCGGCATTTTACTGACGCAGCGCGGTATCAATGGTGGTGATGCTATTAAAGCCTTGGTCTTTCTGACAATATTGATGACGGTATTTTGTCAAGGGCTTACAGCAAGCTGGGTGGCCAGATTATTAGGCATTACCTTAAAACAAGCTACTGGAGCCGTAATAGTTGGTTGCAATCCTCTAAGTATATTGATTGCCCGCTTCTTTCAGGAGCGTGGGGAAACAGTAGTGATGATTGATACAGACCCAGAGGCAAGTCAGAAAGCGCAAGCTGAGAATTTACGAGTTTTAACCAGTAGTGCTTTAGATGCCAATGTTCTAGAAGAAGCAGGACTTGATTCTGTAGGTACTTTTTTGGCGATGACCAAAAATGGTGAAGTCAATTTTGTTTTGGCTCAACGTGCGGCAGAGGAATTCGATCCACCCCGTGCTTTAGCTGTATTTCCTCGCGATCCTCAAGCTGGTACAAAAAATCAAAGTAAAGTTCTTCAAGCTTTTCTTCCCGACTTCAAAATCAAAACTTGGAACCAACATCTTGATGACGAACAGGTCAAACTAGGAACTATGACTTTAAAAAATCCTGGTTTTTCTTTACAAAAAATTCAGTTACAAGCATTAATCCGGACTGGAGACTTGCTGCCGTTATTTGTAGAAAGAGACGATAAAATCAATCTAATGGCTGCCGGTGAAACTTGGCAAGTTGGCGATCGCCTAATTTACTTGTTGCACGATCCCAGACCGGATCTTCTTAAACGCTTGTCTGGTGGTAATCAATCTACTCGTCTTTCCTTAGAAAATTTGCCAGAAGTCGAAGAAATTCCCATTGGGAAATTATCTCAACTTTCTGCAACTGATGCACCAACACCTTGAATCAACTCTTGAGGGTTGCTGACCTGTTTCTCAACCCATAATACGCTGAATAAATGCACTACAGACAGAACAATGGCTGCAATGGAGAGAATATAGCTGTGGATGGTATAAAGACGCTGAACCGTTAAGGTACTAATACCACTACCACCAGTCAGAATTTCTCTTAATTGCTGACCGATAAATGGAATAGCTTCAATGGTTCCCAATTCTATGCTAAAGCGCCAAAATCCAACTTGATCCCAACCTAAAATCATTGAAGTCCAGCTTAATCCTATTACAGTTAAGGTCAAGAATATTCCACTAACCCAAGCTGTATACCAGCTTTTAGTAAATTTTCTGCCCAAAAACATGACAACAATTTGAATTAAGGCGGCAACAATAATTCCATTACCAGCAATATAGTGGGCTTTACGGAATAACCAACCGTATTCAATTTGTTCGGTTATCATCCGTAATGATTGATATGCTCTACCAGAAGCTGGTTCGTAGTAAATAGAAAGCATAATACCCGTACTAGCAGCAATTAAACAAAAAGTTAGAATTACTACCGATAAAATTGTTGCCGTCCGTCGCATAACCGTATCAAATCGGCTCTCTTGGATAAGCATAAAACCTTCCTCTCTGAGAAAATCCTTATTTTTATTCCGATTTTAACTAAGAAATATTAAATTATGATAAAAAAGTATACATTTATGCTAAATGTTGCGACCAAATAGCTAAAGATTCTGGCGAACCATACCAAGCTTTAGAACTTCTAGGGGAATGCATTACATCTTCAATCACTAAATTTCTTGCACCTTCTAAATGAGCGGCTTCAATAGGCGTAATCCCATCTCCCCATTTATTACCCTTGCCGCAAGTCAATTTATAGCTGCTATATGCCAACCAGTTGCCAAATTTTCTTTTGCCAAAAATAGTTTTTCCCGCCACACAGACGTAATCTACCCGTTCATGAAATGCACCAGGGTAATTATCATTAACAAAATCCAAGTTTTTACGAGTCCAACGTTCCAAACTAGTATGAGGTGTACCTAAAGTTACAAGAGTGGCAACTTTTGGATGAGCTTTCCACGTCAATAGCTTAAAGTTACTTTTACCATAAGGAACTTCTCCTAAATAAATACGCGATATCCAACCTCCTGCTGAGTGACCAATTAAATTAATTTTAGAAGCTCCCTTTTGCAGTAATATGTGCTCTACCGTGCAGTCTAATTGTTTGAGAATCGGAGTCACGGCTCTTCCTCCTAAAGTGTTTATCCAATCGCGTCTTTGTAGAGGTACCGTGACTGTAGGGAAACCTAAATTTTGTAATGATTTTTCTAAGTTATAGTAAGCTTCAGCGCTTTCTAAAAAACCGGGTAGAATAACTGTAGGTAAAGACATTAGCGTAGTTTAAGACGGCAAAATTTAAAGCTTGATACTTGCCAAAAAAAATCGACATGTATAATTTATACGTATGTTCGGGACTGAGATTAGTATTATGTAAACATAACGAATGGGTGAAGATAAACTATAATTGATGATTGTCTTAACCTTTAAGCTTGAATTTTTGAAAAAAAGCATCAACCAAAATGCTTTATAAGTAGAAGTAGCAAAGTTATTGAGCCTTCGCCAAAATCTGTAAATTTATATTTGCTGTATTGTTCTCCTCTACAGACGTTATGAGAGATTTAATCAAACGTAAGTTGATGAGTGAGACAAAGTACAAAAAGGAAAAATTTCCGGAAGTCAGTAAGTATTTTGTTAAAAATATATATAATCCCCGATTGCAGGTGAGTATATTTGCCGTTATAAATTTGTTCCTGCCCAAATGTTAAATAGATTTTTAAAAGTGATAATTCTTCTGCGTCCTTTTCACAATAAGTAAAACTGATAAATTCAAGACTGCTTTCTTGTGATATATAAAATAATCTACCGCGTACCAAGGGCACAAAACTGCCCGAGCAACTAGTAATTAAGAATATAATTAGTTTTGCCACAAAAAGTTATTATTTGTAGAGGGACGCATCTGAAAGGGCTAAATTTATCAAACAATTATTACCTGAAATTATTGCCTGATATATGAAATTGCTAGTCAACCGCAACCAAGCTAAGTGAGCGATAACAGCCATGTCTTACGTCTCAGTACTCAAAAACATACCGGAATTCTTAAGCCAACCAGCTGGAATAGCAGCCATAGCATCCGTCGGCATACATGGTGCTATTGCTTTTATTCTGCCTTTGATGCCTGTTGACTCTAAACCAAAGGAAAAAGCATCTCCGGCAAGCGTCGGAATCATGGAATTATCTGAGGCAGAACAAAATAGATTACCTCAAAGTAGGGGACCTCAAATATCAGCTTTGCCTAGAGTACCCTCACAGCCTGGAATTCCCTTACCTAATTTTGCAACTCAACCAACTCCGCTAGCGAGAATACCAGGAAATCCGGACTCTACAAAGGTGATATTACCACCTTTACCTAGATCTTCGGGTAATCCTAGTCTTTCGGCTTTGCCGCAACCCAAGTCTTTACCAATACTTCCTCAGCCAAATTTTAAGGTTGACTCTTCGTTTAACGCTAAAGCAAAATCTGGCGGATCTTCCTACCGTCGTTACAATCAAAACTTTAAGTTAGGGAACCCTACGCCATTAGTATCAAGAAGAAATCGATCTTCGAGAAAATCAGCGGCTTCGGTTCCAAATAATATACCTCCTATACAGTCGGCACAATTACCTGCCGGAATTGCTAGAATACCGGCACCACCGCCTCTTCCTCCTATGGGCAATCCAGGTATTAGTAATGGTAATAGTGTGGCTATCAATTCACAAATTAGCCCAAATAATAATACTTCGGTAAATCAACCAGTAAGAGTATCTCCTGAAGATTTTATCGCTCCTACTAACAGAAACATTCCTAAGCCTGGGGATAAACTAACATTTGCAGGACAAAATGTGCAGCAATGGGGACAGCAACAATCTGGTAACAGAAGAATTTTGCTGCCAAACCAACCTTCAGGAAATACAACTGGAATAACAGCGCCCCAAAATAGCAAAACACCAACAACGAATACAACCACTTTAGCTCTTGCTAGACAGTTTAATGAAGTTAAGCAGCGCTATCCCAACTTTGAAACCAAAGAACCAATTTCTGACGTAATTAAAACAAAGCCTGGAAAAGAAGGAAAAGTTGAAGGTACTTTAGTAATTGATTCTGATGGGAAAGTCGATTATTTAAAGTATGTTGATAGATCGGTAGCTTCTAAGCTCAATAAAGAAACTAGAAACTATATCAGAAACTATTTCAAGAAAAACCCCATCCGCAAAAACGGTAAAGCTAAAGTATATGCCTTTACCCTTGACTTTAAGTCTGATGCGGCTAATAGTAGCGTAGAATTTTCCAAGCCTAAAGATAAATTAATAGATCGTTTGCGCGATGCTAAAGATAAGCCAGTACAAATAGATGCGAAACCATCTCAGAAGAAACCTGAAAATGTATCCAG
Organism: Rivularia sp. PCC 7116; assembly: GCF_000316665.1. Lineage (GTDB taxonomy): Bacteria > Cyanobacteriota > Cyanobacteriia > Cyanobacteriales > Nostocaceae > Rivularia. Next base: position 8,108,071 of record NC_019678.1, on the reverse strand, counting down.
AAGTTCGGCTCCAGTAAAAATTGATGTTAAACCATCTCCTGGTGCGGTGGTTGTTCCTACCCAAACTTCTACACCAGTTAAGCTAAAGCAACCAGTTGAGATTAGAACTAGGAAACCAGCATCTCCATCGGCAAGTAAAGATAAGCTACCGGTAGAAATAAGGCTCAGAAATCAGGAAGTGCCCAAGGTACCATCAAAACCTAAGCCTCAAGCGCGAGTTAACACAACAACAAACAAGCCTACGCCGCAAGTTACTTCTAAACCATCACTTGCTAATAGGTTGAGAAATATTAAAAAGGATTCGGACGAGAATTCTGAGAAAGACTCAGATTCTAAGAAGCTAATTCAGAGATTGCGTAAAATTCAAGAGCGTAGAGAAAATTCCAATTAAGGATTCTATTCTATTGCCTAAGGAATCAAAATATAAACAAAAAATAGAGACGTAGCACTGCTGCGTCTCCATTTTTTATTATGGTTTTCAAAATAAATTAAAATAGGCAGCTACTTATCAATTGCTTACGCCAATAAAGGCATCAATAACAAATTAATTTGCCGCCTAAATGAATCTTTAACCGAGAACTAAGCTCAAATCTTCTATTCAACAACAACTTTACCAACCATACCAGCACCACGGTGAGGTTCGCAGTAGAAGGTATATTCACCAGCAGGAGCATCGGCTGGAATAGTGCTTGTAAATTCTTGTCCGGGACTCATTACCAACTGCTTGTGAGAAAGTTCTTTAGCTAAGTCCGCACTCTTCGCGGGGTTTTGAGCGGCATCAAACACTACGTTATGGGGAGGAACTTTGTTGTTCACCCATTTAATGGTGTCGCCCGGTTTAACCGATAGCTTAGATGGTTCAAACGCCAGCATACCTTTGTCGCTACCTAACTTTATAGTATATGTTTCAGCCGCAGCACTAGGGGTAAAAGCAACGAAGCTACTAACGACTAATAGCATAGTCAACGCGGCTAAACCTAAACGACGTAAAGTGGATGCAATCAATTTCATTGCTTTCTCCGTGACCAACAGTTTTTATTATCTTTTCTCTATTGTAAATAAAATTGTGCTCAAATACGACAATCTGTCATAGATAAGAATTTTTGTAAATAAAAAGCGTAATTTACGTCATATGTGTTATTTAATATCTTACCTATTCCCCAAGTCCGAAAGAATCAGTACCCCAGCCAGGAGCCTTTTGAGCTGCAGTAAGAACAAATGCGGCTAAATTTTCGATTTGCCCTTCAGATAATATATTTGGGGTTACTTCACGACACCAAAAAGTTTCTTCGCTCCCGTCATAAGTCATGGGGTGCCGCATATAGGAAACCAAAGCGTTGATGTTATTGCGGGGAGGATTAGCGCCTTCGAGAGTATCTAAAGCCAAGGATTCTTTTGGGTTGGGCAATGTGGAGCCGCCTACATGACAGTTAATGCAGCTGTCTTCAAAATATCTTTTACCGTCGGATAGCTCTTGTGGAGAAAATTCTCGTTGATTGCCCACATCATCTAATTCCAAAGCAATAGGTTCCCTAACTCTTAAATAACGAGATATATAAGGTTCAATACCAGCGGCTTGGGCGGGTATGCAATTACTGCTAACTGTTATTAGCACCGCAATCGCAACAAATATTAAACGAATCGTAAATCTATACAGCATTGTTATGGTGTTAAAAATCGAACAATCATTAGTCCATAGCCAGCAAATCATGAGCTTTGAATTACCAAGCTATAGACTAATGATTAAGCTTTACTGACTATAAAAATATGGTCGATTTAGTAGTAAATCTTACCACCACCCCACTTTTGACCGACAATCTTAGGTTGTAATAGAATGTGACCGGCGATCGCCTCTAAATCCTCATCGGTCAAGTTACGCATTTCTTTGAAAATATCCGCACTCTTTAAGCTGGGATGCAATTCAGAAATTTCTATTTCTCCATCATAGGTAGTGGGATTTTTCATATAGTCCACCAAACCCTCGATGTTATCGCGGGGTGGGGTTGCTAATGCCAAAGTTTCGGGGTCTAGTCCTACGTTTTGGTTTGTCTTGGTTACACCACCAGCGTGACACTGGGCACAAGTGTCGTTGAATAGGCGTTTACCTACTTCAACTTCTTCAAGGCTCAGTAAATATGTATCACCTTGCTCGTTTAAATTTACCGTGCGAGTACCTTCATCAAGTTCTACCGCTGAAGCGCTACCAACAAATAACTGAAAACTCAGGAACGCACCAGCAATAAAAATGCTAATTAATCTCGTTATCATGTTTCCCCTCAAAGATTTTAATGCTCAACACAGCTTGCTAACAGCGATGCTTAATGTCTTAATGCGTCTAGTTAACTTTCAAAGTGTTTTTGCTATTAACCCAGCTCTACAAAATGAAGTCGGTTTAATTTACCGTCGTCACCGATGCAAGGGTTTGGTTCAGACAAAAATTAGGAAATAAATAAATGGCGGTATCCTCCAAGGTCATAATGCAGGAATTTATAAATATTTGTAAATTATTCCTACCCAGACATGGAAAGAATGACTGTTTCAGCCCCAATAAGCTGTAATCTGCCGTGATTTCCGCGTAGATTAGGCTTGTAAAACCCATAATGGTGTTAACTCAGACAATAAGATTAAGTCACTGTAATACAATTATCACTCCAAGCGTGCAATTTGTAGCTCGAACTACTTTTCAAGTTGTCATGAAGATGGGGAAATGGAGGGAGAAATAAATTTCTAACTGCTCGCTGCTCGCTGTTTACTGTTTGGTTCCTGTAAACGAGACGCTTTGAATAAAGTACCGGTTGAAAAAAGCGTAAATGAGCAGTGCTGGTAGGGTGAATACCATTGAAGCTGCCATTATGTAGTTCCAGTAGCTGATATATTGACCTTTGAAGCTGTTGAGTCCCAGGGGTAGGGTAAACATTTCCGGATCGAATAAAATAACTACGGGAAGCAAGAAATTATTCCAGCTACTCATAAAGATAAATACTGCTTGGGCTGCTAATGCTGGTTTGGCTAAAGGAAGTACTATATAGCGAAAAATTCCAAAGGTGGTTAAACCATCTAAAGCAGCAGCTTCTTCTAATTCTTTGGGAAAGTTAACAAAAAATTGCCGCATCATGAAAATAAATGTGGCATTTACCATGTTGGGAATAATCATCCCTTGGTAGGAGTTTAACCAGCCAAATGTTTTTAAAATTAAAAATGTGGGGATGAGTGTAACTTGTATTGGCACTGCTAATACTGCCAAAATTAGAAAAAACCAAAAGCGTCTACCCCGAAATCTCAGTCTTGCTAAAGCGTAGCCAGCCATTGAGTTGAATAGTAAGTTTAGTATGGTGACGCTGATGGCAATAATTAGGCTGTTGAAAAACCAGCGTAAAAACAATGGTTCTTCTAGAAAGATTTGTTTGTAATTATCGAGGGTAAATTCCTTGGGTAGGAAATTTGGTTCGCCAGCGACGATTTCTGTTAAGGATTTAAAGGAAGCTGAAATCGCCCATAAAAAAGGAATTAAAGTAACAATTGCATAAAGTACCAAAGCGAAATAAAGCAGTATCTTCAGCCACGAATAGTTCCAAATTCTATTCAAGTTTTTTCGCCTCCAAAAAGTCGCCTCCCAATCAAGGTAATCGCTATAATTACTGCTGCTAGTAAAAAAGCTATAGCTGCTGCATATCCCATCTGCAAATTGCGAAATACAGCTTGATATATTAATAAAACTAAGGTCAAGGTGGCATTATTTGGGCCGCCAGTACCTTTGGAAAAGATATAAGACTGGTCAAATAGTTGAAAGGTACCGATGATTCCCATTGTTACTACAAAAAAGGTAACTGGCTTGAGAATAGGTATGGTGATATTGATAAATTTGTGCCATTCATTCGCACCGTCTAATTCTGCTGCTTCGTAGAGGTATTTGGGTATATCTTGCAATGCCGCCAAATAAATCACCATGAAAAACGGCGCTGTTGACCAAATATTCATAATCATAATGGCTTTGAGAGCAACTGAGGGGTCTCCCAACCAGTTATATGTAGGAAATCCAATTGCGCTCAAAAAATCATTTAGCAGCCCGTTAGTGTTATAAATCCACATAAATATTAGGGTCAATACCGCAGAAGATGTAACTGTAGGCAAGAAAAAAAGAACTCGCCACCAACTTTTACCGCGAATACCAGAATTAAGGGTTACTGCTAAAAATAAAGCCAATATGGTTTGTGAAGGTACGACAATTGCCACGTACTCGGCTGTATTCTTCAGAGCAATCCATACTCGTTCATCTTCAACTAACTGGCTAAAATTACGAAAACCAACAAACTCATATTTAATACTGCCCAGAAGCTGTACTTTTTGTAGAGACAGAAATACAGCATAGAGTATGGGTAGCACCACAAAAATTCCTAAAACCAGAATCGTTGGTGCCAGGAAAATATATCCAGCTAGATTTTCTGTTGGACGACTACTCTTCGTTTTGGGCTGCTGTCTGGTTAATTGCTGCAACAGAAGTCAACATGTATATTGAAGGCATCACAAAAAATTGTAGCGATAAGCGATGCAAATTAAAAATAAGAATAGGGAATAGGGAATAGGGCATGGGAAGTTAGGAGTTAGGTTTTAGGTTTTATTCCCCTTGTCTCCCCATCTCCCAATCCTCATGAATTAGCGATTTTGAAGTGCTGCTTGGGGTGTAAAACCTTTCTGCTGCAAGCAAGTTTTGAATTCAATTTCTGACTGACTTAATTTGGGGTTATCTGTAATGTTTAATATCCTTTCTAATTGGTCGTTTTTCATTTCAGACAAGGCATTGGCGATACGATCGCCTGCGTCTTGTTCTTGAATGGTTAGTTTTTCGGGCAAACAAGTGGCGATCGCCTGAATGCGTTTGCTATTTTCGGTGGTAGGTACTACTGGATTGCCGGTAGCAGCAGCTTGGGCTGAGGATATAGCTCCAAGCCAAACTGTAATTACTAGTAAGCCACTTATAGCCACTGCTCCGAGTTGCCTTAACATACTTTTGAATTTCATGATTATTTTTCTAATTGATTTGGTTGATTTTTGAATAATTAATATCCATTACTAGGTAACTACATTCCATTTGTTTTAATCTCCATCGGAGAAAAGATTACTTGGTATGTCTGTAGAAAGATTTCTCAACCTTAATTTTTGTGTCAATTATTAACACCTCATGTAGATTCATTTTGATATTTTTGTGCTAAAACTCTACAAGAGTAAATGAATTTATGGGAATAATACGTGTAGAATATCTAAGATAAAAGATATTATTATTGCAAATAAAGTCTAATCAAAATATTTAAAATCGAGTAGATTGTATTATCGACAATCCCTTTAACATTAAATAAATTCCAAATAACATTCTATTTGTAATTATTTTTTGTAACTTATAATTAAAAAATTTCAACAAAATTCAAAAAAATATTTAAAGTATGAAAATCTAACTTAGGGTATATTGCGATGTCAGCGCCTGTAACATCACCGGAAGAAAAGCTAAATCAGATAAATACTCAAAGCTCTAGTACTAAAGCGAATAAAAAAGGTAAATCACTGCCTGCTGGGTTGATTATCAAGCTGGGAAAATTTGTCTGGACTACTATGTGGCAGATAATGATGTCTAAGCTTGCACCCAGTAACGATAAAGGAGAATATATTCGACCTTCAAGTCAGTTTCGTAATTCTATAAATGAGGAAGAAAATAATCCTTATCAACCTTGTGCGGGGCGCTATCGCTTGTATGTAGGTTTGGGATGTCCGTGGGCACATCGAACTCTAGTAGTTAGAACTTTAAAAGGACTTGAAGATTGCGTAAAAGTATCTATCGTCTATCCTTCCCCCAATGAAGGAATCTGGCTTTTAAACAAACCAGAAAAAAATTGTCGAACTGTCCCGGAGCTATATCAAGTTGCACAACCAGGATATCAAGGGCGCTCTACAGTGCCAATATTATGGGACGAGCAAACAAACACGATAGTCAACAATGAAAGTGCGGAGATTATCGTCATGTTAAATTCTGGGTTGAATCAGTTTGCAAATAATCCCGAACTCAATCTTTACCCAGAAGAATTAACGGAAGAAATAGAAAAATGGAACGAAAAAATATATCATGCCGTGAATAATGGCGTTTATCGCTGCGGTTTTGCTCAAACTCAGGCAGCTTACGATCAATGTTGCGATGAGTTATTTAGCGTTTTAGATGAGATTGATGAAAATTTAGAAAATAAACGGTATTTATGTGGCGAACAGCTAACTTTAGCTGACGTGCGTTTATTTACTACCTTGTTCCGTTTTGATGTGGTTTATTACAGCTTGTTTAAATGTAACCGCCGCAGAATAGTGGATTACAAAAACTTAGGAGCTTATCTACGCGATTTATATCAGCTTCCTGGAGTTGCCGAAACTTGCGATTTAGAAAGCATTAAGCAGGATTATTACGGTAATTTATTTCCACTGAATCCAGGTGGAATAATTCCTAACGGTCCCGATATTTCTAATCTAAAGGAACCATCAAATCGAGAAAACATCAGTAATTAGGAAAACTTTGGCTTTATTGATAATTTAACCAATAGGTATTCAAATAAGCTAAAATGCTCAATTTCGCTATTGCTTAGAAAGATTAATAGTATTGTTATACACAAAAAAGCCATTTAAAGATAATTGTTATTTAAGCTTTAGGGATTATCCTATAAATAGTATAAAAGTATGAATCCGAATCACATTTGTAGGTAAACAAACAACCATCATATTAGAAAATATATTACCTTTATTTAGTGCCTGGGTGGAAATGTAGGGAAGTTTTAGGGAATGGATGGATTATCTTTTTCGTGGGGAAGAAGAATTTTAACAGTTTGCGTGCGCGTATTACTTGCTCTTAGTATTGCTTTTGGGGTAATTTTATTAGTCTACCGATTTGAAAACTGGTCATCTGTTAATTGTGATAATCCAGAATCGGTTTGCTCTCAAGTATTTTCGGTAGTTCAGGTCAAATACGTCCAAGGCTTTAGTATATTATCCGCAGCGTTTTTGTATGTTTTAGAAAGTCCGGAGCGGATAAGAACCAGAATATACGAAGCATGGCAGGTTATTGATAATGCCGCAGCCGCAAAGGTATCAACTAGCTATGCAAGAATTAGGGCTTTAGAATTTTTAAAAGATTATGGTATTTCTTTAGAAAGATTAAATCTTGAAAAAACAGATTTACAGCAAATAAATCTGAGTCAAGTTAACTTAAAAAGTGCCAACCTTAGTTGTGCAGACCTTAGAGAAGCTAAATTTAAAGGAACTAACTTAAGTTACGCCAACCTTATCAATGCTGATATAAGTAATGCGGTTTTCAGAGGAGCTAAATTCAATAGCGCCAATCTTGAAGGTGCTAATTTGGATAGTGCCGACTTGAAAAATGCTAATTTTAATAGTGCCAACCTCAGAAGAACCAATCTTCGAGGTGCTAATTTAGAAAATGCGAGTTTCAAAGATGCCGATCTCAAAGGCAGTTTATATAACGACAATACTAAGTTTCCTGAAAGTTTTAATCCCGATGATTATCAAATGTATCGGATTTCTGCTAACGCTAAACTTAGGGATGCCAATCTCAGGGATACTAACCTTAGTAACGCACATCTGAGCGGTGCCGATTTAACGAATGCGGATTTGAGAAAAGCAGACCTTAGAACTGTGGATCTCAAAGATGCTAAATTAGCTGGTGCTAATCTTAGAGGGGCAGACCTCAGAGATGCAAAACTAGCTGGTGCCCAACTCAAAGGTTGTTTATACAACGAAAAAACAAAGTTTTCACAGAATTTTACGCCGGGGAATCATCAGATGTACTTGATTTCTCCAAATGCTAACCTCCAAGATGCTGACTTAGCTTTTGCTCATCTAAGCGGTGCCCACTTAACAATTGCCAATCTTAGAGATACTAACCTAGCTCGTGCAAACCTCCGAGGTTCTAACCTCAGCGACGCTGACCTCAGAGGTGCCAATCTTACTAGTGCTAATCTTAGAGGAACAAACTTAATTCGTGCAGACCTTAGAGGTGCATATCTTAAAGGTTGTATATACGATGAAAAAACTAAATTTCCTCAAAATTATTCTATTACTGGCTTCAAAACTTATTTAATTGCTGCTAACGCTGACCTTAAGGATGCCAATCTTAGGTATGCAAATCTCAGAGATGCAGACCTTAGTAATGCCGATCTTAGCGGTGCAAAAATTAATAGTTCCGACCTTAGAAACGCAAACCTTAGCAATGCCGATCTTAAAGGTGCAAATATTAAGAACGCTAATCTAAACGCTACTAATTTGACTAATGCTCAAAATCTGACCGAAGAACAGATAAAATCAGCCGCTAATTGGGATAAAGCAATATACAGCGAAGATTGGTTGGTAGTTTTGGGTTTACCAGTGGAAGAATAATTAATAATTCTTATTTTTTAGTTTTTGTTTCGTATATGTAAGTCATCCTTTATAATTACTAATTCCCTATAATTGCCACTGGTATCTTAAATATTGGCTATGAATTGGAATAGATTGTTGCAGCCCGATTTAATTTTAGAAGGTTCTATATTAAACCTAACGCCAGAAATAATTCAGCAGTACCAACTCAAAGGATTAGTTTTGGATGTAGATGAAACTCTTGTTCCCGTTACTGTCGCTTTCGCTTCTAATGAGTTACAAGAGTGGATCAATCAAATTCGTCCTTTGGTAAAAATTTGGTTAGTAAGTAATAATATCAGCGAAAACCGAATCGGCTCCATTGCTCGCTCACTCGATCTACCTTACTACCTCGGAGCTGCTAAACCCTCCCGCCGCAAAATTAGGCAAGCACTCGAACAAATGGAATTACCCGCACATCAAGTTGCAATGGTGGGCGATCGCCTTTTTACTGATGTAATTGTGGGCAACCGTCTGGGGATGTTTTCTGTGTTGGTTGAACCAATCATTCACCCGGATACCGTTATGCGTTTTCATCCCATACGCAATATTGAGGTTGTGATTTCAGAAATTCTGGGAGCCTCGATTACTCCGAAGAAGCGTAGGGTAACAAATGTTAACAAAATGTGAGGAACGAAAATATAAAAAAATAATTAAAAACAAAAGTATATTATCTTGCATGTGCAATTATATATACAGATAAAACGGAGTCAGCCAAATAAAGACTCTGCCCATAATAAGAAGACACATATTTGTAAAGCGTCAAACCTCACTCTATAGAGGGATTGGCGCTTTACGCTTTTTACCCTTTATGAAAACCATCCCTGTATAGTCGCAACTAAAATGTTCGCTAGTGGATGCTTGACTGCTTCCTTAAATGCTTGAATTCCGCCTGCTTTGAGTGCGTTAATTAATCGTGCTTCTAATGTAGGGTTTTTTCTAATTTCTTCGATGGCTAAAGCTATGGTAGCTAGTTTCTCAATATCGGTAATAGGATGTTTCTGTTTTTCTAACTTTTCTAAAATTATTTGAATTTCTGCTGCAACAGAGGAGATATCTTGTTGCGACGTAATATTAATTTGATTTTCTACATAAAAGCTAGGACGTTGTAGTGCAGTTGTTACCATCGTTTCTAAACTACGAATTCTACTATCTTTTTCAGCTATCAATGTTTTTAATTCCTGCTTTGCTAATGCTTTTATCTGATTATAAATTTTAAAATAATCGGCACTAAGAGATGATTTATCAATATGATTGTCAGCTTTGGCACGAAGTAAGAATTTATCTTGACCTTTTACTTCCATACCTACAATTTGTAAATGCGCGTGTGGATGATTTTCGGCTAACTGTTTAAATGAAATTGCTATGGCACGGGGGTCTACATTTTGGTTGTGGTAAAGGTCAAGAGTATCAACAATTGGTTTAATAAAATCTCCAAATTCTCCTGCTGCAAATATTTCTATTTTATTATCTGGTTTGCGTAATGGGTTTGGGTTATCTTCGGTAGGAAGTCGCATAAAAACATATTCGCATCTGACTTTATCAAATTTAGTGTTCACCGTAATATTCCAATCTTGAATAACGGCACCAGTGAGAGTTGCGTTTGTAAAATCAGCTTTGTCTAACTGTGTTTGAATTAATAATGCATTGGATAATTCCGTAGCTTGTAAATTAGCTTCACTTAAGTCTGTACCAATAAAGCTAGAATTATTTAAATTAGCGTTTTTAAGATTAATACCTTGTAAATTTAATCGGTCAAAATTTCGATTTTCTCCGCATCCGGAAGTTACTAATTGTCTAACTACAGGATACTTTAAATAACTATTGCCAACACGAGCTATATGTAAGTATTTTGCTTGAGACCACCAAGTTCCCTTGAAATCAGCATCACGAAAATCTGTATTTTTGAGGATAGCTTTTTCAAAATTTGCATTTTGCAAATTAGCTTGATAAAAATTTGTAGAACCTATAGTTGATAAAGCAACCGCAGCTTTTCTAATTAAAGTTAATTCCTTATGTCCTCTAAAAGATAGTAAACCAATATAAACTCCGATTATAGTAACACTCCAAGACCATATAGAACCCCAAATCATATCTATCCAAGCCCAATTCCAAACTGGACTTATGATTAAATCTGTTAATGTTGCTGTATTTCCACCTCTAAAGATAATTCTAAATATTGTTCCAAAAAAACCTGCAATCAAAGCAGAAAAAATAACAATAGGGTAGTACCTTTGGCTGAGAGTTTTAATTGCAGTTACAGAAAACGCAATATTAATAATTGATATTGAACTTATAGTTAAACAAGAACCTATTACTGTGACAAGAAAAACTAATTCTGTTTTAAATTCAGTTAAAATACTATTGCTTATTGCAAATATTATGCCACAACTGGCTATAATAATTACTGCGAGCAGGGCTATCGTTTTTAATAAATTATGTTTAGCTGCAATGACTATTGATGCAAAAAATAAAGCCATGCATATAGTTATCAATATAAGATTGCTTTCAAAAAAAGCGTTACTAATCGAAAATCTGATAACGCTGATAATACTAATAGAAGAAAGCGTAAACAAAATTGTCAAGCTGTGTGATATTAAAATTAATGTAATTAACCAATTTCTTGGTAGTCCTCCAATAACGCCACTAAAATTTGCATTTTGCAAAATAGCATTACTAAAATTTGCTCCTCGAATATCAGCATTGCTAAAATTCGCACCTGTTAAGTTTTGACCCCGGAAAGAACGACCACTAAGATTTTGACCGGAAAAGTCTTGGAGCATATCTACTTATCGTTAGTATTTGTATTTAAGATAAGTCCAATCATTTCAGATTAAAAGTGTTTTATTATACGTTTATATTCGCTCTTGTAAGAAAGCTTGTGCTTGTGTAGGTAATCGGGTATTGCTGAAGAAAGACAAAAATTTTTTGACAATAACTAATATAAATGAATCAAATAATTGTTGTTAAAATTGGTACTTCTAGCTTAACCCGTCCCGAAACCGGACAATTAGCACTTTCTACAATTGCGAGTTTGGCTGAAACTCTTTGCAGTTTAAGAAGAAATAATCATAAAGTTATTTTGGTTTCCTCTGGTGCTGTGGGTGTAGGCTGTGCCCGACTGCGTTTAAGCGAACGTCCCAAAGCAATTAGTATAAAGCAGGCAGTAGCGGCGGTGGGACAAGGGCGTTTAATGCGGGTTTATGACGATTTATTTACTAGTTTGCAGCAACCCATAGCTCAAGTTTTGCTTACCCGTACCGATTTAGTACAGCGCAGCCGTTATCTTAACGTTTACAATACTTTTCAGGAATTATTGAAGTTAGACGTTATTCCAGTAGTCAATGAAAACGATACTGTAGCAGTAGAAGAACTAAAATTCGGCGATAACGATACTCTTTCAGCTTTAGTCGCCAGTTTAGTACATGCAGATTGGTTATTTTTACTTACCGATGTCGATAGACTTTATTCAGCAGATCCTCGTTCGGTACCCGATGCTAAACCCATAAGTTTGGTAAGCAGCATTGAAGAATTGACTAAATTGCAAGTAGAAACAGGCTCTTCAGGTTCGCAATGGGGTACTGGCGGTATGGCAACAAAAATTTCTGCTGCCAGAATTGCCACTGCTGCTGGGGTTAGAACAGTAATCACTGAAGGCAAGCAACCGGATAATATTCAAAAAATAATACAGGGGAAAGCAATTGGTACGCAGTTTGAACCACAACCGGAACCAACTTCAGCCCGCAAACGCTGGATAGCATATGGGTTAGTTCCCGAGGGTAAATTATATTTGGATGCTGGTGCGGTAGTAGCAATTTCTGTTAGAGGAAAATCTTTGTTACCTGCGGGAATTACATCGATAGAAGGAAAATTTCAGCAAGACGAAGCCGTACAGTTATGCGATCGCGACGGTAAAGAAATTGCCCGAGGGTTGGTTAATTACAGTAGCAGCGAGTTGGAAAAAATACGCGGCAGACGTTCGAGTCAAATAGCAGAAGTTTTGGGTTATCAAGGTGTGGAAACTGTCGTACATCGAGATAATTTGGTTTTGATTTAAAGATTATAAGGAGCAGATTAGACAATCAATTTATAAAAATTAGAGGAAAAACAGTGATGCATTAGTGTATCTATTAAAGGAGAGGAATTGTGTATCTACTAATCGTATAAAAATAGAGTTTCTCAACCAAAAAATGCAGTAATTGCAGGATTATTTTGAGTTTATCTGACATCTTACAAGATTTTCAACAAGCCTAAAGAAACTGGGTTTCTAACTTATAGATGTAGCTAGCGCGTGCAGTTGATTATATTTTCTATTAATTTCATTTACCTGACTTCTTGCACCATTCACGTTAAGCTCTGAGAAACCCGGTTTCTTGTAGTGAAAGCATCCCAATGTCGTTGCTAAATCACAAATAAACCGGGTTTCTGACATTGGTGCAAACATTCCTCGGAAAATCTTTATCACCCTAGAGACATTATTAATATTTCAGTCAACCCAGATAAAAACAATCGCGATTATACTTCTCAAGATGCATGACAACCTGAGATATTTGACGAATTTGGTTTTAAATAAGGACTTACATGGTGAGAGCAAAACCTGTAGTTTACAAAAGCATTCAGAAGCACTAATCTCCCTGCAAAACAGCGGCTTCCGGTAAGTCCTATATTTTTTAGATTAATTAAGAATTAAGATCAATAAATAATAAGCAAGTTACTAGTATATTTAGATTGCGTGCCCGGTGGTCATTTTTCGTCACACGCAATCATTTTTCGACTACTCGATTTCTCATCAACTTCCAACCATCAAAGTGCTTCTGGTGGAGCAATATCAGAACCGACAGCAATCCCTGCATCGCTAGACTTGATACCAGGTTTTGTACCGCTTTCTTGGTGCTTGAACGATTGGGAAACTTGTGAAGCAGGAGTTACTTTATCTGTATTTGCTGGTGTCTCGGCATTTGTTTGTTGAGATACTAGAGATAATCCTCCAACTGCACCTGCTACAAGTGCTGTATAACCTACATACAAATGCATTGGGCTGATATCTAGTCCTAATTTCGGAGTTTTATTATCGGATTGAAACAATGCCGGAACCAATGATTCTTGAGTATCCGATGATGGTAAAGATGCAGCTAAAGAAGTACCGTTAAATCCTAAAGCATTACCCATAACGCGAATAAAACCGCGAACGTAAACTTCTGCGGGCAAGGATTCCATGTCCCCTCTTTCTACTGCTTCCATCTGATGTACGGGGATATGAGTGTACATCTGCAAGTCGCTCATACAAAGCCCTCGGGATTCTCTAGCTTGCTTTAACTGTTGCCCGATTTCATTAAACTTTTCTAAACGCTGTTCAATTCTTGCTTGTTTGGCAAGTTCTGCTTTAGAAGGTTTTCCAGATTTCAGCCATTTTAGAGGATTGCTGTTTTTAGGACTTTCTTGACGATTCGCTTGAGGAGTTGGTGAAAGTGCCATCGCACTTTCTTTCGAGATTTTTTCTTCTGGAACTTGGTTGCTAGCCGCAGCTTGCACAGTTGTTAAACAGTTAGATAAGTCGCCAGTTGATTCAACAGATTGTGCTTCTATATTCTCTTGCACCTTCTGCTCAATTTCTGGGGTTGTATCTGTAACTGCCTGGTTATGCAAAGAAAGCTGACGAAAGGCTACACCAATCGCCTCTCTTCCTACTGCTTTAAATAACAGCTTTGCTTGTTCGGATGAAGAACCCAGCAACTTTTGTACGGTTGCTATCGCGCGACGATAAACTTTGCTATTGTGTAGCTCTGCCTCGATTTCACCCAATAGCGATCGCAATTCATCTTGGGAAATTTCAATAGCAGGTTGCCCAGGAACTGATAAAGAATACATGGATGTCATAACCATAATTACAGGAGTGAATGAAGAGTACTTAAGCAAGAGGGTAAATTTACCTGTGTAATTTCTTCTAACTTTTCTTGACATTTCCGGATTGTTGCGTATAAACCCTATATCCTTTTCTGAAAAAAATAATAGCTTCTAGAGCCGAGGCTTTTTGCTCGCATCCGTAATTAGTAATTTAGATTTTATAAGTATTTTTTTGTTCCCAATTTCTAGCCAACGATTACCACTGGAACTATTCCATGAAATCGACATCTATTTTACTTCGCCGACCATAGGTATAATTTATTTCTAATATCTTACTTAGAAAGAATGGAATTTATTTCTTAAAATGATTGATTATTAATTTATACTAAGCAGTTAGATGAAATCGTAATTATAATTGTTTATTTCATCAAATTGTTTTATATTAGATGCAAGTATTACCTAGGAGAGATGACAAAAATCTGCAAATTATAACCTGGTTTGCATTATCACTCTTATAGTCGAATAATATATTTATGTATCAATATTAAGAGAATATGTAATTTTATCAAGCCGAAAGCCAACAAAAGTATTCATATAATGATACATATGTTGATATTTGTTATTAGTGTAATCTCTTATGACTATTGCTAATCCAGTGCATTGTATTTTGCAAAAGAAAGCGATCTATATTTCTATAACGGCATTGCAGCAAACGTAAATTATTTTTATTTTCTCTAACTAAAGGTGCAGAATTATAAATAGTAACGATGACTGTACTAACGTATTTTTCCGCAGTTTAGCTATTTATTTCAATTAACGCGATATGGAGGCTTTTGAGAGTAAAATCGGGTATTCAAGATTTCAATGTAACCTTTGCTAGCTTTATGAATGGTTTTGAATGCTGTGTATTTGCATCTAAAAACCATCTTCATAAAAATGTATTATTGAAAAATAATTTTTGATAACTTGAACGAAAAGGTTGTATTCTATACACCATTTTCTGTGATTTCTCTATTGAATATAAGACATTAAAGATTACTGGGAGACGACAGTGAACCTGTTAAATGAACAACAAGGGGAGAAACTTAAGGATATAACCGATAAATTACGGCAAGTACGAGAAGAAAAAGGGATACATATAGAGCAAATAGCAGCTAAGATACTTGTCCGACCGACCTTTTTAAATGCTTTAGAACACGGAAGATTTGAGGAGCTACCCGAACCAGTTTATATTCAAGGATTCATCCGTCGTTATGGAGATGCTTTAGGAATTGATGGTGTAGCTTTAGCTCAAGAATTTGGGGCTATTGCTTGTCCTCCGCCAATACCCCAGGACAACAATAATTTAAACAATAAAGCAAATATATACGTACCTTTAGCAGTACCCTATGTTTTGTTAATAATTGGTGCTTCTTTAGGGTTATTTTATGTACTAAGTCCTAAGACACAAGAGCAAACTGTTAGTCAAAGTCAGTTTTCATCGAATGTTTCGGAGCAAAAAGCTCAGCCGCAACCCAAAGCCTCATCTTCACCAGCAGCATCAAAACCAAAGTCAACACCAAAGCCAACGCCAAAACCAGTTGAAGGTGTAAAAGTTAGTTTGGACGTAAAAGATGAATCTTGGGTAAGGGTAAGAAGCGACGGCAAGCAGGTATTTCAGGGAACATTAAAGAAAGGAGATAAGAAGAGTTTTGATGCTAAAGAAAAGTTAGAAATACGTTCTGGTAATCCCGGTGCGGTAATTGTTTCTGTAAATGAAAATAAACCCGTTCCGTTAGGTCCTCCTGATATGCCAAAAACTGTTACCTATACACCCGAAGGCGAGTAGAGATGGGCAGATAGGAGAGGGGGAAGAGGGGGAAGATGGGGAAAGAATAAAATTACTCCTAATTATCAATTACCCATTACCAATTACCAATGCCCAATGCCCAATTCCCACTCCTAGCTCTTTACTCTTAACTGATTAAAGCTGGTGTTTTCAAATGCCATTTCGTAGCTTGTTCGTATGCGTAGGCTACTTGAAATAGCTGATCTTCTCGGAGTACTTGACCAATTAATTGCAGTCCGATTGGTATTCCTTCGTCGTTGAAACCGCAGGGAACGCTGATTCCCGGTAAACCTGCTAGGTTAACGGGAATTGTCATTAAGTCCGTTAAGTACATATTAAGGGGATCGGAAGTTTTTTCCCCTGCTTTAAATGCAGCTATTGGTGCGGTAGGGCAAGCTAATACATCTACCTGCTTAAAAGCATTGTCAAAGTCTTGCTTAATTAATGTACGAACTTTTTGCGCTTTGAGATAATAAGCATCATAGTAACCCGCACTTAAAGTATAAGTACCAATCATAATACGACGTTTCACTTCTGCACCGAAACCTGTAGAGCGGGTGCGAGTATACATGGATAAAAGATTATCTGCATCTTCAGCGCGATAGCCATATTTAACTCCATCGTAACGAGCCAGGTTTGCGGATGCTTCTGATGGAGCGATTATATAGTAACTGGGCAAACCATAGCGGAAACGAGGACAAGAAATAACGTGAATTTCAGCACCCAATTCTTGTAAAACATTTATAGCTTTAGTAACTGCTTCTTCTACTTGCGAGTCTAAACCTTCCCCAAATGTTTCCTTGATAATACCGATTCGCAGCTTACCTCTAGGTTTCAAGTCTGGTTTTAAACTTTCGGTGTAGTTAGGTATGGAAACTTTTAAACTAGTTGAATCCTTGGGATCGTATCCTGCAATTTCATTTAAGAGTATAGCTGCATCTTCTACCGAACGGGAAAATGGCCCGATTTGATCTAAAGACGAAGCAAACGCCACTAAACCATAACGGGAAACTAACCCGTAAGTTGGCTTCATTCCCACTACACCACAAAAAGATGCGGGTAGACGAATCGAACCTCCAGTATCCGAACCTAGAGAAACAGTGCATTCTTGAGCCGCTACAGCCGCCGCAGAGCCGCCAGAGGAACCCCCAGGCACCCTGGATAAATCCCAGGGGTTAGCGGTAATTTCATAGGCAGAACTTTCGCAGGAACTGCCCATAGCGAATTCATCTAAGTTAGTTTTACCCACCATCACAGCGCCAGCATCGATGAGTTTTTGGGTTACTGTTGATTCGTAAGGTGGTATAAAATTTTCCAGAAATTTCGAGGCACAAGTAGTACGGATTCCCTTGGTACACATATTGTCTTTAATACCGATGGGAATTCCCGCAAGTAAACCAATTTCTTCCCCTGCGGCAATTTTGGCATCCACTTTTCGCGCTTGTTCCAAGGCTTTTTCTTGGGTTACATGCAAGAAACTGTGAACTTGCGGTTCCAATTTTTCAATGCGATTCAAAGCTTCTTGGGCAATTTCCGTTGCAGAGCGTTCTTTTTTAATTAACTGTTTGTGCAATTCGCTTATGGATGCCATGCATTACTGCTCCCTATTTACTAACTCACTCAAATGTTTGATTTTAGTACATCTTGCTAAAAATTGGGAATTGGGAATTGGGGATTGGGAATGGGTAATAGGTAATTGGGATTTGGGAATTGGGCATTGGGCATTGATTACTGGTAACTGCTCGCTGTTCACTGCTCACTGCTCACTGTTCTGTCAATTTTTGTAAAAATATTTTGCAGTAAATCAAACTATATGGATTAAACTAACGAATGCTGATTTGCTGGGGTAGAAATTATGGTCAAAATCATATCTCGAAAAGTGCTAAAAACTGAGAATGTATATGATATTGGGCTTGAGGGCGACCATAATTTTATAATTAAGGATGGTTTGATTGCTTCTAACTGTTTCAATAAGTCTCACTCAACAGCTTATGGTTATGTGACATATCAAACCGCTTATTTGAAAGCTAATTATCCTTTAGAGTACATGGCAGCGCTGTTGACAGCTAACAGTGGTGATAAGGATAAGGTGCAAAAATATATTGCAACCTGTTTGAATATGGGTATTCAGATAGAATCACCCGATATTAACTCTTCGGAAGTTGATTTTACTCCTGCAAACGACAAAATCTTGTTTGGATTGTCAGCAATACGTAATGTGGGAGAAAATGCGAGAAACTGTGTTTTAGAAGCTAGAGAAGAAGGGGCTTTTACATCCCTTGCTGATTTTTGCGATCGCGTTGATTTGGGTACGGTAAATCGTCGAGCTTTACAGTCTTTGATATATTGCGGAGCTTTTGACAAAATTAATGATAACCGCAATCAGCTAATTGAAGATTTAGAGTTTGTATACGATTGGGCACAGTCTCGCGCTAGAGACAGAGCAAGCGGACAAGGTAATTTATTTGATTTATTAGGTGGTGCTTGGAGTGGAGGGGCAAATACAAGTAATATGCCTGGAAATGTCATATTAAGTCCTCCAAAAGCAAAGGAAGTTCCTGATTTTCCTCCTCAAGAAAAGCTGCGAATGGAGAAAGAACTTTTAGGTTTTTATGTGTCGGATCATCCCCTCAAATCGATAGGTAAATCGATGCAAATTCTCTCTCCTATAAATATGACGCAGTTGAAAAATCAACGAGAGGAAGCAAAAGTTTGTGTGGTTGTCATGCTTAATAACGTCAAAAAGGTGATAACTAAAAAGGGCGATCCAATGGCAATATTACAGATAGAAGATTTGACTACAGCAGGGGAAGCTGTAGTGTTTCCCAAGACTTACGACCGAATTAATGAAATTTTACTAGTAGATGCGAAGCTAATTATCTGGGGAAAAGTTGATAAGAAAGATGACCAGTCTCAATTAATTGTTGACGATGCTGAACCAGTTGAAAACATTGAATTAATAGTTATAGAAATGACTCCTCAACAAGCAACTACTATTGAGGAACATCATCGTTTAAGAACAGTTTTAAAAGATTTAAAAGAAAAATCAGGTGAAAAAGAAAAAGGCAAAATACCTGTTATTGGAATTATTCAGGCTGAAAATTCTCGCCAACTAGTTCGTTTTGGCAGACAATACTGGGTACAAGATTCTAGAAGCGCAATTATGGCTTTGCATAATGGTAGATTTAATGCCCGAATTCAACCTTTGAGTGCGACAACTTAAAACCAAGCAAGAGGGAATAAAAGGCGGTGGGCAATTCCAACCATATATTTAAGTTAACTAACAATCCTTGTCTCAAAATCACTTTTTCCCCGTGTAAATGTTTGATATGTTACTGATTTACTAAACGTTTTTACTTTGTATTTCTCAAATCGTCAACAGTAAATCACCCTAGCGCTACAAGGCATTCATCGGCTTTTTGGTTGCTTTCGCTGATGATATCTAAATTTGAATCATGGTATCTTTTGATGCCATGATCTTTATAGCGGCAAGCAGGGTGAGGAGTAAAAATTTAATGACGCTTGAAGGTTTGGATCAGTTTGTTTCATACTGCAAAAGGATTCAACCCCAAAGTCCAGAAGACATAAAAAGATTTTTCGAGGGTGTGATTGGCTTTCCTTACGATAAGGAACTCCTATTACAATCTTATTTGTATTTAAATATTAAAAATTTTTTTCCGAGCTGTTCGGAATTGTTATTATTTGAAAAGTCTCCGATTGCTGATTATACGGATTTAGGTAAGTGCGATTTTGTCTACTTAACTTCGGATAGAAGGCTATTTCTGATCGAGACTAAATTTATTGACACCACAGCATCCGGAGCAACGGAAAGGAAAAGAAGAAACAAGCATCGAAATAAAGTTTTTGAGCAGGTGACTACTTTAAAAAATAGGTTTGGTCAATACTGGAATATTCAGGTAGGAGAATTGGAGTGCGGTGTTTTTACAACAGATCCAGAAATTGATTGGCGTGGGGATAGCATTAATGTCACTACTAAATCAGTTTCAATAAGGGATTTGGAACAGTGGAGAATTAGCAGAAAAGCATTTAGACACACTTGAAAGGCATTCCAAAATTCGTATACATTTTAATAGTAAGTAATAGTATATAAGTTCTACCTTAGAGGAATATTTTTGTTTTAGGTAAATGGTTTAGGTAAAAACGGCATATTCAAGCAAAATCATAATTTATACGATAAATATTATAAAAATTGAAGTAAAATTTATGCCACTTAGTAATTAAAGCTATTCTATTTTAAATGGAGTGTGGCAATTCTTAGATAATTGCTTCAGGGGTAGGTTATCCGCTTGCGGAGACTCAATGCTCAATGTTTACGTCAATTCACTCATTCGGAGGTGAAAAATAACGTGTTGAAGACACTGCTGGTAATTGCCATTGGTTTCTTACCGTCTCTATTTTCCCTATGGTTAATGCGTAAAAATAAGGCTAGAACGCGCGCGCTGTTGCGACGGGCTGCGGTTACAAGTTTTCCCAGACAGCCAAGAAGCCAAAATCAGCATCATAGAATAGATAATCAAGACAGGTACTATTTGGAAGGAGTTGGTTATCTTGTTGGTGATATTAGCTGTGAATATAATGCTCGTTCCGGTTATATCAGATGCGCCGTTAATCCGAGTGGTCCCTGCGACGGTTGCCGTTTTTATCAAGAAAGAAATGTTGTTGCTCGTACAAAGCATCATATTTAATTGAAAGGAATGCCTTTCCTAAAGAAGTATCGCGGTACATCAGAACTGACAGTTTTTAAGAGCGAAAATGTCAAGTACAATTGGTTGGGATTTATATTCCATTCTAATTTTTGTTAATTGCGATTTTTTTAATGTCTGCAACTTGGACGCAGGAACAAATTTTGGCTTTAGCACCAGATGCAAGTTCTGCTAAGAATGGTAGAGCTTTAGCGACTTCTCGTAAGTGGTCCTCATTAGGTTGCAATGAAAAAGCTGCTTGGGGTGATTGTCAAGGAAGCGGTAAAAATCCTTATCGGACTCAAATTGATTTAACCGAACCTGCTTTTAAATGTAGTTGTCCCAGTCGGAAGTTTCCGTGTAAGCACGGCATCGCTTTGTTTCTTTTACTGGCAAACGAGAAACAATTATTCGCTCAAGATTCACCTCCCGAGTGGGTTGATGATTGGCTGCAAGCCCGCAGTACGCGAAAAACTAAAAAAGAAGAAAAAGTCAAAGCAGAAGAAAAAGTCAATCGAGAAGCAAATCCCCAAGCGCAAGTCAAACGCGCCCAGAAGCGTTTAAATAAAGTTACTGCGGGGATGCAGGATTTAGAAGTATGGCTGCGAGATTTGATAAGTAACGGTTTAGCAGCAGCCCAGGAGAAACCCTACAGCTTTTGGGATGAATCAGCAGCACGGTTGGTAGACGCACAGGCTCCAGGTGTCGCTCGCTTGGTAAAGGATATGGGGAGTATTGCTCATTCTGGTGCGGGATGGCAAGAAAGATTACTATCGCAATTAGGCAGGGTATATCTTTTAATTGCAGCTTTCAAACACTTAGAAACTTTAACTGTTCCGGTACAAACTGATATTCGTACTCAAATTGGTTTTTCCCAGAATCAACAAGAATTATCAACGCAGCAAGGAGTAAGTGATTTATGGCTTATTTTAGGGCAAAGTTTAGCAGCAGAAGACCGTTTAAAAATACAGCGTACTTGGCTTTGGGGTAAAGCAACGCAACAAAAAGCATTAATTCTTAACTTTGCTCACGGCAGTCAGCCATTAGACACTAGTCTTGTACCAGGAAGTTGCATAAATGCAGAATTAGTATTTTTCGAGAGTGCTTTTCCTTTAAGAGCCATCATCAAAACTCGGCAAGACGAAGCAACTCAAATGGATGCAATGCCGGGATATAGTAATATCTCAAATATGATACAAGAATATTCTCAAGCCCTTGCTTATAATCCTTGGATAGAACAATTTCCTGCCCCAACGCGGGGAGTAATTCCAATAAAACAAAATAATAACTGGTTTGTACGCGATGAAGACAACCGATTGCTTCCTTTGAAATCAAGATTTAAAAATAATTGGCAGTTATTAGCGCTGAGTGGGGGGTATCCACTAGATATATTTGGTGAATGGGATGGGGAATGCTTTTTACCTTTAAGTGTGTGGGTAGATAATCGGTTTGTTAATTGTTAATTGGGAATTGGGTATTGGGCATGGGGCATTGTTAAAACTTATTTCTCGTTACCATGCTTTGCCTGGTAATGATGTATCGGAGGCTCTGCCTCCTTTGTAAACGAGGCAGAGCCTCTGAAAATGCATTCCGAGCCGGAGTCTCGGAACGAGAAAGACTTAACGAATTATTTAATAAATAAAACCAGATTTATATAAATGAATATTTGGCAAGATTTAGTAAAAACGGCAGTTGTTGGTACTCAAAGACTGGAATTAAAAATTACGACACAAGATAATCAACTGGGTGAAGTTTTAAATCATCTTGATACTAAGGATAAGGAAGGTTGTTTGCTTAGTGCGGCTGGAACAATTTATTTTTATCAAAAAGCTGGTAAATTCATTGCGATTGATAATAACAAAACCATAGAAACTTGCGATTTAGATGATTTACCATATTGCAGTCATGCTTCAGAACAACATTTAGGAATAATGTTAAGTGGAGAATACGGTGCAATTTTGCCGGAGTGGTTAAAATTATTGGCAGATACCAAAAAAAATGTTTCTCCTAAATATTTACCAGAATTATTGACGTTAGGAAGCAGACAGAATAATTTACGAAAATATATCTTACCAGTTCTGGGTAAACGGGGAATATGGTTGGCAACGCAAAATCCAGAATGGAACTATGTAAGTAGTGAAGATAAAGAGAAAATTTGGAAAAACGGTAGTTTGGAAGCTAGAAAAAATGTATTGCATGAATTGCGTCAATCCGAAGCAGAAACAGGGCTATCCCAGTTGCAAAGTATTTGGACTAAGGAAAGAGCGCAAGAAAGAGCAAGTCTACTAGAAGTATTAGAAATTGGTTTGAGCGTTGAGGATG
This sequence comes from Rivularia sp. PCC 7116, assembly GCF_000316665.1. Lineage (GTDB taxonomy): Bacteria > Cyanobacteriota > Cyanobacteriia > Cyanobacteriales > Nostocaceae > Rivularia. The sequence goes on along the minus strand of NC_019678.1, from coordinate 8,084,935 downwards.
AGAAGTTTTTAGAGGATGCTCTTGAAGATAGAAGTAAGTTAGTGCGAGATGTGGCAGCGCGATTGCTCGCACAAATCCCAGAATCAAAGCTTGTAAACAGAATGGTAGAAAGAGTGCGTCCTTTATTAAGTTTGGATAGAAACGGAATAGAGGTGGTATTACCAAAAAAATGTACTTTGGAAATGACTCAAGACGGTATAGATGAATCAAAATATATACCTTCGTTAGGAGAGAAAGCAAGTTTACTATTACAAATGCTTAGTTTTGTACCGCCAAGTATATGGAGTAATGATTGGCAAAAGACTCCTGACGAATTAATAAAAATTGTCGAAAATAGTAAATGGGAAAAAGTATTTTTAGAAGCTTGGATAACGGCTACGATTAGAAGTAAAGATACGGTATGGGCTGAAGCTTTACTCAAAGCCTGTCCAAAATTATCTAAAAATTTGACTAACAGTGACGGCTCGATTAAATATTTATTTAAAGTAATTCCTGAATCTCAAATTCAAAGTTTGATTTTAGAGGTTTTGCAGCAGCATCCTGATAATATTTTTAGTTCCGCGAATCCAGCTTTTATATTATTGGTTAACACTCCTTACATCTGGGATGAGCAAATTAGTCAAACTGCAATATCAAGTATTAAAAGCTGCATTGAAAGCAATAATAAAGTTAATAATTGGCAGTTGAGTTCAGCTTTAGCAACTTTTTCCTCAAAAATATCACCTTCGGTTTATAGTCAAGCTGTTAACTATTTGAATTTTGCAGCATCTGAAAATATTCATAAAACTCTAATTGATGCGGTTGATAGATTTTTAACCAAATTGCAGTTTAGATATGAGATGAGACAAGCACTATTAGTGTAGTCTCCAGATTTTTGATTAGAAAACAAGTAAATTATAGATTAAAAATTAGAAGGGGAAATATGGCTGAAAAAAATAAAACCGCAGAGGCACAGAGTACGCAGAGTAAGAAAGAAAAGGTAAGCAAAGAAACAAGTTTGCTTAGGGAACATGCCGAACATCAGTTTGCCCAAGAGTTAGAAGAATTAGGAAAAGTTGATAAGCGTCAACGCCCGCCAAATTGGAAATTATCACCTTGGGCTGTAATGACTTATTTGATGGGTGGGAAGCTCGATAGCGGTTTTGAAGTGTCGCCAAAATATATCGGCGATCGCAGAGTTATAGAGATTGCGATCGCGACTTTGACAACTGACAGGGGTTTGCTGTTAATTGGTGTTCCCGGTACTGCAAAATCATGGGTTTCCGAACATTTAGCCGCAGCGATTTCGGGAGATTCTAAGTTATTAATTCAAGGTACTGCGGGCACCAGTGAGGAAGCAATTCGCTATGGTTGGAATTACGCGAAATTACTGGCTGATGGTCCCTCGATGGGAGCATTGGTAGCAAGCCCATTGATGCGAGCGATGGAAGATGGAAAGGTGGCAAGGGTAGAAGAATTAACCCGCATCCCGGCAGACGTACAAGATACATTAATTACCATTTTATCCGAGAAAACACTGCCAATTCCCGAATTAGGGGAAGAAGTACAGGCTAATAAAGGTTTTAGCGTCATTGCCACAGCTAACGATAGAGATAAAGGAGTAAACGATTTATCCAGCGCTTTGAAAAGACGTTTTAATACAGTAGTTTTACCATTACCAAAGACAGTAGAAGAAGAAATCGAAATTGTTAAAAAGCGGGTAGAAAGTTTAGGAAAAGCATTAGAATTACCAGCAGAGCCGCCAGCTTTAGAAGAAATAAGAAGGATTGTTACGGTATTTCGGGAATTACGAAGTGGAATTACAGAAGATGGTAAAACTAAGATAAAATCTCCTACAAGTACATTAAGCACCGCAGAAGCAATATCGGTGGTTAATAGCGGAATGGCATTAGCAGCGCATTTCGGAGACGGCAGTTTAAGCGCTTCAGATGTTGCTTCGGGAATAATTGGAGCAGTGATAAAAGATCCAGTGCAGGATAAAGTTGTGTGGAAAGAATATTTAGAAACTGTGGTGAAAGAAAGAGACGATTGGAAAGATTTGTATCGAGCTTGTAGGGAAGTGAGTTAGTAGTTAGTAGTTAGTTGTAGAGTGTGTTACGGCGCGAGTGATTTTGATTTTCACTATAAATTTGATTGTGCCGTAACGCACCGTCGGGTATTCATAATTATATATGTTTTTAACGCAGAGGAGCGCAAAGGTAAACGCGGAGGTACGCTGAGTTTTTTTATTATTACTTTTAATTATTCTTGTATTGCAAAATAACTAATATTAAAGATTTTGAAAATATTGCTAATCTATAATTAGAAAATTGGTTGGAATAATTTTCGTAATCATTAACTAAAGTCAAAAAAACAAAAAACCCAACATCGAAAATGCCGGGTTCCCTTCATAAACATAATTTAAAAGTTCTAAACTACTGTCTAGCTGTTGCAAGTAACCGCTGTCTAACTAAAAACTCAAGCTGATACAAGTAAGCTGCAACAATTATTTGTAAAATTGTAAAGCGAGCGGAAGGTAAAGAAAAACTGTATGAAGATAAATCTTGACTCAAAATAGATAATAAATTGAGCGAGTTAGAGTGTGTGGTAAAGATTCCTAAGAAAAACAGCACGAAGACTGAAGATAATACATAGCTTCCCCAGCCAAAAACTGCTTCCCACCAGCTAAAAATACTTGGAAACCATCCTGCTCGTAATTCATCTTCGGGAAATCTACTCTCTGGGAAAAACACATCTAGGAAGGTATGTAACCAATTATGTAAAAATGCTATTGTCACTATTGGAAATGCAAATAATAAAAACAAGAATGCTCCTATTAACCAAGGTGCTGAATCCATCAATATTTTGATAATATCTACGGCATAATCCATTAAGTAGTCTATGCCAATCATTAGTAAAATTAAAGCTACAGCATTAAACCAGGAACGAACATTCGGAAGCCAATATGGTAAACGCATATATTGATGGGGTATTTGAGTAAGTTTTGCATTGATAATTGTCAGGCGATTTACATATGGTAATACATTGAATTATGTATGACAGCTTTTTAGCTTGATGGTTTATAAATCTTTGAATTTTGATGAGTAATTTTATACTTCATAGATTTATGCTTATGTAATGCTTATTCGCTTCCTGAATAAATTGGAGATAGCTGTTTTAAAGTCACTCTGTTGTCAGCAAGATTATTGAAGGAAAAAACCGCAGAGACGCAAAGTACGCAGAGGGAAGAAGTATAGAGAGATAATTAATATAACAGCATAAAGGGAGTAATTTTATTAGAATAGATATGTTTAATTTTTATCATTTCAAGTCAAAATAATTGTAAAATAATGACTCAAACTACAACAAAAACTATATATTCATTTGAAGAATATCTTACCTACGATGACGGTACAGATAACCGCTACGAATTGATTGATGGAAAACTTGAGTTAATGAATCCTCCAACTTTTAGACATCTACTAATATCGAAATTTATCGAAAAAAACTTTGATGAACAAATTAAAAATCAAAAGTTACCTTGGATGTGTTTTAGAGAAGCGGGAATTAGAACTGGTTGGAGAAAATCGCGTTTATCTGATGTTTATGTTGTAACATCAGAACAGGTTATGGAATTCTTGGATGAATCTGCTGTATGTCAGTCTCCGCCTTTAGTTGTTGTAGAAGTAGTTAGCCCCGAATCGGTAAAGCGTGACTATCGTTATAAACGTTCTGAATATGCTGCTTTAGAAATACCTGAATACTGGATTGTAGATCCAATTGAATCAAACATTACGGTTTTATTATGGGAAGAAGGTTTATACGAAGATACAGAATTTACTGGAAATAAAAAAATTGTTTCTCGTACTTTTCCCGAATTAGATTTAACCGTAGAGTAAGTTTTAGCAGCAGGGAATATTAAATAGATTCAACATAAAAAATTAAAGTTATCTAGCTTCAACAGCTACTCTACGAAAGAATTGAAAAATTACTAATACGCTTAATATAGATACCGCAGCACTGATAATAAACATACCTGTATATCCAGTAGCGCTGGCGATTGTACCACTAAGCATTGAAGCAGCAACTCCACCGATAGATACTACGGAAACTTGTAGCGTATAATCAGTCGCGGCTGTATGGCGATAAGCAGAGCTTGACACCTCCGGTGTAACGCATTTATCCATCATGGCGCTGAGTAAAGCTGTGTATGCCATACCTTGCAATGCATTGACGGTAATCGTTACTGCGTACAAGATAGGTAAATTACTGACACCGCTTGCAGGTATTATATACAAAAGCGTTGCAATACTGGCTGCCAATCCAAATAAAATTAACGAATTTATTCTTCCTAATTTAGTAATCAAAACTCCTGCAATTAAAGCGCTGATAATACGAACGCTATAGCTAAAAATTCCTAACATTACGCCAATTTCTGACAGCGATAATCCTCTATCTACAAAAAGCGGACGCAACATTGTACCAGACATCATTTCTCCTCCCATATATAGCACTAAAACTAAAAGCCAAGGTAATGCTTTGGGACGAGATAAAAAATTAATAAAAGGTTGAAAATAAGATTTAAAAAAGTTTGATTTTTTTGGTTTGCGATTTACTACTTCTGAATATAAAAGTACGGGAATTAAAGTTATTAACATAACCAAAGAGATGATGATTAAACTGTATTTCCAACCGACTCTATCCAATAAAATCAATACTCCACCACCACCAATAATTGCACCAAAAATATTTCCTCCTGATTGAATTGCGTTACCAATTCCGCGTTCGTTTGGTTCGAGTAAATTAACTGCTATAGCATCTGTGGCAATATCTTGACTGGAGGAAAACAAAAAAGCGCAGAACATACAAATAATTAAGGTATTGAAGTTATTTTCAATATCAATAAATGCACATCCAAATGTGACAATTGCTAACAATATTTGGAATACAATAATCCAGCCGCGATAATGTCCCAACTTGGGTATACGGTAACGATCTATAAATGGGGACCAAAGAAATTTTAAAGCTGAAGGAAGAATCAGAAAACTCAAAAAACCGATAGCATCCAGCGACATATTTTGTTGCCGCATAAAAATAGGTACGGTTTGAATAAAAAAGGTTGTAGGTATGAATTGAGCGGTATAAAGTGCAGCTAGAAGGATTAGTTTAGAAAGCATAAATTATCATTTATCAAGATTTAGCTGTAGCTCGTTCCCAGTCTCCGGCTGGGAATCCTCAACTTGAGGCTCTGCCTCTATTTGAGCTACCTGGAGCCAGAGCCTCCGTGTATGGGTTCCCAGCCAGAGACTGGGAACCAGATAATTAAAATCACAATGTCGCTTTAAATTGAACTCCGTATGTAACCGGATCTCCAAATCCTGCGGTACCGTCTGGTACTGGGAATAAGAAACCAGAGGTAATATAGCGAGTATCAAACAAGTTATTTGCATATAAATAAATGCCATATTTATCGGCTTCGTAACCGATACGAGCATTTACAAGTACATAAGGTTCTTGCTTGATTTGATTTTCGTCATCAAAATAAGTAATACCATAACCCGTCAATCCCGCACGAGCATATAAACCTCCTTGGCTGCGATATTGTGCGGCTAAATTATAAGTAAATTGCGGTACAAAAGGAACTTGATTGTCGCTTAAATCCACTCCGGTATCTGAGTTTAAATAGTTTTTGTATTCACTATCTACATAACCAACTGATGCAATTAAATCTAATCCTTTAGCTGGTTTTGCTTTTAATTCAAATTCAACTCCAGTGGCTCTTAAATCGATGTTGCTAACACTTCCAAAAAATCCACTTTCGTCAAATTGCAATACTTGATAGTCATTTACATCGTTATGAAATACTGACAAGTTAGCAATCAAACGATTATTCAACCAAGAAGATTTTAAACCAGCTTCGTAACTCCAGGTTTTTTCTTCTCCAAATATCAATGTATCTTCAGTATCAGCACGGTAATTCAATCCACCAGGTCTATAACCTTTCGCTATAGTTGTATAAGCCAATAAATTGGAATTAAGTTGATATTTCAAACCAAAGCGAGGAATCAATTCATCGTTACTGACTTCTTCATCGAATTCTGGACGACTTGGAGTAAAAGCACCACCAAAAGGTGCGGATTCAGAAGTACTCCTTGAAGATGCATCGGAAGTTTCGTAACGCAAACCAGCAAATACGGTTAATGGTTCGATAGGTTTGTAATCAACTTGTCCAAATACGGCATAAGTTGTCCGAGAATCGTCTCCGAAACGGCGAAATCTCCCAAATCCGGGGAATTCGCTTTGAGCGTCATCAACTGTAAAGTCGCGAGATTCGTAGTAACCACCTAATAACCATTGCAAACGCTCGGCTGTTTCCGGAGATTGGAAGCGTAATTCCTGCGTCCATGTTGTTGAATTAACATCATCAATAATCTGTAATCCTCCGCCATTTCCAGGAACAACGTTTTCCTGACGGCTATAACGACGGGCTGTAATTGAAGTTGCTCGGAAACCCTCACCGTTATAACCAACTTTTACAGCTTGAGTATTTGTACTAAGCTTATTAAAACCTTCAGTCTCTAAATTAACCTCAAAAGGGTCTTCAGGATTAAGTGTGTTATAAGTCGGATTGCCATCATCCGTAAAGCTATTGTAGCTATTAAAAGATACAGTCCAATCTAAGTTAGGTGTCCATAACAATTGCCCTCTGCCTGCAAATCGCGCTCTTTCACCTATTTTTTCACCTGTAGCAAGATTTTCAATAAATCCATCTTGCCCCCTATAAGCTCCAGCGATTCGCAAGGCTAATTTATCCTCAACCAAACCATCGTTAATAGAAAATTGCACCTCCCTCTGGTTAAATCTACCGTAAGCAAAACCCAAGGTGACTTCTGGTTCAAAAGTTGCTTGACGAGAAATTACATTAACTACACCAGCCGAACTATTTTTACCGTAAAGAGTACTTTGAGGTCCGCTTAGTACTTCTATCCTTTCCAAATCGGTAAAAGCCAAGTCTAGAAAGCCGTTATAATCAACCGGAACATCATCTATATAGAAGGCTACACTATCTTGAGCGGTAAGAAAATTAGCATTGTTAATTCCCCGCAGACTGTAGTTACTAAATTCAGTACCACCACCAGATGTGGGAGCAAAGCTAAAGTTGGGGGTATATTCTGCAATATCTTGAAAAGAATCGATTCGAGCGTCTTCGATTTCTTGCTGTCGAATCACCGTCAAACTCAAAGGAATTTCTTGCTCCTCTTCGGGACGTTTTTGTGCTGTAACTGTAAGTTCGATATCCGCTCTGGGAGCAGCATCTAAGCTGAAAATTAATTTGCGATAGCCTGAAGCTATGTTTACAGTTGGAGCATTTTCCACTCCAGTTATTTGTACCTGTACTTTATCATCTAACTGCGTCACGGTTACTGAAGCAATCCCTTCTACAGGATTATTTTCTCTAAATCCGCCATCGGGTATCAATACCGCATTGGGAATATCTGCAATTAAAGTGTTACCTTCTATTCTTGTCGTCGGTGATAATAAATCTCCTTGGGGAGTTTCTAAAACGACTTCTAAACCAGTTTCTGTTTTTCGCAAACGTACACCACTTATCTGCACAATTGCAGGAGTTGTATTTTCCTGTGTCAGCAGATAAGAAGCGCTGGTTTTTGGAAATTGAATTTCACCTAATTGAAGAATATTTGAAGTTGATTTATCAGTTTTTTCTTCAACCGAAGCTTTATCTTTATCGATGTCTATCTTTGTCTGCTTTTCTGCTGCTAAAGCCGGTTGAGATAGCGCCAAATAAAATATACCTAATATTCCTGCGTACCAAAATTTCAACTTCAAAACATCCTCACACTACACTAAATAAATACATATATACAAAAAGAAATTGCAGCATTATTAACAATGCCACAATCTCTACTTAAAGTAATATTATTTACTTATTAAATACGGGTGTCAAACGACAGCTTGTCAAACAAGTATTTAATAATTAATTAGTAATTTATTTTATATTGTTTTTTAGGCTACAAATCATTTCAACCATTTTCAGCAATGGGATTTAATTGTTGTTAGCGCAGCGTGTCCGTCGGAACACAAAAAGTATGCAAGAATACAAAAATAAAGCTAGAATTTCGCTTTGAATTGTATACCATACATGGCGGGGTTTCCAAATTCTGCGGTTCCATCTGGTACGGGAAATATATATCCCGAAGTCAGGTAGCGAGTATCAAACAAGTTATTTGCATATAAATAAATACCATATTTTTCAGCTTCATAGCCAATACGAGCATTTACAAGAGCGTATGGTTCTTGCTTGATTGTATTATCATCATCAAAATAAGTTAGACCATAACCGCGCAATTCTGCACGTGCGTATAAACCTCCGTTAGTACGATATTGAGCGGCTAAATTATAGGTTAATTGCGGTAGAAAAGGAACTTGATTATCGCTCAAATCTATACCAGTTTCAGTATTTATATAGTTGTCGTATTTACCGTCTGCATAACCAATTGATGCGATTAAATCAAGTCCTGGTGCTGGTTTTGCTTGCAGTTCAAATTGGACTCCAGTAGCTTTTAAACCGATATTATTTATATCACCTAATACTCCGTTTTCATCAAACTGCAATACTTGATAGTCATTGATATCTTTGTGGAAGAATGACAATCCAGCAAGCAAATAACCATTCAGCCAAATTGATTGTAAACCTACTACGTAACTCCAGGTTTTTTCTTCTTGAAATTCTAAGGTATCTTCTGTATCGGCACCATAATTTAATCCACCCGGTTTATAACCTTTGGAAATATTAGCGTATCCGATTAAGTTAGGACTGAATTGATATTTCAAACCGAAGCTGGGAATCAATTCATTATCGCTGAGTTTTGCATCTTCAACATCTGGACGAATTGGACTCAAACTACCGTCAGAATTGACTAGATCGTAACTACTATCCAAAGATACATTGCTAGATTCGTATCGCAAACCAGCAGATAGGGTTAATGGCTCGATAGGTTTGTAATCTACTTGCCCAAATACCGCATAGGTTTGGCGAGAATCGTCCCCGAATCGTCGAACTTTTGGCAATCGAGGAATGTCAACTCTAGCATCGTCAACTGTATAATCTTGAGACTCGTAGTAAGCACCTAATAACCATTGGAAATTATCAGCAGTTTCGGGAGATTGCAAGCGTAATTCCTGCGTCCATAATTTTAAGCTCAAATCATCAATAGTCTGCGTGGCTCCCCTACTTGAGGGAAAAATAAATTCTTGCTGGCTAAAACGACGGGCTGTAATTGATGTTGCTCGAAAACCTTTACCCTGATAACCAACTTTCAAAGCTTGAGTATTTGTGTTGTACTTGTTGTAACCTTCTGTATCTAAATCAACCTCGAATGGTTCGGAAGAATTAAGTTTATTGAAAGGGGGATTGCCGTCGTTTATAAAGCTGTTGTAGCTATTAAAAGATATTTTCCAATCTGATGTAGGTGTCCATAAAAGTTGTCCTCGGGCTGCAAATTGCGCTTTTTCGCCTATTTTGTCATCTGTAGCGATATTTTCAATAAATCCGTCTCGCCCTTTGTAAACTCCAGCAATTCGTAAAGCTAGTTTATCTTCAATCAAAGCATCATTGAGAGAAAATTGCAGCTCCCGGCTATTATAACTACCATAACTTGCGCCAAATAGGACTTCCGGTTCTGAACTTGCTTGACGAGAAATAGCGTTAACTACGCCAGCAGAACTATTTTTACCAACTACACTACTTTGAGGGATTCTCGATACTTGTATTCTGTCCAATTCAGTAGAAGAGAGAATAAAGAGGTTGTTATAGTCAACTGGAATATCATCTATATAAAAGGCTACTCTGTCTTGAGGGGTAAGAAATTTAGGGTTAATCAATCCCTGCATAACAATGTGATTACCTAATTCATTACCCCGCTCGTACTTCGGCGAATAGTTATATTTAGCGAGTTTTTTAGCAATATTTTCTAAATACTTAATTAAAATCTCTTTGATTTCCTCATCGGAAATCAAGGTTGAATTTAAAGGTAAATATTGCAACTCTTGAGGTAGTATTTGTGCCGTAACGGTAGGTTCAATGTCTGCTTCGGTGATGAAATCTAAGTTAAATAAATTACTATTACTGTCTGCGAACGGTTCGCTTAGTGCTGCTTCTAAATCAGTGATACCTACTTGAGAAGCATTTGAACTTAATTTATCAGTTTTCGTAGAAACTAAATTTTCTTGTAGATCGAGATTAATTTGTTTATCTGTAAGATTCTCTTGAGCAAAACTAGGTTGAGCTAGTACGAAACAAAATACACTTGTGACGAGTGTGTAAAAAAACTGTTTCATATTCAGATTACTAATTTTTATTACTAAAGAGACTATAGTCCCATGTCATACATTTTTTAGTAGCTAATAATATTCATAGGACTTACGATATTGTTATAATTGCTTATTTTCGGTTAGCATTGTTCTATGAGTGCATATACTGAATTTCAATTGAGTACCATACATTCCGTCACCTCACCCCTGCATTACCCGAAGGGCGAGGTGAGTTCATATTTGTATTGCACTGAAGTGAGAAAACTACTAACATTACACATATTTTAATTATGTTTAAAAACTGATAAAGACGTTGCATTGCAACGCCTCTATATTAGTTATTGATTTTTTCAGAAAATTTTAGATCGAACTTAGTCTAGATTTAGTCTAAATGATTTTCTAACATCTTAGCAATTGCTTCTGGTTGAATCTTTCTATATTCTTTTTTACCTAATTTCAATACGCAATTGGAGGAGCTGCAACATTTCAGACAGCCAGTATGCTCGATGGCAACTTTGTCATAAAGTCCTCTTTCGCGCAAAATCTTTTCTAATTCAGGTAATACGTTTTGACTATTTCTTTTACGACAACCAGATTTTTTACAGACTAAAATCTTGGGTTTACTTTTAGTTTCTATATTTTGTTTGGGACAAGTTCCAATCGGTTTTATCCCATAAACTTTTAATTTAGTTTTTCCCGTGCGTAAATTTAACTTGTTTACTCCAAAAACATTAATTTGGTTTCCAGGATTTAAAAAAGAAACGGCAGATTCTCGTAAAATTTTTGGCAGCTTGAGCTTAATTTCTCCGTTATAAGTTATCAATTTTAAATACTTAGGTTTTTTGAGGTTGTCACCTTCAAAACCAATAAATTCACCCTTCAAGTTAAATTCTGATAAAGTCCTGTAATTATTAACCATTTCTGTTTTTGATTTTGAATTTTAATTAGTCAGGATTTACAGTCTTTAAAAGATTCCCTTCCTTGCTGAAAATATTTTTTAACCCACAAAAAAATTAGGAGTATGGGAATTAGAAGTCATTATAAAAAACTCAGATTCCCTAATCTCCTTGTCTTAAAAAAAAGATTGTAAGTTATGAAAGTCTTTTTGCTTCAACAGTTTTGGGTAAATCTTGCGTACTTGGCATATCGGGAAATTCTAATTCCCAACCATTTGCTAAAGTCAAAACTTTCCCAGCTTCCCCATCTGCTTGCTTGACGACTTCTTCTTCTAAATCTTTTTTCGGCACATATACCACTAAAGTACCCGCACCGTTTTTACGTAGCATTACTTTCATGTTGATCCCCTCTTTCTATAAGTTCTAATTCTTCTTTACGGCAACCTATAACAATATCCTTATCCATAAAACGGATTGCATAAATATAAGCTCTCTGTAAATATGTGCCTATACTTATGACATAACCGACTTCTCCGACATTGATTAAAACTTCTCCTAATTTTTTACCCGGATAAGTACCGTCGTTTTTAATTAGGCTGGTAATTCTGACTTTATCGCCAAGTTCATATATTGGTGGTAAGTCAAGTTCTAATTCATCTGATGGCATGGGAATATCTACCCTGTTGTACTAAATCTAATACCTCCTGAGTAGTAAGGCTGCGTTTTTTCTGTACCGACTCTTGACGTACTGCTTCTAAAACAGATTTGGTTTCCTCTGAGTTAAGCTTGATGCCGTTTTCTTCTAAAACTTGAGTTACCGCATGTCTTCCAGAATGCTTACCTACTACTACACGTCTTTCCCAACCAACTTCTTCAGGGCTGAATGGCTCATAAGTCATTGGGTTTTGTAGTACGCTATGAGCGTGGATACCAGATTCGTGTGCAAAAGTATTTTCGCCAACAATTGCTTTCCAAGGTGGTACGCTACAGCGAGACGCATCTGCTACCAGCCTAGATAAATCGAGCAATTTCGTAGTATCAACACCTACATCTAAGCCATAAATGCGCTTCAAAGCCATAACGACTTCTTCTAAAGCTGCATTTCCAGCCCTTTCACCTAAGCCATTTACCGTTGTATTCGCAGTTAAACACCCTGCTTCTATACCAGCAAGGGCGTTAGCTGTTGCTAAACCAAAATCATTATGAGTATGGATTTCCACGGGAATCGAAAGCGATTCTACCAGTTTTTTAACTCGATGATAGGTTGCGAAAGGATCTAGAATTCCTACCGTATCGCAGAAGCGGAATCTTGAAGCACCCAACTCCTGAGCAAATAAAGCTACATCCAATAGGAAATTTTTATCAGCCCTAGAAGCATCTTCTCCACCGACTGAAACCCAAAGTCCATTATCTAAAGCGAAGTTAACGCTGTCTCTAAGTTGCTGTAGAGTAATTCGCCATTGCCCTTGAAACTTAGTGCTTATTTGAACCCCTGAAACAGGAATGCAAATATGTACGCGGTTCAATCCACAAGCTATTGAAGCTTTTATGTCTGAGATTACAGCGCGATTCCAAGCTAAAAGTTTGGCTTGCAAATTTAAGTTAGCAATTGCTTGGATTGCTCGGGTTTCTTCTTCACCCATTGCTGGAATACCGACTTCTATTTCATGTACTCCAACTGCATCAAGAAACTTCGCGATCGCAACTTTTTCTTCTAAATTGAAAGCAACACCCGCAGCTTGTTCGCCATCGCGTAATGTTGTGTCATTAATTAAGACAGGTGGTTGATTCATCTGTGAAAAATACCTCTATCGGTTTGTTTTAACTCCCCGCTCGTGATTGTGGTTTTAACTTAAAGTGAATATTAGTAAACAGCACTGGTAAGGAACGAATCATTTTGATAAATTATGAATTATGAGAAACCATGAATAAAATTATCACAATTTATATAATTCCACATTCGTCCTTGATTATTCTTACTCAAGAAAATCAGTCTTTCTGTATGAGAAAGAACCAGATTTTGGTATAAATTAACAATTTTCTTCACCCGGAATATTTTGGATTTCTTCAAGTAACATACAACTACAGTAATTTGTAGCCAATGTGGTAAAGATTAATAAACTAATTCCGGAAATTAAGGTAGTAAACATGATATTTGGTAATTGGTAATTGGTAATTGGTAATTGGTAAATGCTCGCTGGTAACTATTCGGCTCTCGCTACCAGAACTGACAATAATTACAGCCTGGGATTGGTTAATTAATCAAAAAACTTATATTTCTAAATCAAATTGCAGGTTTATGTAACTTTTATCTAAAAAAGATTTTTTTATGACTTCAAAATATCAGTACAAATATAAATTCTTTTTTAGTCGTTTTTGCCATGCCGGGTAAATACACTATTAAATATCTTCAAAAACATTTAGAAAAATATTTTAATTTTGAGATTCTAACCAATCAAAAATTTTATCTAGCTGCTCTATATCAACTAAACCATACTGCCAAAGCAGCATTGGTAGGGGTCCTTTATCTAACCTGCTTTTTCGCATTGCCACAGCAATATCACAACTAGTAAGTAAAAGTTCTTTTTGCAAGAAGTTAATAAACTTTGTATCGCTGTGAGGTGTTAGCATCATAGAACCAACCTCTATATTTAAGATATTCACGGCTTAGTTTAACTGACTATTTTCATCGTAAATGGAAACCTTGTTACCTACCTTTTATATTTCAGGAAACCTTCATAGCTAAATTTCGTCTTCTCTGAATTGTTTATATTTTCTGACAGAGTATAAACTAGGTAGGTAAAAAGTAATTAAAACTGCCAACATCTTTCCAGCCAACTGATTAATGACTGACGCGATGCTGTAAATTGAACGACGGTAGAATGAAGTAAAATCGCCGTCATTGGATTGTTTATTTGTACTTGTAATGAACCATCTTGCATACAAGAGCAGGGAATATTTAACTCTTGCAGGCGATGGTAAATTTGCCAACGTTGGTGATAGGGAATTTGCACTATTTGATTCAGGACATTAGAACCATCGAGCGGTAACATATTAACGCTCCTTGGTTACAAGTTCCTTCGTCAGTGCATCACTATTTGAATTTTGGTTTAAGGAAAGCAACTTTCTTTCTAGTTGTTCTACCCGTTGCACTAACGAGAAAATTACGGCAGCCTCTAAATCGGGAAGTTTCCCATGTTCTAAAGGTGAAGCAGTTGCATCTTGCTTGCGAGAAACTGGGCGTGCGGGTATTCCCACAACCGTACAGCAGCTAGGAACATCTCGCAATAAAACTGAACCCGCTCCAATACGAACGCGATCGCCAATTTGGATATTACCCAAAACGGAAGCACCAGCACCGATTACAGCGTTTTTACCAATGGTGGGATGACGTTTCCCCGATTCTTTACCAGTACCGCCAAGAGTTACACCTTGATAAATCAATGTATACTCTCCGACAATAGCGGTTTCACCGATTACAACTCCCATACCATGATCTATAAATACACCTTTGCCAATTTGTGCGGCAGGGTGAATTTCTATTCCACTAAGGAATCTTCCGAGATGGGAAATCAACCGAGGAATCAAACTAATTTTGCGACGATATAACCAATGGGCTAGACGATGCAAACATAAAGCGTGAAATCCAGGGTAGCAAAATAAAACTTCTAACCAATTACGTGCTGCTGGATCGCGCTCGAAAATAATCCGAAAATCATGTTGCAGAAGCGTGATAAAATTTGCTTCAGATTGATTTTCGTTTACAGAGGTGTTTGCACCGTCTGCATTTTTCGCGAATTGATTACTGATATGTTCATCCGATTGTGGCATCGGTAATGTCTAAATTATTTAAGCGATGTGCTATTTTCTGCTTATATCAGATGGCGTTATCAACATTAGCTTTGGCTGCGTCGATTAAATTTATTGAATTTTATTGAATTTGTACTCACCAGCTTGTAACCCTTATTGTTTAAAGACTTCAATATTTCTTAAGGGGTATGGGTACTAGTATTTAAGGGTAATAGGTTCTAGTATTTATCGAGTAAAGGTGTAGTGAATTTTGTACTCACAGTAATATATTGACGCAGCAATAATTTGAAGCGGTTTTAATTGCAAATATTTAACTGAAATGCAGCGATTAAAATGTACTCAAAAATATCAATTATCAAGCTAATAAAATGCGTTTTTGTATATGCAGTTACCGTCTTATTGTATTGCGAAGAATCTAAGAGCAAACAACTAATTTAGATTTTTTTTATATTTTGTTTGTATCTAACAAAAGTCTTATTATTCGGCGTTGCTAATTAAAAACATTATTTGCCCCCTAAGCCCCAATATTGGAGGATTTAGGGGGCTAGTGTTGGATGCCAAAATAAATTTATATCGTCATCAGACAACGCCTATTATTTAGATGCCTTTGTCTTGATGCGACACCCACTCTTTCATTACTCCGGTAACTCGTCGCAAGTCCTCTTCACTAATGACGTATGGGGGCATAGTATACAGCCACTTGCTGTACGGACGGAGCCAAACTCCCCTAGACATAGCAAACTCCCTAAATCCCACGAGGTTCGACGGAGATTCAAACTCCAGAACTCCTATAGCTCCAAGTACTCGTGCGTCGCAAAGCGATACTCCCTCCAATCCCTGAATCTCTTCTTTGAGTACTTGCTCAATAATTTTAATTTTACTAAGGTAGTTTTCGGTTTCTATAAGTTCGATACTTGCCAAAGCCACGGCACAGGCAACTGCATTTCCCATGAAAGTCGGCCCGTGCATGAAGGCTAATTCCGGATCGTCACCCAGAAAGGATTCGTAGACTTGGCTTGTAGCGATAGTCGCCGATAGTCCGAAGTATCCCCCAGTCAGCGCTTTACTAAGCACCATAATATCCGGGGTGACATTAGCTAGGTCTGCTGCGAATAAGGCTCCTGTTCGTCCGAAACCCGTTGCTACCTCATCGAATATTAGTAGTACCCCGTAGCGATCGCACAGTTTTCGGGCATGGAGTAAATAATCGGGGGGATAGAAGCGAAAGCCACCAGCTCCTTGAAATACCGGTTCGAGAATCACACCGGCAATTTCGCTATTGTTCGATTTCAGAAGCTGTTCAAGTTGATAAAGCGATGCTTGGCATTCTTCAGAGTCTATATTATCCCCACCCGGTGCATCAACAAAATATTGGGGAAGTATGGCTCCTTTAAACAATCGGTGCATTCCCTCGTCGTCGTCACTTACCGACATTGCTCCTGTAGTGTCGCCATGATACCCCAGTCGCAGCGCCACAAAACGGCTCTTTTCGTAAACCCCTTTGTTGCGCCAGAACTGAATTGCCATCTTGAGCGCAATCTCGACCCCTACTGAGCCGCTGTCACCGAAAAAAACGCGATCGAGTCCTTTGGGGGTAATTCTAACTAACGTCTCGGCTAATTTAATAGCTGCATCGTTAACAAGACCTCCAAGCATAACATGAGCGAATTTTGTCAGCTGCTCTTGAGCCGCCTTATTAAGTACGGGGTGATTGTAGCCGTGAATAACGCACCACCACGAAGAAATACCGTCAATGAGAACCGTGCCATCATCGAGGTAAAGTTTGACACCCTCTGCTCTAACTACTCGATAGGGGGGAGCAACAGTCTTCATTTGTGCGTATGGGAGCCAGAGGGCATCAACTTGTATCTTCATCGGGGTTTGTGTCAAGTTATTGATGTAGGCAATATTGTATTATTATTTATCAACTTCTGCTGAATGATTGACCGAATAAAAAATTAAAAATTTTATCTACTTCCTACTACCGCATTCCATTAATCACAATCTTGCCTTTCGCTCGTTCGCTTTGACTATATATATGAGCGGCTGCTAATTCTTTTAAAGGATAGGTGCAGTCAATAACCACTCGTAGTTTACCCGCTTCAATTAACTCATTGAGATAAAGCAAGTCAGCAGTGTTGGGCTGAGCAAGAATAAATTTGGCTTTTTTACTCCCAAACAAACTTGTTAATCCAATAGACACAATATTTTGCAGACTCGGCAAAGTTGTAATGTAGACTCCGTTTGATTTCAGATTTTTTTTACAGTTATCAAAAGTCTGCTTACCAACTGCATCAAACACAATATCGTACTCTACTTGATTTTGAGTAAAATCTTGCTGGGTATAGTCTATAAGAAAATCTGCTCCTAAAGACTTAACGAAATCTAAGTTTTTACCACTGCAAACTCCCGTTACTTCTGCCCCCAGAGCTTTAGCAATTTGAACTGCAAAAATACCTACTCCACCAGAAGCTCCATTAATAAGTACGGTTTGTAATGGCTTAATATTGGCTTTGTCTCGCAGCGATTGTAAAGCGGTGAGTGCTGCTACGGGTAAACCTGCTGCTTCTTCAAAACTGATACTCTTTGATTTCACTGCTGCGACTTTTTGCGGTACTGCCGCTAATTGGGCATAAGCACCCCCAGGCAAAGGAAGAGAACCATAAATCTCATCTCCTACTTGGAAGTTAGACACCTGGGAACCAACTTCTAAAACTTCTCCTGCTAAATCAAATCCCAAAATCATGGGAAACTTATTCCCACTGATGACTTTTAACATTCCTTTACGAATCTTCCAATCAATTGGATTAACCCCCGCAGCGCGAACTTTGACTAATAATTCGTCGGGTTTTGTTGTTGGTGCTTCTACTTCTTCGTACCGTAAAACATCAGCACTTCCATATTCGTGGATGACAACTGCTTGCATAATCCTTCCTTCACCCCGAGTGGTATTTCCTTAAACTTAGTTTGACATTTTTTATCCCGAGCGGTGATTGCGATCGCAAGCTGGCTATGGCAATATAAGTGATATATTGACTTATAGCAAATTATTCTCACTAACTAGAAAACGATAATTTGTTTATAGCTGTTACAGAATCTGCCTTTCAGCCGATTTACGTCATTTTGTAAAGTAAAAGTTAAGAAAATGTTATTTGCGTTTTCTGTTCAAAAAAAAGTGATATCTTAGTTACAGAATTGAGTTGTGTCGTCTTCGTGGAATTCTCACTCTCAAGTTCTTTATATATAGAAGCGTTTCAAGAAGAAGCCAAAGGGGTTTCGAGTGCAGGAAAACGGGTGAAGCCAAAAATGCCGAAAATAGCTGAAACTACTTTCAAGGCGAGTTTTCAGGCGAGTGCAGCAATTCAAGAGCCTCGTTACATTAATACCCGCCCCCCAGTGCAATAATACTAGTACCCCTACCCGGAAAAAAAATTTTTTAACTCCATAACTCCTTCATCGTCAAGCTTTCAGGATTTGAGTGCAAAATTAATAAACTTAATAAATCTTAGCCGACGGGGTTTGAAAGCTTCGGGGAAAGCGCCTGATATAACTTAAACATCGCCAAACACCAAACGAGTCAAACAAACCTTCGACACGGTTGGTGAGTGGAGGGATGAGATATTACTACCTGTATTAAAGCCCTTGAAATGCCGTAAACTGTTTAATGCGAACACTTGAATTCAACAAAATGCTCGCGCTAAACAATACGAAAATTAGTCAACATTTAGTCAACTAATGGTAGACATACAGGGTAAGGCTTTCAGTGATTTTGATGTTCCTACTACTTCTGATGGAAGTTATATGGGTAGGAAGAAGATAGTAGATGCGACTAAAGAACATCACGATATGAAATTTGAGCAAGAGTTAGTAAAAATCAATCAGAGACTGAAATCTAGTAAAACGAAAGTATCTATTGAAGCAAGCAAAGGAGGTATACAGTTAAGAGCTACACTTCCCCTTAAACCAGGAGACTCTCATAAGCAAGGTAAAAATAGAAAGCAATACAAAATATCTTTAGGTATCCCAGCGAATTTTGATGGTTTGAAAACTGGTGAAGAAGAAGCTTATGAGCTAGGAAAATTAATAGCAAGAAAAACTTTTGTTTGGAATGATAAATATTTAGGACAACAAGCTAAAAAAAAGAACAGTATTACTTTTAAAGAGTTTTACGAACAGTTTGAAAAAATATATTTCCAAACTCGTAAAAAAACAATTAGAAGCGAACATAGTTTTCTTGATTATCAACGAAAATTTAAAAGGTATTTTTACTCTGATGATGCCATAACAATAGAATCTTTGAAGGAAAAAATCACACAGGCTAATACCTTTAACACTAGACGTATTGCGATAATAATCGCTCATTTTATTTGCAAAGCACTTGACATCAAACATGATTTTTCTGATTTAAAAATCAAAAAACAATTTCAAACCAGAGATATACCAGATGATAAAAGAATAGTCAATTCACTTTATTTAATTGATTCCTATTTAGATAAAATAAAACCCTGTAATCGAGACAAGTCTGCTAAAGTATGCAAGCGCAATCAGGTAATTGTAGGATTATTAGCTGTTTATGGTTTACGTCCTAGAGAGATATTTAATCAACCCTATTTAGATTGGTTAATGTCATTTGAAAATAAGCATAATACTTTTAAGGTTCATAAATCGAATAAAACTGGATACAGAGAAGTTTTTCCTTTTGTACCCGAATGGATTGAATTATTTGATTTAAAAAATCAAGAGAATATAAATTTGCTTCAGCAATATATTTCAGAGGAACAAACCGCGATTGACTTGCATTATAAAGTTAGTAAGCTAGGAGATTTTTTTAAGTCATATAAATTTTCATTCACACCATACGATTTGAGACATGCTTGTGCTATTAGAGCACACTTACAAGGAATTCCTATTAAGGCTGCTGCTGATAATTTAGGTCATACAGTCGAGATACATACTAAGGTTTATCAGCAATGGTTTGGTTTTGAGAATAGAAGAAAAGCATTCGATCGAGCTTTTGATGAGATGAATCAAATAGAAGAATGTCAGAGAGAGCTAGTCGAAGCTAAGAAGAGAGTCGCAGAGTTAGAAGCTGAGGTTACAAGGTTAAGATTAGAAAGTAGTCTTAGATAGGATTACATTATTAAATAAAGCTTTTGAATGTAGAGTTTTGTGTTATGAACTCTACATTTAGATTTATGTATATCAAATTTTAATTTATTGCCCTTAACGTCTCTCTCTAAAAACCCGAATATTAAGTATGAAGCTATTAGAAAGAAATAATTAAAAATAAAAGCTATTGTATGAATACAGAATTAGATAATTATTATGTATGATGTGAAAGTTAAATTCATGAATGTCAACAGATTAAAAAAACAAATATAATTGCTCCAGTAGGGATACAAATTTAACAAGTTATACTGTGTATCACAATAATAACTCATCATTCAATATTATTCCGTTTCATTTATTACTATTGTTTGATTTTATATCAATAATGGATATTCTTAGTAAATGATTAGTCAACTTCTAAATGCAAGCTAAATTAGTGATAATCGTTTGAATTTAAAGCTTTAAAATTAGCTGTTGTAGTCAACTTGTAGTCAACATTAATAGATTCAATTCTGAAACGGTTGCAATAGAAAGGTTTGAGTATCATCGTATGGTATTGAGATAGCACCATGCCCTGTATATAGAAGTTGCAGCGGTAAAAGCTTGAAAAAGTAACTTCCTAGAATTCTCAAGCGTTGACACACACCAGCCGAGAAACTGGGATTTTACATCTCGAAAAACTCACACTCCAAAACGTTAGTTTTTCGATTAAAGCCTAAACCGTTGCCACTTCGATTCCTGGGTTAAACTAGCAGCGATGGCATCTCCCACTTGGCATAATTGTCCAGTGACCGAACGCGAAATTCATTCAATGACATCACCGTCTACTTCAACAGGAATCTTCACCCCTTCCGAAAGCGAATCTACAGCTACACCAGCGAAAGCTCAAAAAGGTGGTTGTGGAACTGGCTGTAACGATGATAGCAGCCCCAGCATCGAAATCGATGAAAGAACAAAAGAGCGGATTGCAAAACATCCTTGTTATAGCGAAGAAGCTCATCATCACTATGCAAGAAAAGTGATTGACTAAGATTCCGATTGTTTCGTAATATGTTCTCTATAAACTTTTTAGCTTGAGTTACTGTTTGTTTAGAACACTTTTTTTAGCGAACTTTTAGGGAATAATGCAAGATATACAGAATCAAATCTTTAGTGACTTTGAACCACCATGCACTACTGATGGAAGTCACTTAGGAGTAATGCATCATGTAAAAGAGACTCAAAAGCATTACGATATGAAATTTGAACAGGAATTACTTAAAGTTAATCACAGGCTGAAATCTAGCAAGACTAAAGTCAGCTTGCAAGCAAAAAAAGGAGGTATACAGCTTAGAGCTACCCTTCCACTAAAGCCAAATGATACTCATAAACAGGGTAGAGATAAAAAGCAATACACTATAAGTCTGGGTATCCCTGCTAGTTTTGATGGGCTAAAGACTGCTGAAGAGGAAGGCTACGAATTAGGTAAGTTAATTGCTCGTCAGACTTTTACTTGGACTGATAAGTATCTAGGAAAGCAAGCTCAAAGAAAGAACAATATTACTTTTGACGAGTTTTACGAACAGTTTGAAAAAAGATATTTTGAAACCAGGAAACGAACTATAAAAAGTGAAAATACTTTTAATACTCAACTTCGCAATTTAAGATATTATTTTTCAGGTAAAGAAGTTATAACAATCGCTAATTTAAGAGAAAAAATAAAAATAATAGATTCCTCTGTAAATCGAATGTCTGCCATTAGTTTGGCTAATATTTTATGTAAGATGCTAAATATTGAAGCTAATTTCTCTGATTTAAAAGTATCTTATAAGCCAAAGAAAAGGAATATCCCGAACGACGAACAAATATCGAATTCTATATCACTATTCAAAAATCATTATCTTAGCATTTCTAAAATGAGTCCTAGCTATAGAGATAATTGGAGAATATATCAAACAATATATGCTTTATTAGCAATATACGGACTGCGACCTAGAGAAATAGTTAACAATCCGAATTTAGATTGGTTAATGTCCCATGAAAACAAGCACAATACTTTTAAAGTTCACGAATCAAATAAAACTGGATATAGAGAAGTTTTTCCTTTCGTAGCCGAATGGATTGAAATTTTTGATTTAAAAAATATTGAAAATATTGAAAAGCTTAAAAAATTTTCTAGTTCCTGGAAAACAGCTAGTCAACTAAAAGATAGAGTCGCTACAATTGCTAATAATTTTAGATATGCTCAAGTCAAATTTACACCATATGACTTGAGACATGCTTGTGCGATTCGAGCGCATTTACAAGGAATTCCGATTAAAGCTGCTGCAAATAATTTAGGTCATAGCGTACAAATGCATACTAAAGTGTATCAGCAATGGTTTAGTTTAGAAAATACACGTAAAGCTTTTGAGCATACTTTTGAAGAAGTTAATGAAGTAGGTGTTTTGAAAGACGAAAATGCTCGACTCAAAAAACGCATAGCTGAATTAGAACATCAACTTGCTAAACAGAATTTATCCGAAATAATGAAAACTTAATCGTAAGGGAATATAAACAGTTAGATTAATTTTTAAATTCTGTATTTCCCAACTTTTTACAACTGCTCTGAGAAGTGATATATAAAGTCTCTAGACAATATTTGAAGTAATGCAGCTAAAGACTAGATTATTGCTGCTTTTTTATTTTATATTTTTTGTAAATTTACTTACAGTATTTATTTTAAGATATAGAATTAGCTAACTTTTAGCAAACTGATTTATTATGCTAAGTCATTGTTTCGCGGATAATTATGTTATCGTCAACTTTCAATTTAAGCAACAATTTAGATAACTAAATTAAACAATTAAACCGAAACTACCGACCTATAAATCCTTAAAGAATAATGCCTGCTACTATGCAAGAATGCACGTTGCCGTAGCTCCTGCCTGCAACATTCAATGTAACTACTGTAATCGCAAATACGATTGTGCTAACGAAAGTCGTCCCGGAGTAGTTAGCGAATTACTCGCACCAGAAGAAGCAGCACAAAAAGTTTTGGTAGTTGCAGGTAAAATTCCTCAAATGACAGTGTTAGGAATCGCTGGTCCTGGCGACCCTTTAGCAAATCCTGATAAGACTTTCAAAACTTTTGAGTTAATTAATTCTCAAGCTCCAGATATTAAACTTTGTTTATCAACCAACGGTTTGATGCTACCGGACTATGTAGACCGGATTAAAGAATTAAATGTTGACCATGTAACTATAACAATTAATATGGTTGACCCAGAAATCGGAGCAAAAATTTATCCCTGGGTTCACTACAAGCGCAAGCGTTACAGAGGAATTGAAGGAGCTAGAATTCTGCACGAAAGACAAATGGAAGGTTTAGAACTCCTTCGCGAAGCAGATATCTTGTGTAAAGTTAATTCCGTGTTGATTCCAGGAGTTAACGACCATCATCTTCCCGAGGTAAACAAAGCCATCCGCGAACGAGGTGCATTTATTCACAATATTATGCCCTTGATTAGCGCACCCGAACACGGTACTCATTTTGGATTAAACGGACAGCGAGGTCCTACTTCCAAAGAATTAAAAGAAGTACAGGATAAATGTTCTGGTAATATGAAAATGATGCGTCATTGCCGTCAGTGTCGTGCAGACGCAGTCGGATTATTAGGAGAAGATCGCAGCCAGGAATTTACTAAAGATAAATTCATGGAAATGACTCCAGAATATAATTTGGAGCAGCGTCAAGAAGTTCATCAGGGTATCGAACAAACTAGAGAAGAACTTGAAGCAGCTAAACAAGAACTTGAAGTCTTCGATTTAGAACTTACCGGCGAAAAAATGCTGCTAGCGGTAGCAACTAAAGGTGGTGGTATAGTTAACCAACACTTTGGACATGCCAAAGAGTTTCAAATTTATGAAGTCGATGGTAGAAAAGTAGAATTTGTCGGACATCGTAAGATTGACCATTTCTGTCAAGGTGGATACGGTGAGGAAGCCACTTTAGAAAATATCATTAAAGCACTTGCTGACTGTAAAGCAGTATTGGTTTCCAAAATTGGCGATTGCCCCAAAGAAGAACTGCAAAAAGCAGGAATACAGACAGTTGAAGCTTACGAATTAATTGATAAAGTTGCTTTAGAGTTTTACAAAGAAGCAATCAATAATCAGTAGAGACTAAACAGTTTTAGATTTTACGGAAAGTAGAGCGAGTCAGTTTTTGGGTAAATCCTAAGTAAAGGAAGCGGCTAGAGGGGGTGTAATTATTCTTGCCCCCTACTTTCCCACCACAGATTTGAGATTAATCCAAAATTCAAAATCCAAAAATCCAAAATTAATTTAGATTCATTACCCATTGCCATTACCTCAACTCAAAAACAATAAATAAAGGTGTAAAAAATGGCTTACAAGATTACTAACAAGTGTATTTCCTGCGATTTATGTAAAAATGTTTGTCCCAGCAATGCAATCAAAATAATTGATGAGCGTCCGTGGATTGACCCCGAGCTTTGTAAAAATTGCATTGATAGCGTTTATTCTGTACCTCAATGTAAGGCTGGTTGTCCTACCTACGACGGCTGCGTAAAAATAAAATCAGATTATTGGGAAAACTGGTTTGATATTTACAAAAATCTAAAATCACAGCTTACACATAAAAACGATCAAACTGAATATTGGGAAAAGTGGTTTAATACTTATTCCCAAAAATACTCCGAACAGTTACAGAATAGTTAAGAGCTAGGAGTGAGGAGTTACAAGTAGCGGGTGAGGAATTAATTTCTCCTTGTCCCCTTATCTCCTCCTCTCCCTCTTTCCTCTCCATATTTATAAAAAAACAGTAAAAGAGAAACATTTTATCCCGAAGTACTACTAGAGAAATCAAAATTATGCAAAAAGACTGTATTTACCTAGACAATAATGCTACTACCAAAGTAGATCCACTGGTTGTAGAGGCTATGTTGCCCTACTTGAGCGAGCATTACGGCAATCCTTCTAGTATGCATACCTTCGGGGGGCAAGTCGGTAAAGCGGTAAAGCAAGCTAGAGAAAATGTTGCAGCCCTTCTCGGTGCCGAACCCTCTGAAATTGTCTTTAATAGCGGTGGAACTGAAGGAGATAACGCTGCTATTCGGGCTGCACTTCAAGCACAGCCTAGCAAAAAACATATTATTACAACCCAGGTAGAACATCCTGCTGTTCTTAATCTTTGCAAACAATTACAAAAACAAGGTTATAGAGTCACTTATCTTTCGGTGAATCGTCAGGGGCAGTTAGATTTAAACGAATTGGAAGCTGCACTGAGTAACGAAACCGCTGTGGTTAGCGTTATGTATGCAAATAACGAAACCGGAGTAATATTCCCAGTAGAGGAAGTTGGCAAATTAGCTAAAGAATATGGCGCACTCTTTCATGTCGATGGTGTTCAAGCTGTTGGGAAAATTCCCGTTAATATGAAAAACAGCACCATTGATATGCTGACTCTGTCCGGTCACAAAATTCATGCACCCAAAGGTATTGGCGCATTATACGTGCGAAAGGGAGTTAGATTCCGTCCTTTGGTAATTGGTGGCGGACAAGAGCGCGGTAGACGTGCAGGTACCGAAAACGTACCGGGTATCATCGCTTTAGGTAAAGCTGCCGAACTCGAACTGCAACATTTAGAAGAAGCAGGAAAAAGACAAAAAGCTTTACGCGACCGACTAGAAAATGCTATAATAGAATCAGTTGGTGAATGTGAAATCAATGGTGGCGGAACGCAGAGATTGCCCAACACTACGAATATTGGTTTCAAATATATTGAAGGCGAAGCAATCTTACTATTATTAAATCAGCACGGTATTTGTGCATCCAGTGGTTCTGCTTGTAGTTCTGGTTCTTTAGAACCTTCCCACATCTTGCGGTCGATGGGAGTACCCTATACAACTTTGCACGGTTCTATCCGTTTTAGTCTATCTCGTTACAATACAGATGCCGATATTGATGCAGTATTAGCAGTATTACCCGCCATCGTCCGCCGTCTGCGCGAGCTATCACCCTTCAAAAACGATGATGCGGCTTGGCTAAAAGACCAAGAACAAGCTTTGGCTCAACATTAAGAGTTTTGTTTTAGGAGTTAAGAGTTAGGAATTACATAATTTTCCATCCTATAACTCTCTCCCAAACTCTCTCTATTTGTTATTCAATTAATTACTCATCACTCAAAACACGGCTATGTGGGACTACACAGATAAGGTATTAGAATTCTTTTACAATCCGAAAAATCAGGGTGTTTTAGAAGACAAAGGCGAAGCAGGTGTTAAACTTGCTGTTGGAGAAGTCGGTAGCATTGCTTGCGGTGACGCTTTAAGACTGCACATCAAGGTAGACGAAGAAACAAACAAAATCCTTGATGCTCGATTTCAAACATTTGGTTGCACTAGTGCGATCGCATCGTCGGAAGCTCTGGTAGAATTAGTAAAGGGCAAGACTCTAGACGAAGCTCTGAATATTTCTAATAAAGATATAGCTGAATATTTAGGCGGACTACCTCAAGAGAAAATGCACTGCTCGGTAATGGGGCAAGAAGCTTTAGAAGCAGCAATCTCGAACTACAAAGGTATTCCAATTGCGGCTCATGATGAAGATGACGAAGGAGCAATAATCTGTACCTGTTTCGGTATTACCGAACCTAAAATTCAGCGTATTGTAAAAGAAAATAAACTTACAACCGCAGAAGAAGTTACAAACTTTATTAAAGCAGGTGGTGGATGTGGAACCTGTTTGGCTACGATTGATGACATCATCATCGAAAACCAACGCAATTCTACCTTTACCTCTGAAACACAATCAAATAACGGTAATAACAATACCAGTGTTCAGGTTAGCGATAAACCCCTGACACCAGTGCAAAAAATAGCACTTATACAAAAAGTATTAGATGAAGAAATAAGACCCATTCTTATCGCCGATGGGGGAGATGTAGAACTTTACGATGTAGAAAGCGATACTATCAGAGTGATACTTAAAGGCGCTTGCGGTTCTTGTTCTAGCAGCTTGGCAACTCTCAAAAATGCTATCGAAGCTAAATTAAAAGAACGCATCAGCAATAACATTACAGTTGAATCAGTTAGCAGCTAGTTGACAATCAATAAATACCTACTATCAACTAACAACTAATAACTAATAATCAATTATGAATCTACAGCAAACAGTTGTAGAGCGTGCGCCACCCGCCACGTTCTATAAGCAAGTCACCCTCCTTATAGGAGTGACAATTAACAAGAAGCACTGCACCCACTTAGCAAACCAATTAATTGCAGGAGAAAATTAATGACTGACGAAAATATCAGACAGATAGCGTTCTACGGTAAAGGTGGTATCGGTAAGTCCACCACATCTCAGAATACTCTTGCAGCTATGGCTGAGATGGGACAAAGAATTATGATCGTAGGTTGCGATCCAAAGGCAGATTCCACCCGTTTGATGTTGCACTCCAAAGCACAAACAACCGTACTCTCGTTGGCTGCCGAGCGCGGTGCAGTAGAAGATTTGGAACTTGAAGAAGTAATGCTCGAAGGTTTTCGCGGCGTTCGCTGCGTAGAATCTGGTGGTCCTGAGCCTGGTGTAGGTTGTGCAGGTCGTGGTATTATCACCTCCATTAACTTCTTGGAAGAAAATGGCGCTTACCAAGACTTAGATTTTGTATCTTACGACGTATTAGGTGACGTTGTATGTGGTGGATTTGCTATGCCTATCCGCGAAGGAAAAGCACAAGAAATCTACATTGTTACCTCTGGTGAGATGATGGCAATGTACGCAGCCAACAACATCGCTCGTGGTGTACTCAAGTACGCTCACAGTGGTGGAGTAAGATTAGGTGGTTTGATTTGTAACAGCCGTAATGTTGACAGAGAAGTTGAACTTATCGAAACTTTGGCTGACCGTTTGAACACCCAAATGATTCACTTCGTACCTCGCGACAACATTGTACAGCACGCTGAATTGCGTCGTATGACTGTTAACGAGTACGCACCTGACAGCAACCAAGCTAAGGAATACGCTACCTTAGCGACTAAAATCATCAACAACAAGAATCTAGCTATTCCTACACCAAATGAACTTACAACGCTAACTTTTGTGATATGCTCTTTAAAGTCGTGATATAAGAGCGTTTTAGGCGTATGCGTGTCGGCTACGTGCGGGTAAGTACGGGAGAACAAGAAGAAGCGTTAGTCCAGCAAACGGAACGCATCAAGAAAGCTGGTGTTTCAATGATTTTCTCAGATGTGAAGTCTGGTAGGTCTAATGATAGAACAGAATTTAACAAACTTTTAGATGCTTGTCGCAATGGAGATATTACCGAAATAGTTATTACCAGAATTGATAGATTAGCTCGTTCAATTGTTACTATCAATAAGGCAGTAGCTTTATTTAATGAATTAAGTATTAAATTAATTATTTTAGATTCACCCGTTGATGATTTAGAGAATCCCTTTACTAAGTTTTCTTTGAATCAAATGGGAGCATTAGCAGAGTTTGAATTAGATTTAATTCAGAACCGAGTTAAGCATGGCTTTAAACATCTTCGCGAGCAAGGTAAAGCTTCTCCACCAGTTCCATTTGGTTATAAAAGAGTCGATGGATTTTATCAACCAGATTTATCCATGCATCAACTGCCCGATAAATCAACTAAAACTAAATGGGCAATTGCAAAGGATATTATTAATTACTTATTGGATAAAAAAAAATCTATTCGCGCTACAATTCAATATTTTTTAAAAGAGTATGATATTAAGTTTTCTACTACTGGATTAACAAACTGGTTGCACAATCCAACTTTGCGGGGACATACAAGGTACGGTGTGAGAGCAAATCGTAATAATCCTGAAAACTGGGATATTAGGTATAATACTCACGAACCTTTAATAACCCATGAAACTTACGAACAAATATTAGCTTTATTGGCTGAAAATAGTCGTAGATGGGGAAGAAATGGAAATACAAGTAAAGTTGGTAAAGGCTTACTTTCTGGACAAATGTTTTGCGGAGATTGTGGGGGGAAGATGTATGCTCATAGCAAACCATATACGCCTATTTACTGCAAAAAACGGGGAATGTATGGTTCGGATTTTTGTAAGAATAAGAAAACAATTCACCTTGCAACGGTTATTGAAACTGTAGATAAAGCGCTTACAGAAAAAGCAGTTGCATTAAAAGATTTAATTGTTAATAGTCAGTCCCTAGAAGAGACAGAAACAGCGGAAGTATTAGAACTAAGAAATACGTTAGGAAATTTACAGAAACTGCCTACCAATGCAGCGATTGAGGAGGCAATAGTGAAAATAAAATTGCAGATTGTAGAGTTTCAAAAACATAGTAGCGATACTATTGTTTTTCGAGCAGAACAAGTAAAAGAATTTGTTGATTTATTCTCCGACAGCAGACTTTATAAAAATATGAAAGAGTCGGTAAAAATCAAGTTATATAAGAAATTTATCAAGTCAGTAACAATACTAAGCGGCGAGGTTGTCGCTGTTAACTTTCTCGAATTCCTTGGCTAGTTCTGGGTTGTTCATTATCTTCTTTAATGTTTCATCATCAAGGTGTTTGAAGCGTTTAAATAGCATCAATTGTTCTAGTAATTCTTCGGCTAGGTTTTTCTGAGACTCGTTTACTATATCCACAGCAAAAAATCATTTATAATCGCTTATTAAAACTAAGATAAAACTGATTCTTTTGTTATGCTGTGCTGTGCAAACTAAATTAAGCGTTTTTATGAATGTAGGACTTACGCAACTGGTATATTTATTTTGTAGGGTGCTGTGACACTTCGACTATTTATGAACGTAGTAACAATGTTTTTAGTGTCACGCACCAACGGGACATTGTGACAATTGCGTAAGTTCTGGAATAAAAAGAGACACAAAAGTATTTAAAATCAGTACGATGTTGATTTTTCTAATTTGATTTGCTCCTGCTTTCAGTTCTTATATCGATTCAATCAACTTCTTTTTACTATTCCCTTAAATTAATACGACGGCGAAATTAAGCGTTGAATCAACCAGGTATACAGTTAGTTAAAATATCATCGCTAAATATTTCTGACTTTTCTGACTTTTCTTCCTTTTTGTATTTCACCTCTTCAAGTAATTTATAGACTTGATATTTAATTATGGAAGTGTTATTTAGTTGCTGATACGAATCAATATCAGTATAAATTTTCAGCAAAAAAATTAGACAGAAGGAAACGGCGGTGATTTGACTATTGAAACAGAAAATTTAACTGTTGGTAGCCTTTCCCAAGTTGTAACCGCAACTGCTGGTGATGGAAATGCGGGAAAATTAGATATTACAGCAGAACAAATAATTATTAATCAACAAGGAAACGGTGGAAATATTAATATAGCAACACCTGGATTATTCGGAATTGACTTTCGCGATAAGCGAAGCTTGATGCCTTCGGCATTACGCAATACTCCCCAAAGCGATATTACAGCAAGTTCAGAATTTGGTGTCGATGGAGATTTTAATTTAGATTTAACTGCGGTAGATCCTAACAACGGTTTAATTGAACTTCCCGAAAACTTAACCGATGCTGCCGATAGAATTAGCGCTGGTTGTCCAACCGACGAAGAAGCTCGTTTTGTCACAACCGGAAGAGGTGGAATTCCCGTTAATCCCCGACAAACCTTGCGAGAAGAAATTGTTTTACAAGATTTACGAGATAATAACTCTACCCTTTCTACCCCCTCCTCCCCCTCCTCCCCCTCTACCCCTCCCAAATTAAAGAAGCTACCGGTTGGATTGTTAACAAAGATGGAGATATTGAATTTATTGCTGATAATATTCACGCGGAGCGTGTGGATCTTCAAAGTCAGACTACTTCCCACAACTGTCAAAAAGTTAAATAGAAGTGGGGATTAGTAATCAATTAATGCAACTACCGCCGTTTGTATATTAATCCAGTACCTAACAAACCGAAAAATACTACTAAACCAAAACTATTGGATGATTCTGGTACTGATTTTACTTGGTAATTCGCAACGAATTGTGCCATATCTTCACCGATAATTTGATGTACTCGCCGAGTTGGGTGATATTCATCCCAAAAATAGTATTCATCAGGAGCAGCACAAACAGGTTCAACAGGAAAAACAGCTTGACAGGGATCGTTTATATTAGTTAAACCAAAATTTTGGGGATTGGAACGGATTTTGTCACTAATCGCAACATGGTCATACAAAGCAATTTCTACATCATCTAATTCCTGAGAAAGCGTTTCTAATTTCTCAGGGAGAAGCTGATTTACTAAATCTGTAAACAAAGCAGCTTCCTCAACCTGTCCAAACTCTATAACACCGGGTAAAATATCCAGATCGGACGAATTAACTACAAGAAACTGCTTTGCTCCTGATTCTGCCAAACTAGAGACACTTTCGACCATATTATCCACAGTTTGAGTTGCTAACTCTTCAACCGTTCCAGGTAAACCAAAATCAGCGTACTCAAATAAATCATTGGCTGAAGCAAAGATAAAATGTAAAGCATCTTCATCAGCAGCTTGTCCCGTAGTTTCTGCTTTGAATTGCTCAATTTGACCGAATACTCCTGTATTCTCGAAAGAGTCTAACCAACTGTAATAGTTTCCATCTCCACTTTTGGCACCTCCTACCGCATAATCCGTCAAACCCACCCCGAGATTATCAGATAATACTTCAACTGCTGTTGCTCCATTTGTCCAGCGCCCTTCGGAATCATAGAGTCCTAAAGCTGGGTCTGCTGGTAAAATAAACGAATCGGGTACACCAGCATTTACAGCCTGAGTTGAGATTTCAAAGGATGCACCATTGTCTGAATAACTGTCTCCATAAGCGTAAATCTGAGAAATCGAGCCAAAAGAAGCAGCATGAGCTTGATTGCTTTGAATCGCGATACCAGCAATTGAAACAACTACACTCGCTAAAGTACCTGTAATTGTTGGTATGCTGAACAAACTTTTTTTAAGCATGGTAAATCTTATTAATGTAATGACTTGTTGAAAAATCAAATACTCTTTTAATTAACAAATTGTTAACTAGTCCAAATAATAAACACTCGCAAAATAAAATAGGAATTGCTCTTGAAACTGTATAATATCAGTGTTTATACTAACTATTTGTGTGTAGCATACCACTTTGCATATTATTGGAGAACAAGCTATGACTAAGAATCAAATCATAACTATGAAGAAAGATTAAAGATAAAAAACTATCCAGAAAGTCTATAGTTAGTCTTATTACCTGATAGTTAGGTAATCATAAAGCCAGAAAAGGAGAATTTACCTGATAATTTTTCTGTTTTCAAAGCTTTTATAGGAAGATTTCCGAAAATTTTCTTTATAGATGATGGAAATTAATTTAGGATAATATATTTACTCTAGTTTTCTTATTATTTAGTATAAAAAGTCATATCGTGAACTTTCTATCTCGTTATTTATTTTTGATACTCCTAACTTTTGTTTTAACTACAATAATTACACCAGTTGCAGCAAAATATCCGTTTTCTGTTAATCCTGCTTCGGTGACACGAGTAAAACAATCAAATATCCTGCTCAGAGGAAAACAATTTTACGACGAAGGGAAATTAATTCAAGCAGCGCAGATATGGGAAGCAGCTGTAACGGAGTTTGAACAAGAGGGAGAATTACGCAATCAAGTTTTAGCTAATAACTATTTAGGTGTTGTTTATCAAGATTTGGGTAAATGGGAAGCCGCAACAACAGCGATAAATAAAGCTTTGGAATTAGTTAAAACGGTTGACGATGGATTGCTTTCGGCTCAAGTTTTAAATACTCATGGTAATTTAGAGTTAAAAACCGGTAATCCTCAAACTGCTTTGGATAGTTGGGAGCAATCGGAGCAGATTTACCGCAAACTTGATGATATGACAGGAATTGTTCTCAGTCAAATTAATCAAGCTCAAGCTTTGCAAAATTTGGGATTTTATCGTCGTGGGAGAGCTGAGTTAGAACAAGTTGCTGTCGATTTAGAAAAATTGCCGGATTCTTTACTTAAAGCTAGGGGTTTGCGGAGTTTGGGTAATACTTTACAAGCGGTAGGAGATTTGGATAATTCTCAAAAGGCACTGTTGCAAAGTTTGAATATTGCTAAAAAATTGAATTCTTCGACAGATGTTGCTCAAGTTTTATTAGTTTTAGGAAACTCTGCAAAGGTAAGCGATGAGTTAACTACTGCTTTGGATTACTATCAACAAGCAGCAGCTATCGCCCCGGATAATCGTAGCAAGCTGTCAGCAAAAATCAACCAGTTTAGCTTATTGGTTAAAATCGAACAACCTTCTTCAGCTTTACAATTACTTCCTGAAATTAAAAAGTTACTTATAAATATTCCCACCAATCGTTTTTCCGTTTACAGCCGGGTAAATTTAGCTCAAAGTATGATTGGGCATGGTGTATTGAAAGTTGAATATAAGGAATTAGCTAAAATTTTAGCCACAGCAGTAAAACAAGCGCGAGAATTAAAAGATATTAGAGCACAAGCTTATGCTGTGGGACAATTAGGACATCTTTACGAACAAACAAAGCAGTTTTCTGAAGCTTTGAATTTAACTAGAGATGCATTAACCTTAGCTCAGAGAATTAAAGCAGACGATATTACAGCCACCTTACTATGGCAGCAGGGAAGAATTTATAAAGCACGGGGAAATCAAGAAGGTGCGATCGCTGCTTATTCGCAAGCTGTAAATAATTTGAAATCTTTGCGTCAGGATTTGGTGCAGATGAATCCCGACGTGCAGTTTACTTTCCGAGATGAGGTTGAACCAGTATATCGAGAGTTGGTACAACTGCTTTTACAAGATGTTGATAATTTAGCTCCCCAAATTAAACAGCAGCGTTTGGAAAAATCTCGTCAAATTATTGAAGGATTGCAGGTAGCTGAACTAGAAAACTTTTTACGAGCAGCTTGTTTAACTTATCAACCCCAACCTATAGAACAAATTGATAAAAATGCAGGGGTAATATATCCGATTATTATTGATAACCGTTTAGAAGTTGTTCTTTCTCTTCCCAATCAACCTTTACAGCATTATTCTACTAAGGTTTCACCACAGGAAGAAACAGCTGTATTTAATCAACTCAGACAATCTTTAAATGTAGCTTTTCCAGCGAATGAAGTATTACCTCCCGCTCAAAAAGTATACGATTGGTTGATACGTCCGATTGAAGCAGAATTAGAAAAATCTGAAATTAAAACTTTAGTATTTGTTCTCGATGGTTTTCTTCGCAGTTTACCAATGTCAGTTTTACACGATGGTGAAAAATTTATCATCGAGAAATACAACATTGCTTTAACACCCAGCTTACAACTATTCGAGTCGCGAAATCTTCCACCTCAACAATTTAAAGCTTTAACCGGGGGATTAACAGAACCACGTCAGGGATTTTCAGCTTTACCAGCAGTTGAAACAGAAATTGCTCGAATTTCTCAGTTGATTAAAAACCAAACTTTATTAAACGAACAATTTACCCGTCCCCAAGTTCAAAACAAAATAGAATCCGCTCCTTTTTCAGTAATCCACCTTGCTACCCACGGACAATTTAGCTCCAAAGCTGAAGACACATTTTTATTAACTTGGAAAGATAGAATCAACGTCAAAGATTTGGGTAAATGGTTAAAAAGTCCGTCATCAAATCTCAGAAATCGCGAGCCAATTGAACTTTTAGTATTAAGCGCTTGTCAAACAGCAAAAGGAGATAACAGAGCAGCTTTAGGATTAGCAGGTGTAGCAGTTCGTTCCGGAGCTAGAAGTACATTAGCAACACTGTGGACAGTACAAGATAAATCAACAGCCGAACTAATAACCGAATTTTACAGCGTTTTAACCCAAGATGGAATTAGTAAAGCCCAAGCATTAAGACAAGCACAACTATCCTTATTGAAAAATCCCAAATATCAACATCCTTATTATTGGTCACCTTTTGTTTTGGTGGGGAATTGGCAATGAGTAATGAGTAATGAGTAATAAGTAATGAGTAATAACTGTAGGGTGTGTTACGGCTTGAAAATGTAAAAATTAAAAACGATATATTATAGAATGCCGTAACGCACCGTTAACTTACAAGAAAAACGAATTATTTATAATTATCTCTTCCATCTATACTAATTACTTATTTAAGGTTTTACTTGTTACCAGGTTCTAGCTGGGAATATATTTTTCGAGGCTCTGCCTTGGATTGTAACGGAGGCAGAGCCTCAAACAATGGGTTCCTAGTCAGAGACTAGGAACCAGTTAAGATAATAAAATTCATCTAAAGAGACGATATATATTCCAATAGATAGTTGACAATAAATGTTTTATAAAATAAATTTTCATTGATTTATTAATGTCGATTGAGCTATTAATTCAATACAATAATAAGAATCAAAAAATAAATTTATATCGTCATCATAAATTATATACATAATTGCTAAGAAGAACGGGTATGACCAGTTATACGCTCAAATTCCTTAACTTTAGTTTATCAATATTGATCCTGACTTATACTTTACCTGGCTTTACTCAATCAAAATTCCCAAGTAAAGATAACTCTTTGTCAGATGAAATAGTTTTCCAGGATTCATTAGAACCACCGGGTGAACCGGAACCAAAAGACACTAAAGGTTCTGGTTCTCGCGACCCAAAGAAATGTTCTATGCAAGAACAGGGTATCAAACCTTTAATGCCACCAGAACGTAACTATGGGTTAACTTTACAAAAGCTTCCTTCAATATTCGTTCGTTTACCGAAGACTAAAGCTAAACGGGTAATGTTGAGTATTCAAGATACAGCAGGTAAATATTATCAAAGAGCTTTTTTACCAATTACAGAACATGGTATCGTCAGCTTTAATTTACCAGAAGATAAGCCATCTTTGACCATCGGTAAAAATTATAAATGGTCTTTGGTTATTGTATGTGGAGATACTGTACAACCAGATGACCCTACTTTCATGGGTTGGGTGCAGCGAGTTGAAAAAACATCTCAGATAGATAAGGAATTAATTGGTAAATCTGCTGTCGAAAAAGCCAAGTGGTACGGAAAAAAAGGATATTGGTACGACATGCTTAGAGAAATTCAACGAGCAAAAAAAACCCAACCGGACGACCTTAAGTTAAGTGCTGATTTACAAGAAAGTTGGCAGTAGCAAACGCTTAGGAGTCAGCAGTGAGAATCTTTAAATTATTCCTCTTCAATCTTTCCGTAAAAGAAGTATCGTAACTATATCGCTGCTTTTCTAAAGACAATACGGAAGAATCTAGCTTACCAATAAGCGTATAAGTTTAATTAATTGTTTTCTCAATATCTGCTTGAACTTTTATATTCTTGCAAGACGTAGCACTGCTACGTCTCTATATCGATTTTACTAACTCTACTTCGCTTCACACAATCACATCTAATCCTATTAAATATTCCGATACAAATAAATTTACTTCTCTAAATACTTCGCAATGTTTCTGACTCTTATTGATGCTATTATCAATAGTCCAACAGCAGTATAGGAGTTACAGTGTGTAACATACTATTTGTAGGCTGGCGAAAGTAATTAAAACTTTTATTATTACTTGCTTTAAGCTTAAAAACTCGTTGTTTTTATGTAGTACGCAACCTGTAAATTTGCAGTCATTTGCTTGAATTTACAAAAATTATCTGACTCTGATTTACATTGCTTCATGTTAGATAAATATCGATTTGATTCAGGTTATGACAATGTGAGACGATAAAAAGTTTATTCACAGATAGACAATAAATAATCAAGTTAATTTAAATCTGTTTGAGAGGAAAATGGAAATAATAGTTACTCCCCCTCTTGATATAATTTTTAGCTAAGAGAGTTCTCACAGGTAAAGGAAAAAGGTAGAAAATGTGAATTTATCCTGTAGATATAAAAAGCAACTGAGCTATATAACTTGTTTATTGTTGCTTTTCCCCAGCTTCACTGCAAAATCTGTAAATGCTCAATTGATTCGCGATCGCAGTCTGGGTGTGGAAAGCTCTAAAGTAAAATCTTCAGTTGATAGAGATTTAATTGAAGGGGGAGCGATTCGGGATAATAATCTTTTTCACAGCTTTCAAGAATTTAACGTTAATCCCAATCAAAAAGTTTATTTCAGCAACCCGGATAATATCACCAATATTCTTACAAGGGTGACGGGAAATAATATTTCGCGAATTTTAGGGACTTTGGGGGTTGATGGAAATGCAAATTTATTTTTAATTAATCCCAACGGTATTGTATTTGGTGAGAATGCTTTTTTAGATATTAAAGGTTCTTTTGTCGCTTCTAGTGGTAACGGAATCGTTTTTGATAACTATAATTTCAATACTTTAAACCCCAAATCTCCACCGTTATTAACGATAAACCTTCCTCTGGGTATACAACTTGGCTCAAATCCGGGGGAAATCGAAGTACAAGGAAAAGGACATTATTTGACTACGGCTCCTCCTTTTTCATTGCAGTTAGAAAGAAGCGATAGAAGTACGGGTTTGCGGGTAAATCCTGGAAATACTTTGGCATTAATTGGTGGTAACGTTAATTTGTCTGGTGGTGTTTTAACTGCTGAATCTGGAAAAATTGAATTAGCTGCGGTAAACGAAGGTGTTGTTGGCATTAATAATAATATCCGAGGTTGGGAATTTGATTATTCCAGAGTTGAAAACTTTGGTGATATCCAATTAATTGAAAAATCCTTAGCTGATGTTTCTGGTGTGGGAAGTGGTTTTGTGGAGGTAAGAGCGCAGAATTTGCGAATGAGCGATGGCTCTGTATTATGGACGCAAAATCTTGGTGATGCAGTTTCCGGAGATATTATCGTTAATGTTGGCGATTCTTTATTAGTAGAAGGTACAACACCTGATGCAGCTATTCGCACGGGTATATTTTCAGAAGCTTTGGGAGGAAACGGAGGAAACGTAAAAGTTGATGCTAAAAAAGTGACTGTATTAGCAGGAGGAAGTATTGCTGCTTATACTTACGGTAAATATTCAGGAGGAAACGTTGATATAAATGCTTCCGAGTCGATTTTAGTTGATGGGATTTCTACTCTTAACCCAGTTATTATTAGCGCGATCGCTGCTTCTAATTTTAGTGAGGGGAAAGCAGGGATAAATACAGTTTCAACTAAAGAATTAACAATTAGTAATGGAGGAATGATTGTAAGTGCAACTCTAGGTTCTGGGGAACCTGGTTTAGTTAAGGTAAAGGCAAATGATATACTGCTCGATGGCAGAAGTCCAATTACCTTTTCAGGTGGTGGCTTGATTACGAACTCTATTGGAGAAGAGACATCAGCAGCAGATTTGGTTGTAGATACGGCGACCTTGAGATTAGAAAATGGAGGAATTGTAAGTTCTTCAACACAGAGTAGTAGTGATGCTGGCAATATTACTATTAATGCCACGGAATTTGTGGAAATAAAAGGTAGAGGTTTGGCAAATCGTCCTAGTGTAGTAACATCAGCTTCTAGACCTTTAGATGAAGCTACACGTGATTTTTTGGGTTTATTTCCAGATTTTGTTGCTGGAAATTCTGGAAGCGTTAGTATAAATACTCCAAAGTTAAGAATTTCAGATGGTGGTTTAATTAATCTTGTAAGTGAAGGATTGGGAAAATCTGGAAGGGTGGAAGTAAATGCTGATTCAATTATTCTCAACAACGAAGGGGGAATCACCATTGAAACTAATGATGATGATGCAGGAAATATTCAATTAAATACTAATATATTACAAATTAACGACGGTATTATCAACGCTTCAACTTCTGGTAGTGGTGAAGGAGGAGATATTAATATTGATGCTACGGAATCTGTAGAAGTTAACGGTGGTGGATTTGAGAAGTTACAGCAGAATGTTATCAATCCCCCTTTAAATAATCAAAAATTGACTTTGAATAGTTTTGATAATGGTATTGTTACTGCTTCTGAAGGAGAAGGTGCATCGGGAAATATCTTAATTAATACTCCCAACTTTACCGCGTCGGATGGTGGATTAGTTGCTACTACTACCCTGACTCAAGGAAGTGGTGGAGATATTACTATAAATGCTGCCGATACTTTAAAGCTTGATAATTCGCTTTTAGGTACCGGAACATTTACTCCCCTAGATTCTGGTAATGTAAATTTAACTGCGCGTCAATTTACTGCAATCGGAGGAGCGCAGGTAATTACAAATACTTTTGCTCAAGGTAGAGCAGGTAATTTAACAGTTAATGTATCGGAATCAATTGATTTAATCGATCCTTCAGCGCAAGGTTTTGTTTCTGGGTTATTCGCAACTTCATCTCAAACAGCTTCCGGAAGGGGTAAGCCACTGCGTTGCGGAGGCTCCCTCCGTTGTAGCAAGTGGCGCAACCCGAAGGGTGGAGATATCAAAGTTACTACCAAAGATTTTAATATAGTTGATGGTGCTGGAGTTTCCGTAAGTGGGGAAGGAGTTGGTGATTCTGGAAATATTGATATTGAAGCCGTGAAACTTTTCTTGGAAAATAGTTCAATTACTGCTCAAAGTGTTTCCGGTGAAGGTGGAAATATCAACCTTTCAATTCTAGAATCTTTAATTCTACGCAATAACAGCACAATATCAACCCAAGCCGGAACCCAAAATAGCGGTGGTGGAAATGGTGGCAATATTACGATAAATGGTGGTTTAGTTGTTGCCGTACCTGAAGAAAACAGCGATATTAACGCCAACGCTTTCCAAGGTGACGGTGGAAATATTTTAATTAATACTCCTGGATTATTTGGAATTCAATTTCGTAATCAAACAACTCCTCAGAGCGATATTACAGCAAGTTCGCAATTTGGTATCGATGGAGATTTTAATTTGAATCTCCAAGAATTGGATATCACATCCGGTTTAATTGAACTCCCCGAAAACTTAACCAATGCTGCCGATAGAATTGCAGCTGGTTGTCCAACTGACGAAGAAGCTCGTTTCGTGACATCCGGAAGAGGCGGAATTCCTCAAAATCCCAAACAAGTCTTACCAAACGAAATTGTTCTACAAGATTTAAGAACTTTCACCTCTTCCCCCTCTTCCCCCTCCTCCCCCTCTACCCCTTCCCAAATTAAAGAAGCTACCAGATGGATTGTTAACAAAGATGGGGGTATTGAGTTCGTTGCTGATAATACTCAAGTTCAACAGAATTCAAAAAATTGTCAACCAGTTAAATAAAGACAATAATCGTTAAAGTTTAATTACGAATTGATAATTTTTTAATTGGCTGTCATTTTGTTGTCATGTTTTTTTGTCACACTCTAAAACAGTTTTGCGATTGTAGCTAATTATGTTTGTCAAAATAACCAATAAATTGATTGCAGTTTGATGCATCTTAAAAATTTATAACCGATGAAAACTCATATCATTCGCCCAATAACAGCAACGCTAAGCGCAATTATTCTCTTAACTCTTGGAGCTTGTTCTTCTACAGATAATTCCACTTCCGCACAAAGCGCAAATCAATCAACTACCGCACAAAATACTAATAGCTCACCATCTAATAAACCGCTGTTTTCTGACAAGAATGTAGCTGTAGCGAAAAATTTCAAAACCACCACCGTATTACAAGGTTTAGAACGACCTTGGGGTATAACATGGCTTCCCGATGGAGGAATGTTAATTACCGAGCGTCCGGGAAGGGTACGAATCGTTCGGAATGGAAAATTAGACCCCAATGCTATCGGTGGAGTTCCAGAAATTTACGCGGCTAATCAAGGGGGCTTGATGGATGTTTCGGTGCATCCAAATTTTGAAAAAAATCGCTTTGTTTACTTTACCTATTCTCACGGTACTACCGATGCCAATCGTACCAGAGTTGCTAGAGCTACATTTGACGGCTCAACTTTGAAAAACTGGGAGGTGATTTTCCAAGTTTCTCAAGCAAAACCAGGTGGTCAACATTTTGGTTCGCGTATTGTTTGGCTCCCAGATAATACGATGTTAGTAGCCATTGGAGATGGTGGTAATCCGCCAACTCGACTCAATGGAGATTTTATTCGCAAACAAGCCCAAAATCTTAACTCTCATTTCGGTAAAGTTGTTCGTTT
This sequence comes from Rivularia sp. PCC 7116, assembly GCF_000316665.1. Taxonomy (GTDB): domain Bacteria; phylum Cyanobacteriota; class Cyanobacteriia; order Cyanobacteriales; family Nostocaceae; genus Rivularia. The sequence continues at coordinate 8,043,783 of NC_019678.1, read as the reverse complement.
AAACGATGACGGTTCCATACCCAAAGATAACCCCTTTGCCGCATCTGACAGTGCCGATAAAGCAATATGGAGTTACGGACATCGTAATATTCAAGGAATGACTGTTGACACAGTTAATAACAGGTTATGGTCAACCGAACATGGTTCTAGAGGTGGTGACGAACTTAATCTCATGGAAGCCGGTAAAAATTATGGTTGGCCAGAGGTTAGTTACAGTGATGAATACTCTGGAGGAGCAGTTTCCAATGTTAAATCCCGTCCGGGAGTGCCGGAACCAAAAGTAGTATGGACTCCTTCCATAGCACCTTCGGGATTAGCATTTTATTCGGGCGATCGCTTCGGAATATGGAAAGGAGATTTATTTGCTGGTGGTTTAGTTTCTAATGATGTTCGTCGCATTGATTTGGATGCAAACGGTAATGTCCTCAAAGAAGAATCGATTCCCATTGGTCGAAGAGTGCGAGATGTCCGTCAAAGCCCCGACGGAGGTTTATACGTTTTGACGGATGAACAAGATGGGCAATTAATTAGTATTGAACCCACGGAAAGTTAGATTGAGTAATAAGTAAGGAGTAATAAGTAATAAGTAATAAGTAATAAGTAATAAGTAATGAGAAATTCTTTCTCATAAAGATGTAAAAATAAGTTTTTCACCTATTCACAACTCAAACAAAATGGCTAAAACAAATAATTCCTCGATGTCTGGAAGTAAAGATGCAAATCTTTCCAATATCCAAACTAAGAAAATTGATACAAATTCTTCCGAATCACCAGCATTTAAACCAGCAGCAGTTTGGGAAGCACCATCTTTTGAAGAATTTGGTCTTTGTATGGAAGTTACTGCTTATGTTCAGCAGTGGGATTAAAAGGTTCAAGGTTAAAGGTTAAAGGTTAAAGGTTTATTAGTTTATCAATGGGATTAATTAGGTAAATAAAATTAATGCTTGTACGTATTCTTGGTTCTGCTGCTGGAGGGGGATTTCCTCAATGGAACTGTAATTGTTATGGTTGTCAATCTGTCCGTGAGGGTAAAAATGGCGTACATCAACGCACTCAATCATCTCTTGCGGTTCGCGGAACTGAGGGTTCTTGGTATTTGATAAACGCATCCCCTGATGTACGTCTACAACTCGAACGATTGCGAGATTCGGTACCAACTTCAATTCGTTCTAACCCTATCGCTGGAGTGTTATTAACCGATGCAGAAATTGACCATACCGCTGGATTAATGATTCTCAGAGAATCTGCGGAACCGTTAGCTATTTATGGAACTAATTCTGTACGTAAAGCATTAACCGATGGATTTTCTATTCTTCGAGTTCTCAAAAATTATTGTGGAGTCGTTTGGACTAATCTCGAATCGGGTTCTACAGTAAATCTAAATAGTGATGATAGCTCAAGTTTAGAAATAGAAGTGTTTTCACTCAAAAGTAAACCACCCAAATATATGCGTTCCGATGTTGGGGTTGATGAAAATTATGATGGCTCAGTCGTTGGATTTACCTTTCGCGATCGCATTAGTGGAGGTGTTGTAACATATGCTCCAGCACTTTCTGAGTTTAGTGATTCTATACTGGAGCGATTAGATAAAAGCGATTGCATTTTAGTAGATGGAACATTTTGGCAAAATGACGAACTAGTTAAGCTGGGAACTTCAACACGAACATCTCTAGAAATGGGACATTTACCGCTTTCGGGAGAGAACGGTAGTTTAAATCATCTTGCCAAACTTTCTTCTAAGCGGAAAGTTTTTACCCACATTAACAACAGCAATCCCATCCTCATCGCTAATTCACCAGAACGCAAAATAGTTGAAGCAGCAGGAATAGAAGTTGCTGATGATGGATTAACAATTCAACTGTAGTACTCTACCACATAAGTTTTAAAGGGTTCGTAGTTGCGCTTTCTCGTAGAGTAAGCGCAACTACAAACCTATCTAATTATCTTACTCGAAAAAATCATAATGCAATTACTCAACCAAGAACTCAAAAAACCTTGGACAAAACAAGAATTTGAATCCATACTCTACTCGCAAAAATCCCGCTATCATCATCTACATCCCTTTCATCAAAGAATGAACCAGGGATTATTAACACAAACAGAAATACGAAACTGGGTTGCAAATCGTTTTTATTATCAAAAGAATATTCCCCTCAAAGATGCAGCTATAATTGCAAACTGTTCCGATAGAGAAGTGAGAAGAGAATGGATTGAGCGAATTATAGACCATGATGGGCGCTCTGGGGATGAAGGTGGTATTGAAGCTTGGATTCAATTAGGTAAAAGTGTGGGATTGTCGCGTTCTGAACTTGTTGATGAGCGATATGTATTACCAGGTGTTCGTTATGCAGTAGATGCTTATGTAAATTTTTGTCGCAGTCAGTTGTGGATTATAGCAATTGCTGCATCATTAACAGAGTTATTTGGTCCCGGTGCGATTCAGGTTAGATTAGCAGCATTAGAAAAACATTATGATTGGATAGATCCCACCGGATTTGAATATTTTCGGGTAAGGTTGAAAAAAGCACCCAGAGACGCTAAATATGCGCTGAATCTGGTTTTACAACACTGTACAACTCGCGATACTCAAGAGCAAGCTGTTCAAGCATTAGCTTTTAAATGCGATTTACTATGGACTCAATTAGATGCAATTGAGAAAGGTGATACTCGTCCGGATATAATTCGTAATTCGTAATTCGTAATATCTTAGCTCCACAAACGTCGATAAATCTTTAAAAATCTGCTCGGTGATGCAAGAAATTAAAATTTCTGAAACTCTTGATTATTTAACTTTTGCTCCTGGTGTACGTTTGCATTGGAGTGAAGTCAGACAGCAATATTGGCTTTTATTTCCCGAAGCTGCACTTGCTTTAAATTCCACTGCGGCAGCCATACTTGCTAAATGTGACGGCGATCGCTCTCTAGATGAAATTGTAGCAGTACTAAAGCAGCAATATTGTGATGTTAATGTTAGCGATGTGGAAAAATTATTGTTATCGGTATTTAAACGAGGATTGTTAATTAGGTCAAAGGTTAAAGGTTAGAGGTCAAAGGTGAAAAGTTAATATTTTCTACCTCCTCTTCCCCTTCTTCCCCTTCTACCCCCTCCTTTATACATCTCATTATGAATATAAATAGACCATTAACATTAATTGCAGAACTAACCTATCGCTGTCCACTTCGATGTCCGTATTGTTCTAATCCGGTTAATTATGGTGAAAGTAATTATCGTCAAGAATTAGCTACCCAATATTGGTTAGATGCAATCGGTCAAGCTGCGAAATTAGGAATTTTACAGCTTGGTTTTACTGGAGGTGAACCACTTCTGAGAAAAGATTTGGAGGTGATGGTAGAAACAGCTGCTTCTACAGGAATGTACACCAGTTTAATTACGTCTGGGAAAAGTTTAACCCCAGAGCGAGCGGCTAAATTGAAAGACTGCGGATTAGACCACATACAAATTAGTATTCAAGATAGTCAAGCTGACAAATCTGATTATATTGCCGGAGTTACTTCCTTTGAACAAAAATTGACTGCTGCAAGATTGGTGAAAAAGTTAGGATTTCCCCTAACTATTAATGTTGTACTGCATCGTCATAATCTAGATAGAATTGCAGAAATTTTGGAACTATGTAAAACACTCGAAGCTGATAGGGTTGAATTAGCCAATACTCAATATTATGGTTGGGCACTAGAAAATCGTACTTCATTATTACCAACACCTGCTCAATTAGAAAAAGCTAAAAAAGCAACTGCAATTGCTGTGGAAAAACGATATTTCCCTATGGGTTTAGTTTACGTACTTCCCGATTATTACGAACAATATCCTAAACCTTGCATGGGCGGATGGGGACAAAAAACAATAGTAATTTCCCCATCTGGTGATGTATTACCCTGTCAAGTGGCTACAAGTATTCCCGAATTAAACTTTGCAAATATCAGCGAACGAACTTTAGAGTGGATTTGGTTTGAATCCGAAGCATTTAACCGTTTTCGCGGTACGGATTGGATGGAAGAACCTTGTCGTAGCTGTTCTAGACGAGAAATTGATTTTGGGGGTTGTCGCTGTCAAGCTTTTTTACTTACCGGGAAATCCAACGCTACCGATCCAGTTTGTCATCTATCACCAGAACATAATCTGATTAATGAAATTCGAGAAAAACAAGATTCAAATTATTCTCAATTTACATATCGTTCAATTTGAGTAGCTCAACTTGAAATTGATAGATTCTACTATTCTTATCCAAAAAAATCTTGACTATAATCTCTGGTAATCACCGTACAGAATAACAATTAAATATTCCGATACAAATATCTTTACCTATCTAAATATTTCGCAATGTTTCTGACTCTTATTGATGCTATTATCAATAGTCCAACAGCATTATAGGAGTTACAGTGTGTAACATACTATTTGTAGGCTGGCGAAAGTAATTCAAACTATTATTTTAACTACCTCAAAGCTTGAAATACCGTTATTTATTTGTAGTACGCAGCCTGTAATTTTGAAGTGATTTGATTGAATTTACAAAAATTATCTGACTCTGGTTTACATTGCTTAATTTTAGATAGATATCTATTTGATTATGGTTGATGAAATATGAGATTATGGAATGTTTGATAAACTCAGAAGGATGCCAACTTAAGCAAAAAAGTTTGTTGATTGTTAACCCTTTAACGTTTACTATCAACAATCACAAAAGATACTAATCCAATTTTAATTGGATTAACTTATTGCCTATCAGTTAATTCAGAAAATGAGTGTTGCCGATCGCGGGGATGAAATGGTTTCGTAAGCCTCGTAACTTAATTCCGAATTCTGTCAAGTTATCCCTTGATTCAGCAACACCAGAAAATACCATCAATTACTAACTAAATCAGTACGAGTAGTTTCTTTATCACTCCACTTAATTGTGTCACAATCATTCTCACCACAAGCGATTTCTTCACCAGATTTACTGTATATTTCCAAATAACCGGTGTCTCCATCAGTTACTCCTGTAACTACATAAACTGGAACATTATTTACAGGGATTTCATAAACTCCAGCAGAACCAATGTCTGCATCTTCGACATTTTTCTGGTAGAAATCATAAGCTTGTTTGACATTATTCGGAAGCTCGTTTGAATTAACACTAGTTCCTAAATCGCGAACAAAATATTGCTCTTGATCGGAGTTTTTTCGAGCATCATCAAATATTTTTTTTACAGATTCAGGAGTCAATTCACCTACTGTAGTTGAAGAAGCATCACTTTGACGATTCTTACCCGTTACATTACCTTCCTCGTCATAAACCCAGTTAGAAACTAAATTACCATCAGCATCTAAAAGTTGACCTTCATCTCCTTGGTCATTCCAGATAGCAACGGAACTGTCAAAGCTAAAACCGCCAAATTCGGATTGAACTTGATTGGTATAAACCCGGAAACTTTTACCTGCTTCTAACTGTGTTCCCCCTGGAAAGCTAAATTCTTGATTGTTAGAAGTCACTTTCCAATTGGATAAATCTACAGGTGTCGAACCAAAGTTGGTGATTTCGATATATTCGTCGCTTTGTTTTCTTTTGACCAAACCCTTATGGACAAGGTTTGTAATCAGTACGTTGTTAGTTGCTTGTTGAGTTTGTTGATTCTGTGAACTGGTGTTAATGGTTGGTTTGGAATTACTAATGCTTGAAGGGTTTTCCCTTTCCCACTTATCTAAATGTGTTTTCAAATTGACGATATATTGACTCATAAAATGGTCACCAATACCATCAATACGGTCAATAACACGTCCCAATATACTTCTCATCACAACTAATGGATTTAATGAAAGCGGGATATTCAAAGAACCTGGGTCGAGTTTGAATAAATTATTCAGATATCCAGATGCTCTATCCACCCATTTATCAGCAATACCGAAGCTTTCATCTTGAAGCACACCTTGATTATCAAATAATTTAAAGTTACCGCAATGGTAGTAATCAAGGACGAAAAGAACATTGATTAATGTCTTATCAAATTTAGGGATAAATTTGAATACATTGGGTAGCATTACGTCAAAATCAGAAGGACCGAAGGAAAGAAATGGTACGATATCGTTGTTATTAACAAAGCGGAATGTTTGCTCTTTGAACTTCTCGTTAAATGCTGTGACAAAGTTCTCATCACCTACTTTTGGTTGTCCGTAGGTGTACATTCCATTGGGAGGATTTTTGCTATATTCTTCCTCAAATAGACACATAGCAGTAGCCAAGTTTGCTAAACCAGCACCTAAACTATGTCCGGTAAACCAAAGAGTTCTTTCCCCCCTTGCTTCAGGTTTGATTTGTTCCCATACTTCAGTCCAAACTGACATTAAAGCTTCTTTGAATCCGTTATGTACTCCAAATCCACCGGGGAATTCTCTACTGTGGATAAATTGAGCGTCTGTGAAGAAATCTCCTAATTCCTGACTTCCTCGAAAAGCAACAATGATTATCTGTTCATTTTTGAGGACTATAGCTTGACTGTTTGTGACAGTGGAAGTTACACCCTTTTCTCTAGAGAATTGGATTAAATCGGTTTCTTTACCAGTAATAAAGTTACGCTGGCTAAAATTCGATAACCAATTGTCTAATTTTGCAAAGATTGCTTCGGTTTGTTCTTCTTGTTGGTCTTCTTTACATAAAAAGTTTTTCAGAGCTTGTTTATTTAACTCTAATTTTCCCGATACATCTTGACCATTTTCACCTGTCACCGAATAAGCTAAAAAGCTCGCAAGTCCTAATGAATAAGCATTGTAAGGACTATAATTTTTTGCTGTTGTATCGAAGTGGAACTTATCAAAGTAACCCTGGGTTAGTAAAACATCTGATTGCTTCTTGAATAACTCTGCAAATTTACTATCTAGAGCTTTATCAATAGCTCCTCCAGTGATATCTCCAACTTTACCGACAACGTTACCAGCTGTATCGGTTGCTTTTCCAACTACCGCTCCACCAACATCTCCAACTTTCTCGGTTACATCACCAGCTTTATCAACAGCTTTACCGACAACATTTTTACCAATGTTTCCAATTTTCTTTCCGAATCTACCAACCATTACTAACTCTCCTATTTTTGGATAAAGGTTAAATTTTATAAAAACTTATTAGCTTGCATTTATTCAAATCTATCTACTTACATAGGTACGAATAGCTGCTTGACTGCTCCAATTAAAGCTATCGAAATCATATCTAGCACAAGCAACTAGTTCGCCTAGATACGTATACAATTCCGAATAATTCTCATCAATCTCTGTAACTGTATAAACTGTGTAAACTGAAGTATATTTTACAGAAACTTCATAAATTGCAACATTACCCCAGTTAGCATCTTCGACATTTTTTTTGTAGAAGCTATAAGCTTGTTTAACATTGCTAGGAAGGTCATTTAAATCAAGTCTTTCTCCTAATTTTTTAACAAAATTTTTCCTATCTTTAGACTCTTTAAAAGCTTTCTCAAAAAATTGTTTTATTTCTTCTGGTTCGTACTCATTCCAAATGTCGCGAGTCTGGAATTGACTCATCCAATCTATTGTCGCTTCATGTTGAGCGCAAGCTATTTCTTCGCCTGTTTTGCTATATATTTCTAAGTAGCCATTATCCCCATCTGTATTAACCCCTGCGACGGCATAAACTGGAGTATTATCTACATTTACTTCATGAACAGTGACATCTCCAATATCTCTATCATAGAGAATTTTATAGTAATTAAAAGCTTCTACAACAGCTTCGGGAAGTTCATTTGGTTGAACTTGACTACCTAAATTACTAACAAAGTTTTTGTCTGCTATAACTATCGAATTTAACTTGCGTGAAGCCTTTTCAAAAGCTCTCTCAAAGAACTGTTTTACTGTTTCTGTTGTCATGATAATTATCTCATTGTAAGTAAAAAAATAGTCTGTAACTTTTATGCTCAGTAACAAATTATTAATTGGGAATTAAGTTGAATTAAATTAAATATCCAAATTTATGCCCAAATACGTCCTCGTCGAAAGTCTTTTTTTTGATTATCTTTTCCTGCTTGTTCTTTGGCTACAGTCTTTATCCAATAAGCATAATCTTCTAATCCAGTTGCCAGTATTTGGGGTTGATTTGTGGTTGAGTCATCTTTCATTTCTACTGTTAAATTAGTTTTCTCAGAAGCCTTATTTTGACTAACAGTCACCGGATTGCTACCACAAATTACTTTTTCTAAGACAGCATTAAATCCTTGTATTGAGTCTTCATCTGTAAAAAATTGTCCTCCCGTTTCACTTGCAATTCTCTGATATTCTCTTTTAATACCTTCTTGAAATTTACTTTTAGAAATACCGCAATAAGTATGAACCGTAACCTTAGAAACCTTAGCTGTCTGAATGGCTAAATTAGCAGCTTCAATATCTTCTCTTTCAGTTTTTTCTCCACCTCCTTCAAGTGCTTCATCTCCGAGACAAAAAATAGCCCGAGCTGCATTTTCTCTCCAATCAAAGTAATCGCAAATATCCTCAATCGCACGAGCTACATCTTCTTGCGCTCCTGCTGATTTTAATTGTCCTCTTTTTCTTCCTCGTAATTTAGAATCGGAAACATTACAGCTTTTAGTTAAATAATTTCGGATAGTTTGATTAAAATTTGTTCCTCTCCAAGTTCCTTCTATTCCAAACCAAGTTACTCTTAATTCAGTTGGACAACTTGTAGATGCACAATTAATTGCATTTTCTGCTGCATTACTCAAAGCACGTGCTTCATCTTTCATCGATGGACTCGTATCGATGATGATGACTAAATCTACTATAGGGATATTATTGGTTGGATTGCTCATTTGTTTTTCTTGATATAATCGGTACACAATTCTAAAAATTGCACCTAACACTTGAACCCAATTTATGGGGAAAAGTGGAGTTTCACATTTCCCCGGTGGATTTGGGTATTTAAGGATTATTAGAGTTGAACAAAAATATTAATCATCTAGGTTAATAGTGCTTGGATCGTACTTCATTGTTTTAGCAAGATGCTTGTTCACTCCTTTTTTAGAAATGGTGCTTCCATCGTCTGCGACATCGCAATCTGACTTGTTAATTGCGTATACTTTCCATATCAATTCAGAAGAAGTAAATTCAGCTATTGCATATCCGTTAATTGATGAATCGTAGTGTTTGATGTAGGTATTAAATCTGTTTAATCCTGCTGTAAGCCCATGTAATGTACTACCTTCACCAGCATCATCACTGCTATCGCTTGAGAAAATATTTGGCAACATATCTATTACCTGACCAATTGTTGAAGCTCCTGGAATCTTAGTTATTTCTTCGCGTAATCCTTCTGATACCCCTGGTGATGTCAATGATGGGGTCATGAATTCTACACCAGCGATTTTACTGTAGTCCATATTAGCCTTATTCAATGTCCCTTCAAAGTCAGTTCTTAGATAAGAAATCATCGAAGTGTGCATATCCCCGGTGAATACCACGAAATTACTTTTTTTATTGTTATCGTCGTGGTTTTTGGTTTCGCTGTCTTTGATCGTTTGTAAAATAGACTGACGTTCCCCCATATATGCTTGCCAATCATCAATTAACTCTGGCTCTCCTTTAAGCTTTGCTGCTGTTGAATTTATTGATGAAGTTGCTAAAAGTGTTTGATTACCCCACACTTTCCAAGTAGCTTTTGAATTTTTAACTCCTTCGGTTAACCATTCTTTTTGCCTTTGACCTAACATAGTTGTGTGAGTATTTTCTTTGTCATCTGCACCTAAGTCTGGTCGTGGTTTACTTCTGTAACTACGGCTATCAGTTAGGAAAAAATCTACTAATTTACCGAAGCTGAACTGTCTGTAAATTGAGCTTTCGTGGAGTTCAGCATTGTTGTTAAGTGGTTTAATAGGAACGTAATTTCGCCAAGCTTTAATAGCATTGTTATAGAGATTCTTCATCTCTTCGCTTCGTGCTTTTTGCAGTGGTTTTAGTGGTTCTAGTGCTTTGAATATTTTTTCTAGTTCTTTTTTTTCTAGTGATTTGATTTCTTTGATTCTTTTTTCTACTTCTTCTATTTTTAGTGCTTCGAGTGCTGCGAGTACTTTGAGTATTTTATTTTCTTCTTCTTTTAATTCTAGTGATTCGATTTCTTTTTTTACTTTTTCAACTTCTTCTTGCTCTTTATACTTTTTAAAGATAGGATGGTCGCTACCTACTTCTATAGTTTTCTTGTCGTAATCCCAATACCAGTTATCAGCAACTTCATGGTCATCTAAAGTTATCATCCAGGTATGTTGTTCCATCGCAGCTTGAAGCGCTAAATCTTGACGATAAGTACGATAAATCTGCTGGAAATGTTCTAATGATGTGGCTCTTTGGGTTTTTGAATCAGCGTAGGGTTGACCATAAGGGTCGTTTTCCCATTTAATATCTTCACGGTGAACTTTTCCGTAACCTTTGGGATATTGTGAATATTCATATACAAAATCCCCTAGGTGAATCACGTAGTCTATATCTTCTTCTGCTAGATAATAGAAAGCATTGAAATAACCAGTGCTGTAATCGTTACAAGTTATCACTGCTAGACGAAGACTGGGAATATTTTCATTTTGTCTTGGTAGCGTTTTACAACGACCAGTTTTACTATATACTCCGTCGTAATGAAAGCGATAAAAATAAGTTTTACCCGATTCTAATTTGCCATCTAAATCGACATGAACTGTATAATCTGTGTCCTCTCCAAAGTGTGCTTTAACTTCTTCGTCAATTACGCAATTATCAAACTTATTGCTTTCACAAACCTGATACTTTAAAGGCTTTTTAGTATCGTACTTTTCTGGATTAATTCGAGTCCAAAGAATTACACCTGTAGCTGATGGATCTCCCGATGCTACTGATAAACCAAATACAGAAGCAGATTTGTTGTTATTGGATTCATTTGCAGGTTGCTTTTTCTGGACACTTTCAATAATCCACGTATCAGTTACATTTTTCTTAGTAGTTAAAAAGCCATCGTATCTAGTATCGGCTACAAGTCTTTGATTTTTATAAGAGACGTTAGTAAAATAAACTTCATCTCCGTAGCGAATCACGTCTTTGTCACCAGAAGCCTTGTGAATTCGCCAACCTTGCTTTTCTTTGTCGTAATTATCTTTCCAGTAATAGCAATTGTGGCTGTCTGAAAAAGCACCTAAAATATTATTTTCACCTAAACTAGCTTCCAAAGAACGGATGTTCACCGTATCACCGTCTTTGAGATTGTCACTACTGTTTCTGCCTTTAAGTTGCAGTTTAACTTTACCCGTATTATCTAATCGAGGAAAATTGTATCGTCCTTTATCTACGGATACCAAGTATTTACCGTTCTTATGTTTGAGATAAAAGATATCGTCAAATTTGATTATAGTTTGAGTTGAAGGCATTATATTTGTTTCCTGTTGATACTTTTTTAGCTATTAACTTTTTTATTTAACAGTTTACCAAGGGAACTATGACGGATTAATAATGAGAAAAGACTTCTTTTTCCTTATTCTCTCCTCCCTGGAACTGACCAACTTTTCACTTCTCCCAGGGTTACTGGTAATCTTTCTGCGACATCAATGGTAAATCGAAATACCTTATGGGAACGATGGCTGTTTTCTGGATCGAAAAATTTGAGTTTGACATCCCAGCAATCGCTATTTAATCGACAGTAAGGACTTTTCTCTACTTCGATGCTGTCTAATTCCCTTCCCGTTGCAATTGCTTCGGCAAATGTAGAAGCTGCTTGAAAGGTGTTTGTCGCTGCAAAATTTAAAGCGCGATCGCGAGATGTTTGTCCTAAATTCCGCAAGTCGTAATACACCCGATTCAAGAAGCTGGTAAGACAACCACGCATTTGTTCTTCGTCTACTTCCGCTGTTACCGTTCCTAAAGCTGCATTAACTAAAGTATTAACTTTCCAACCATACATACCCCGAACATCGCGAACGGTAATTACAGGAACTACTTCCCCGGAAAATAACTCTACAGTACGATTAGTCCTTAATGCTGGAATACTTAGTCGTTCGATAAATTCGTCGCTGTCCTCAGACTCGAGTTGTCCGTTTAACATCAAGAGTAATATTTCGTACACCTCAGCAGCAAATCCCCCCTTGGGTTCAATTGCATAAACTGGTGTTAAATCAACATTCAGCGTCCAAATCAACGAGCGTGCTTCGTCAGGATTTTGGTCTAAGTAATCGACCATTTGACGAGTATCGTAGGGATTGGCTGGAACCATAATTCCACTACCATTATCTACTGCACCCATTAATTGTTTAAAAGAATCCCGTCGAGCTTCACCACCAAAGTCATAACTTAGGGTTCCTAAAGCGTAGACATGACCGGAATATGCAGTACTTTGAGTTACTTGATTGCTCTGTGATTCTACCGTACCCGATGCAGTTACTAATTCTTCCGAATTGGATATGCTAACGGGAATAGAATCGGGAATTGATATATCTTGCAGGTTATCTTGTAGATTTGAATTTAAATTTGTATTTAAATTTGTATTAATTTCTCCCCCTGCTTCCCCTGCTCCCTTAACAAAATATCCCTGATTTTCAATTCTAGATACAGTATCTCCTGTAAAAGAAATTTTTACAGAAGGTTGTCCAAATAGTAAATCTATCGTTTGGGGTAGATTGAGCTTACCTCGCAAACAGCGTTCTGGTTCTTCTACATCGTCGGGATTGCAAGGAATAGCTGTGTTAAGTAGAGCAGCGCGGACGGCTTCAGCATCAATTGGTTTACCCTGTTGTAATTGCAAGCTCATCAGTAAGCCACAAATACCAGTCATAACTGGTGCAGCCATGCTGGTTCCTTTTAAGCGTATGGGTTCTTCGGTTGCGGGTTGAGCACCTAAAATATTTTCACCGGGAACCAAAATACCGTCTATTTGATAGTTACCACCCCAATTACTAAATTTGTAGGGTTTACCTTCATCTTTCATTGCTCCTACTGCTAAGGTTCCCGGTAACACTGCTGGAATACACCAACATTCACCTTTATTATTTCCTGCTGGAGCAACAATCAAGATATTATTGTCCTGGCATTTTTTCACTGCTTGGGTAAGTAAATTCTGAGCTTCACCTGTTTGAGTAGGACGACAAGCAGCACAGTGAATAATATTCGCTCCCAACTCAAGGGCAAGTTCAAAAGCGCGAGCTAAATTGAGGACGGAAATAAATTCTTCCTTATCACCTGGAGAGTTGATCGGGATATTGATAACGCGACAATTAGGAGCTATACCGGGAGCAGGTGTATTTTCCTGTCCAACAATGGTACTGGTAATGTGGCAAGCGTGATTGTCACCCGTAATCCGATTCACAACTGTTTCGGAGAGAACTGTTTTAATTTTTTCTCGTTTCTCATCACCCTTTAAGCCGCTATTTTCAATTTCTCGGTAGGTAGCGTAAGCTTCTGGGGGAATTGGTTCTACTGCTTCGTGCCAATAAGGGAATACTTTGGAAATGTTAGCTCCCTCGAAGCAAGATAAATTATGGTCGGGATTGCTGTCGAGAATCACAATTGTGATTTGCGAGTCACCTAAAGTTTGATTTCTTAGGTTAATTAGTCCGGGAATTCGATTATCAAGGTCGTGGGGATGAAGTATTGTTAGTGTTGAAGGTGTAATATCCGCAGTTGAAGCCATCACAGCAGGTTCAATTTCTTCTCCCCCTGCTCCCCCTGCTCCCTCAACAGATTCAATCATCGAAGCTGAAATTAAAGCATCGGGATTAGGAAGAGAACCAAGGATAAATTCCCCAACGGAAGATTCTTCTATATAATCTAAACCTGTAGCTTGGGCAAACCGTTCGCTATCCCCATTTCCTAACGCACAAGGAGCCAAACCCATACTATTTGCTACAAGATAGAGATTTTGGTACAGTACCCCAACGTGCTTTAACACTACTGCATAAGCTACAGAACTATATTTCCAAAACATTCGCCCAAAACGAGCTGTTATTACCAGCAGTACTTGAGGTATCGCATGTTCGCCGCTGATACGGTGAGCATTGTCGAGCAAGAGACTAACATTAACATCAGCATTATCCGGACAGAGTTGCTCTAACTGGTGATTTAAAGGGTCGTAATGATAAAGACCGGAATCTAATCCCTCACAGCGATGCACCACGGGATAAATTTCTAGTTCGTATAGACTGCCACCACCGGGATAAGGACGATTACTTAGTTCCCCAAAGTCATATTCTACATCTTCTGATTTCTCTACTTTGTAGATTTCTTTTACACGAGCAGTACGATACAGAAGTTCGCTCAGTTGTTCTAAAGTTATGGGATGGTCATCGTCGTAATCTCGGATTGATTTGCGCGTTTCAATTGCTTCAGTTAAGGTCAAATCACCTTGCATAACAACCTGTAAGTTAGGACGCGGCAATGATACAATTTTACCGCTCATGGGTGGCTTCACTACCGGAAATTGGGGTAGTTTTTCGATAAACTGCTCCATATGAGAGGTTGGATAATCATGACTACCCGAACGGCTGCGACTGTGAAACAATAGATTATGAAATTCCCAAACTTGAAGCGATAGTGGTTCTGGCTCTACAGCAAGAAATTGAGCAGAACACAATAAATTTACGAACTGTTGAATTGTTTCTGGTGATAAATCGGGAAATATATTCAGTTCCTCAACAGAACGAGGTTGAGTCAACACAGCTAGTAAAGCATTAGCTCGCCAATCTAACAGCCTAACCCGGAATTTAGATAGGGGTGACTCTAACACCATTGCACCATCATATTGGCGCTGATATGCGAAGCGAGATAACTTAAATATGGCTTGATTCCAATCTGGTTCGAGCAAATTTAACGAAGCTCCTTCCACCATCGATTCGGCGATCGCCAATGTCCCTAGTTCTAAATTGCCGTTATCTAGCATAATGCTTTAATTTTCCGTTAAGTTATCTATTTATCGATAAATATCTTTAAAAATCAGTTTTATTGATTATTAATTCTCAGAAAGTGCGATTAAATCTCTTGGTATAGAAGTTGTATATATTAAAACCTAGATGAACGCGGGGTAAGCGCTGAAGGACGTAGAATGTTTAATTAGATTTTTATACTGTTTTTATGTAGTATCAGTACAATTATTGATGAATTAACCGGTTTATATAAATAGTTAAAGTTTTACTTGATACTTTTAATTAAGTAACCGTTCAAACTTTAACCATTCAATTTATTGTTAAAAGATTTACTCTAGTTCGTCCCCATCAAAGGAACACATAATTTCAATATTCGTACCTTCTTGTCGCACCGCAGCAGCGATTCCTGTAGTACTCAAATTTTCCTCAGATAATTCCGCGAGCAAGTCAGCTTGTTTCCCTTGAGTAACTCGCGCCACGGGCTGAGCTTGTTGAGGAATAATATTTTTCTTGTTCATTAAATTTTTCTCTTTTTTTATTGGATTTGAATTTTAACTATTCTTGAGAAACCTGCACAGGAAAAACACGGAGTCGCAGGGGAATTTTACGATTAAAATTCACCCTTACTAATTCCCCTGCATACTAAGACTCCCGTTACCAGAAAACTGAAGACAGAAAGGTCGGAGCAGTTAAATTGCTGCCGATAAATTCAGATTCTACTGTTACTAGGCTTTTCAACTTAGTAACAGCAAGAATCTTACTTTCTATTCTGCGTCGTCTCCGTCATAGGAACATACACAGTAACAAGCAAGTGTCATATCGTTAGTCTTCATTGAAGCTCCCGCTCCTGGTGTTGAAGCTAGAGTTTCTTCAGACAATTCTGCTAATAGGTCAGCTTGAGTACCTTGACTAACCCGGACTACAGGTTGTGCTTGTTGAGGGATAATATTTTTCTTGTCCATGAAATTTTCTCCTTTTTTCCGTTAGTTTATTTGAGAGCTAATCCTGTCGCTACTCCGCATCATCACCGTCATAGGAACAAGCACAGTAACATGCAAGAGTGATACTATCGGTGACTAAAGAAGCTCTCGCTCCTGTTACTGTAGCCAGAGTTTCTTCGGATAACTCCGCTAACAAGTCAGCTTGAGTACCTTGAGTAACACGCACAACGGGCTGAGCTTGTTGGGGGATAATATTTTTCTTATCCATGAGAAATACTCCAAAATTACTCTCAGTTTGATTCGACCGCTTCGGGGTGGGTCTAACCCCTTCTTCAGTTGTAAAGAAGCCTGTATTTAACGACCTCGCGTTTTGAAGCGCATAACGAGAATCGTAATCAAAATGGCATTGCTGTGGAATTCATTTGCTGTTCCGATAACGGTATATCTAACCAACCTAACTTTACGGGTACGTCATATAATCTTCCCGCTCCAAACCGCGACCAAAAGTGGCGCATTCCTGGAATAATAACTTTGACCACGTTTAAACCAATATCCGGTCGCGTCTGGTCTAAAACTAGAGTTTCTAATCCTGCTTCCCGAGCTATTTCTACGCAGGTAATTACATCTTGTTTAATATCACTTCCCCATCTTTGAGGATAATCGCTCGCTAGCTTTAACGGTGCTGTTTTGTCAGGAGCAAAATAAGCATGATTCTCTAGCGTTACCCCTAGCATCCAATCTTTGAATTCTCCTGGTAACTGTTCTGCGGGGATTTTATCCAATTCCAAACCAAGCTGATTTACCTCGGTCATTGCTCGCAAAATCGCAATCGTAGGGTCGAGGTGGGCACCAAACCCAGCAATTATCCGTTCTGCTCCCCCATCGATACGACGAGATACCCCAGCAAAGGTTGGAATACCCAAGTCTGCTGTTAAATCCAATACCCAGAGGTCGCGGTTATTTTGCCGATAAAAATGCTGTAATTCTAAAAAATACGGCTCGTCGAAACTAGATAAATCTACCTCCGGTCGCTGTAGCTGATTGTACCACCATATCGATACGCTATCCCGTTCCACTAATTCCAGAAATCCTTGCAAAATTGCTTCTTCAATAGTGTTACCAGCAGCATTACCGTTAGAATCTGCATGACAAAAGCGGTGGTCTTTGGGTCGCGGATATTCGTAATAGCAAAACGCTGTAGGTAAGTATTTATGGCTTTCTTCTATCAAAGACCATACTGGTGTCCAATCAACGACTTTAGTCGCATTAAACCGTTGGGGAATCCAATCGTGAGCAACAGTAGCTTGTTCGTTCAGTTTCTCCCGGTTTTCGTATTGGCGATCGCTAAATAGCAAACAGCGTTCGGGATGAATCGCTTTTCCCCCTAATTCGGCAATAGTTGATTTAATCGAGGGTTCATCTCCCTGATAAATACCAGAATAACGCTCCACCGCTTCGCAAAAACCACTGGCTCGGGATTGACTATCGCTTTTACCCTTACCAGAACTCTTATGACGCAAAGCATGACGCAATCCCCGCAACGAGGTAGCACTACCAAAACTATGACCGGCTCGATAGGTATGCACTAAGGGATTGCCTGGGTCGGAAATACGCACCAGTTCGGTGACTATTCCGGTTAAGGAACCAATTAAATGCTGGTACTTCTCCACAGTTTGACTAGGAGTCACGGCTCGATGACCTCCATCGCGAGTAAAATGCTTTGGTTGCGGTTCTAAAATAACGGGTTGAAAACCGCGTTCTTGCAGCAGTTTGCCATTTCCGCAACTAGGACATTGGGGACGAAAGGGTAGCGCGTGGGTTTTCATTTCCAGGTTTATCTGGTTAAAGGTGATGATTTTTCCTTCCAGAGTCGGAAATAATACCGATTCTTGCGTAGTTTCCTTAACCTTTGTTTGTACTACCCATTTAGCAATTTCCGTCGCTGCGAATTGCAAACCCATTTGCAGCGTCGAAGGTAAAGTACCCCTTGCCGTAGGCAGACACCCTAATACCTCCCCTCGCTTCTGCTTTTGCCGCAATACTGAGGCTTCTACTTCCCGGTTTCCTCGCAGTCGCTGAGTTAAGCAATCATAACAACCAGTTTTACTTGGTACAAATATCGGTCCGAGCCACAGAACATTACCCACGGCTTTTACCAGTAGCCAAGGTTCTCCAGTTGACAGGGCTTTCTGGTTGATTTCCCTTAGTTGAGGCTGCAAATAATCGTCTGTCAGTACCACCTTTAGAGCAGGAGTTTGAGGTTTACCGTTAGATGAGTAAGTATTATTGACACAAACACCGGTATCTCTAAGTGCTTGTGCCAGGGAAGCCCTTGTCAAATCACCTATACTACCTACCGTTGTGATATTCACCTGTTGCTGCTGCAATCCTCTAGCCGCTAAAGTCGGTGGAACCCCCAGGGCACTCCAGAAAGCAGCAACTCCAGGGGATAAATCCGGTGCGGCGACTGTAAGGTAGCCCTTTTCATCAAGACGTTCGAGTACAAAATCAATATGTTCTCGCAGCACCTGCCCATCTAATTTCTGATAAATTTCATCTAAGGGATATTGTCCGTTCAGAAGCGGTAGAATTTTGCAGTAAAGTTGACCTGTGAGTGCATGAGTAGACTGTTCCCCCAGCAAATAAACGTGCTTGGGTTCAATTACTTCGACGCTGTAGTGGGGTTGAATTTGGGGAAATTTGTTTATCATAAAAATTCTTGATAACTAAGATATTTCTCGGCTTTAAATATTAGTTGCAGTCAAACCCAACCTACGAGCTAACAGGATTTTAGATTTTGGATTTGTTACTCAATTAAATTTGGTAAATTCAGAGTATTTCAAATCCAAAATCTGTTTATATATCAGCAGAAACTAAACAGCAGAAGTTGAGCGTAAAATATATGGGTTGTAGAAATTTCCGAAACTCGCGTTAATTTCATCACCACAAATACCCGCTTCAGTTAGCTCTGTAACTAAGTCGGCTTGAATTCGAGTTCCCATAGATGCACGGATTGCAGGTTTTGTTTGTAAAGGATTTAAATTCTTCTTATTCATTTCATTTTCTGCTTTGATGTTGTTTTTTGAGGGTAATGTTACCTATTCCCAATTACCCATTACCTATTAATAATTAAGCCCAAATCCGACCTCTCCGAAAAGGCTTTCTTTCCCGATCGGATTTTGTCGCTTGCTCTTTAGCAATAGTTTTCAACCAGTAAGCATAATCTTCTAACCCAGTGGCTGCTGACATACTCGCTTCGGCTGTTTCCTTGGTAGCGTCTTCTTCGTTATCTTTTGGAGTTGGTTGTTTAGCTTTGGGTTTAATCATGATTCTACCTTTGATTAGAAGCGTGGAATTCACCCGGAGGGTGATACTCCCTTCCCGGTGAAAGGTTACCTAACTGATGGAGGGAGAGAGTGAGGGAGTGAGTGAGTGGGGGGGAAATTTTTATAGGTAATCTTAGAGCGGAACAGGAGTAAGACGAATTATACAGATACTGACCGAGTGCTTACGCGAACTAAGTGCGCCAAGTCATAAAGGGTAAATTAATAAAATCTACCTCCGATCGTCCCGCCAAAACCACCACCGTACCTTGATGTCATCACCTGGTTATAGCTGCGATATTCAAATGCTGCTGGGTCGTTATAGTTCGCACCGTGGAGCAAATCCATCCGAATATGCACTAAATCTTCAAGACGACCATTTTCTAAATCAACTGATGTTGCAGGCTGCATAAAATGGGGACGTTTGACTGGGGGGGAAAGGTAAGGAAGTCTCATAGTTTGTTCTAAGTAATTTCGAGGGTAGTCTTAATAAGGTGATGACCAAGAACGAACTTCTCCCAAGGTAACTGGGATTATATCGCTCACGTCAATGGTGAAACGATAGATTTTCTTGGCACGACGGCTGTTTTCAGGGTCAAAGAATTTTAATTTAACATCCCAACAATCGCTATCCAAACGGCAGAAAGGACTTTTCTCAACGTTAATACTATCAAGTTCCATACCATTTGCTACAGCTCTATCAAAGGTAGAAGCAGCCTGAAAAGCATTAGTAACCGCAAAATTAAGCGCTCTATCTTGAGAAGTCTTTCCTAAATTACGTAAATCATAATACACCCGATTCAAGAAACTACCTAAAGTGCGACGCATCGCGTCTTCATCCCCTCCTTCTCCTGTTTGAACAGTCTGAAGCGCTGCATTAACTAAGGTATTAACTTTCCAACCATACATACCCCGCGTACTTTGCGGTTCGATCAGCGGTACTACCTGTCCGGAAAATAATTTAACGGTACGTCCGGTTAATAAACCAGGAATACTCACGCGCTCAACATAATCTTCGCTGTCCTCGGCTTGAATTTGACCGGACATCAGTTGCTGCAAAATCTGATAGACTTCCCGCGCAAAAGCCCCTTTGGGTTCAATGGCATAGACTGGGGTTAATTCTATGTTCAACGTCCAAATTAGCGAACGCGCTTCGGAAAGATTGCTCCCTAAATAATCTACCATTTGACGAGCATCATAGGGATTCGCCGGAACCGTTGTTCCTGCAATACTAGCAGCAGGCATCAATTGTTTGAATGAATCGCGACGAGCTTCACTTCCAAAGTCGTAGCCAAGGGTTCCCAAGGCATAGACTAACTCCCCTAATGAAGCCAATTCGCTGGGGGCTTGGCTGGCAGTTACAAGATTAGACGTTTGATTTGGCATTGCAGATATTTGGGATGATTGAACAACGTTTTGCTGGATATTAGAATTAGCAGACTCTACTACTGCGGTTGAATTCCGAGCTTGAGCAGCACTTGAATTTACCTCACCTAACAAGGTTTGTGTATTATCTGCGCTTGCTTCAATAGCCACCTGTTCGCTTTGCTGTAGCTTTTCCTCTGTCTTAACTACAGGTTCTATCCCACCACCACAACCACATCCTGCGGCTTCCATACCATCTACTACTGATGTCAATTCTTCAGCCATATTTCCTCCTGTTAATAAAGTTAATGCACCTGAAATATTCAGCCTTCCTGCTAAACACCGTCGCGCTGCTTCCGGCATATCGCGATTGCAAGGTAAAGCACTTTGTAATAAAATTTTGCGAATCTTTTGGGGATTTGGGGTTTCCCTTCGCTGTACCTGGAGACTCAAGAGTAAAGCGACTACACCAGAAACAATGGGGGCTGCAAAACTAGTACCGTTAAGGCGTACTGTACCACCCCCAGGTTTTGCCCCGAGGATGTTTTCTCCAGGAGCTAGTAACCCTTGATTTTGATAAGCTTGACCCCAGTTACTAAAATCGAGCGGTTTTCCACTAGCATCCATCGCTCCCACTGCTAGTGCAGTAGGTATAGCCGCAGGTACGTGTAAGCAATCGCAACCATCATTACCAGCTGCTGCTACCAGCAGCACATTGTTAGCCTTACAAAGATTAACAGCATTTTCCAACCAGCCTTCAGCTTCACCAAAATCCGTAAGCTGTCCGCCGCTGATATTGATAATATTTGCTCCAGCTTCAACAGCCTGCTCGATTCCCCGAGCTAAATCTAATTGAGAAGCTTTGAGACGGTCATCTGCAAATACTGGTACGATTAAACCCTTACACCGTGGAGCGATACCTTCAACAGCACTACCAGGTTGACCAAAAATTATGCTTGCTACATGAGTACCGTGAGCAGACATACTGCCTGTAACAGATGTATCTCCCGCTACCAGTGTCGAGAGTCGAGTCAGATTAGCTCCCTCGAAACAGGGGTGAGCCATATCTACCAAACCATCGAGGATAGCAATACAGATTTCGGGGCTACCTCGGTTACTCAGTTGCTCGGGTGACAAAGCATTAAGCATAATAGTTGAATTGGTCATAAGCTATCTACATAAAAAGGATTACAAATTATTAATTGATATATTCACAAATATAGTGTATTAAAAAAGCGCTTCTTAATCGCAATTCATTCAATTGGATTAAAATAAAAATTAGGGATATTCTCTTTAATTGAATTTAGTAACTAAGCGGAATTGTATTTCAACATTTATTCTATAGCAATAGTGTTTCAATAAATTATAAATAGAATATTAAACTGAATAATCTTATTTTTTGCTGATGAATAAAAAAGTCAGAAAAGTAGGAATAGTTTTAAAAGAGTTACTAATAAATATTTGATTTGTTAATATAATTTATGATTGAATTCTGCTGTTAAATCTATTCAAAAGAAGAATTGTAGCTTGATATACCCGAAAAATAAAATTAATTAATACTTATCAATTATTTGAAATAAGTTAGAAAAGTAAGATTTTTTATTTTGCGATCGCATATCAGAAGCTGCAATATTATCTATTTTGATAAATGTTACAAATGATTGCTTAAAATTAAGTATGATTTTGTTGGATTCACCCGAACCTGCGATCAAAAATTCTGGCAGTATAAGTCCTTGCCTATATAGGCAAAAGCTAGCCTCAATAAAAATATTAGAAGCAAGAAATTTTGTCGCGAGGATTTTGGCTCTTGTGAAAAGGATTAATATTAATGCCGGTTGCACCGGTTTGCGAGAAAAAACCACAGAGAACCCAGAGAACCCTTAAAATTTAAGAAAGAAGCTCTCCTTTTAATTTTAATTTTAATTTTTGATGCAATACCAAATCAGAAGTAAAAGAGCTACTAATTTAAAACGGTACCATTTTTTTCTTGACTGCTCCAATCAATCAATTCACGAATTACGAATTACGAATTACGAATTATGCTCACCATCATACCTAAGACAAGCAATTAGTTCTCCAGCTTGACTATAAACTTCTCAACAAGAAGTTTCCTTGTCTGACATCACATATATTGCATAGAATGCGATAATATCTACAAAAAATTTATAAAGTTTAACACTATCGGATTCTAGATTTTTGACATTTTCTTTGTAATAAAGATAAGCTTTTTTTACAATATCGGGAACTTCATTTATTTCAAACCTATCTCCTAATTATCTAACAAAATAGCGCTCATTATCTAATTTTTTCAAAGCATCGTCAAAGAACTGTCTTAGTTCATCTGATTGCATTATTTATCTCACTGTAATAACTAGCATAAGTCGGCATAAATAAGGCAACCATTAAAAATGGCTGAAAAGCCTAGGAAATCAAACTTCTTATTTCTCACTTCTTACTTCCGCGAAGTGGTACTAGCATTTCCTATATCTCAATAGGAGTCATTGATAAACCTATTGAACTATCAAGAGATTGTCCAATAATGTAAATTTGAAGTTCATCTTTACCAATTCGATAAACTTTGATATCAGATAAATTTTTGTTCAAATAGCTAACTAATTCTTTGTAATCCTTCAACTTTCTATTAAAAAAGTTATCAAGTGTTTGGTTTTTAATAGATGTATTGGGAGGATTTTGTAAAACTTGTAATAAATCCCAAGGGGTAGTAATCGAATGATGCCAACATACAACTTCAAACAAATATTCTGAATTATTTAAATCAACTAAATTATCTGTAATTTGTTTTAATTCAGAAATAATTCGTTGCTGATTAATCTTGTTGGCTGGTTTTTCATAGGAATCATAATTAATTTTTAAAGCACCACTAACCCCAGGAGGAATCGAATCTGTTTTCCCCAAGCCAATACCAGACATTTTGCTAATACGAGATACAACAGAATCGGTAATTAAAATTTCTCCAGTTTTAGCAGTATCGCTACTTAACTTGCTAGCAGCATTAACCTCCATACCAAAAATATTCTGCATACTAACAGTTAATATTTTTCCATAACCAATACCCACACGAATCAAAATCTTTTCAGCATCAGTCTTATCTAAATTATATTTCTCAACCGCTCTTTGCATATCAATAGCGCATTCAACAGCTTCTACTGTTTCTTTAAATAGAATTAAGCTATTAACCCCTTCTGTATTTACAAAAACACTATCATAAGCGTTCATGCAGTTTATCAATATCCGTTTAGCTTCATAAGTAATTTGTAAAAAATTAACTACACTAGATTCCGCAACGAAACGCGATAAACCAGATAAAGATACGGACATTACCGTCCAATTATCGCCAAATAAATTCCAAATTCGAGCATCGATTTGCGTTTTATCTGCTTCTGGTTTTAATCGTTCATTTATTAGTCTTCCCAAAATATTTAGCGAACCTTTGTAAGTAACTCTTGAAGCGTAGTGCATCCCTTCAAACCTGATGAGTAATAAGTAATGAGTAATGAGTAATAAGTAATGAGTAATAAGTAATAAGTAATGAGTAATAGGGAGCAAGATGCTCCCACTACAAAGATTAATTCAATTCACTGTTCGCTGTTAACTGTTCCCTGGTAACTGAGGAGTTTGTGGGGAAGGTGATAGTTGCTGAGTGCTGATAGTTGCATTCAATTGAGTAAATCTGGTGGGATTAACGCAATCTGCACCGTCTAGTTTGTTCTTCAGTTGAGCGCTGAAGGTTTCAAACATTTCTACCAGAGCTTCTCTATCTGTCAAACATCCTTGAAGTGCTGTTAGCTGTTCCAATGTCCAGTTATACAGTTGGGTATCACCTTGACTAATACGTAAATTCAATTGAGTTTCAAACTGTCCCAGACGGGAGTAAAAGTTTTCTACTTCGGCTTTTATGGACTGCATATCAGTGAAGAATTGCTGGTTTCTAATATCGCTCAATACGTTAGTTTTAATTGAGTCCATATTATTAGAAACTTCATTTTTAACAATCGAACTTACATCGTCGCGGAAGTTAATAATTTTATTTTCAAAGTTGGCATTGATGCGATTATCAATATCACCAATTACGTTATTAACAACTACGTTAACGTTGTTATCTGTCTTAGAATCGACTACAGAATTGATGCGATTATCAATATCGCTTTGTATTTGATGAACTACCTGATTCTTTATATTTTGACTTTGGTCAGAAATTTTTAAGTTAACTACAGAATCAATTCGCTCTTCAACATCTTTTTTGATTTGCTGAGTTACTTGATTATTAATATCTTGACCTAAATCGGCAACTTTTAAGTTAACTATTGCATCGATACGCTTCTCCATATCTGATTGCATTTGCTGAACCACCAAATTCTTGATATTCTGGCTTTGGTCGGCAATTTTTAAGTTAACTACGGAATCGATACGTCCATCCATATCGTTGCGAATTTGTCCCAGCACTTGATTGTTAATATCTTGACTTTGATTGGTCATTTTGAGATTAACTACATTGTCAATCCGTTTATCAATATCACCTTCTATTTGCTGAACGACCAAATTATTAATTTCTGGAGCTTGATTAGAAATCTTTAAATTAACAACAGAATCAATCCGCTGTTCTAATTCTTGCTGCATTTGTTGAACCACTTGGTTCTTAATTTCCTGCTGCTTTTGAGAAATTTTCAAGTTCAAAGCAGAATCAACTCTTTGTTCTAAGTCATCCTGCATTTGATGAACGACCAAATTTTTAATATTCTGGCTTTGATCGTTGATTTGAATCCCAACTTTTTCGGAAATTAAACTGTTAATTCTAGTAGTCATCAAATCATGGATTCGACTATCAAAATGACCAGTCCAAGCTTGATAGTTCTGATTAAAATTCACCTCCATTTGTTGGGTAAGTGCTTTCATCATGAATTCCAATCTAGCTACCTGCATAGCTAAACCTTTAGCTTGGTTTTGATAACCTTTTAAAATCCAGTTTTCTAACTGATCCCAATAAACTTCTTTCTTCCCGTCTTCGTCATTATTCAAAGTGACAGAAGTATTGATTTTGGCTGCCATTTGCTGCCACATCTTTTCCATTTGAGCTTCGTCAAAGCTGAAGCTAAAATTGGCTTTACCGCTATTTACACCTGTAGTGACGGTAGTTGTACTGGTGCTTCCTCCACCAGAAGTAATAGTAGTTGTACTTTTACTCGAACCTGAATTAGAGCTTTTACTAGTACTACTTGAACTACCAGCACTAGCGACTAATTCTTGTTGCTCTTGTTTATTTTGTTGTTTTTTGTTATTTAATTCTGTTGCGTTAATTGTTTCAATCGCTAAAACTATTTGACCTTCATTATCTTCCTTGTATGTATCGAAGAAGAACCCAGATAATGTAGTTTTCTCTTGAACTTCTAAAACAATTTCATCATTGAAACCATTCAACGAAATCCAGCTTTCTTCCGAATCTACCCCAGCTAATTTAGTCACAAATTTTCCACCTTTAACCCAGAGTAAAGCCCAAGGCTCTAATTTAAACTTCTTATTATCCGACCAGTAACTTGCATTTCCTTCGCGAATTTTAATTGTGTAATTACCAGGATTTATCTCAACCAAATTTTTACCAGACTGTTTGAGACTAGATAAATATTTTTCATCTAAGACATAACAATTATTCTTGCTATCAATCGTTAATTCTTGAGGATTGAAATATGCTTTGTTGCTGGTAATCAATAATTTTATCGAACCGCTATTTTCGTTATTATTAACATCAAAAAATAAGCCGCAAATAACAGCTTTCTGCTTCACATCTATTTTTAAATGATTATTATACCCATTTAAAGTTGTCCAGGTTGCACCGGTTTCAAATCCGGTATTTTGATTAACAAATGTAGCACCACCTTCTCCATATATCCAAAGTAAAACAAAAGGTTCTCCTTCGGCTTTACTCTTGGCATATTTGTAACTACCGCTATTAATACTAATATTGTAAATACCCTTATCTAAGGTAAAAGAATTCGCAACATTCTGCTGCAAGTGATTCATTTGTCCGGGGTCGATGACATAACAATTGTCTTTGGTATCGATGGTTAAAAGACTCATTGCTTTCTCCTGGTTTCCGATGACTTGAGATACTTTTTCTTGTTTTTTACTATCGTTTATAGAAGTAGATTCGGAAACTGTATTTACTTCATCCACTGGTTGATAAATACTAATTCCTGCCCATCTTCCTTTGGGTTCGGTTGTTGTAACTAGAGTTCCTTTACCAGTTTTGGTATCGATGCAAATTAATTGCCCGTCTTTACCTAAGTTATGAAAGTTGCCAGTTACACCATATAAAGTGTCACCAACAAACTCTAAGCTAGCTATATCCGCAAAACCAGTATCGCCAATATTCTTAACAGTACCAGCAGTTAAATCGCAAATTGCTAGTAACTTTTTCTTAGCATAACCAATTAAGGTAACATAAGCTTTAGCATCGCTATCAAAAGCAATTTCACCGCAGTTATAATCTTTATCTGCTACTTTTAATACTGGCTTTGCTTTTCCCGTATTAATATCTATGGAAACTATTTCTTTGGCAGTTGATGCATATAAAGTTTTGAATTTAGAACTATATGCTAAACCAGAAGCAGCAAAACCTAAATTACCAACTGCTTCTGCATTACCCGTATTCAAATCGATTTTAACTAACTTTGATTTATCTTGCTCTAAATCAAGTCCGTAAAGCTCGGCATCGACAAAAGCTATATCGGAAATTTCTGTAGCAATTTCACCAATTAAATTAGTTTTACCCGTGGATAAATCCAAGGTATAAAGCTTGCTCAATTCATTTTTAACGCTGTCTTGAACGTAAACTGTCCCCGGCTTCAACTTAATAGTAGAATTACGACTTCCACAAATAACTTTTTCTAAAACTGCACTAAAACCATCGATTGCATCTTTATCGGTAAAATATCGTCCCCCCGTTTCACCCGCAACTCTAGCGTATTCCTTTTTTACTCCTTCTTGATGCTTGCTTTTAGAAGTTCCAAAATAGGTATTCACCGCAACTTTAGCAGCTATAGCTTTCTCAATTGCTTGATTTGCTGCTGCTATATCTGCTTTCTCTGTCTTGCTTCCACCACCTTCTAATGCTTCATCTCCTAAATAGAAAATTGCTCGCTTGGCATTTTTTCTCCAATCAAAGAAATTTGATATATCCTCTACAGCACGAGCGGCATCTTCCTGTGCCCCTGCTGACTTTAATTCTCCTCTCTTTCTACCTCGGAGTTGAGATTCTGATATCTTTAACTTTGTTGTCAGATAGTCTCTAATAGTTTGATTAAACTTGGTTCCTTTCCAAACACCTTCGATACCAAACCAAGCAACTCTTAAATCTGATGGACAGCTAGACTTTGCTGCTTTAATTGCACTTTCAGCAGCTAGACTCAAAGCTTGTGCTTCATCCTTCATCGAAGGACTAGTATCGATAACAATTACCAAATCTACAGGAGGTACATTCGTGCTTTGATTACTCATATTCCTGTCTCGTTTTTTTCTTAGGTTGAAATTAAATAAGTTCATAGCTGAATTGTCAACTAATAAGCTTTGAAGTCATTTATTGTGTTTGGAGAAGCAAATAAATTGATGGGAAAAGATTAAACGCGATGAATTCTAAACTAAAGTAAGTTTCTCCAATTCCAATTGAAGAAAATGATGACTATCAATGCAGTTTAGCGTTGAGTTTATATCGGCTAATATTCTGATTCACTATATATTTAAATGTTGCTCCTTATAATAGATTTCAATAAGAATTTGCCTTCCGCAATTAAAGATAATTAATGCTTTGGAAAGAGTGTGACCGCTAATTTTTAGTTACTAAATGCATTGTATAACAATATTCATTTAGTGATATACAAAAATAAAATTAAATTCTTTACTTACTTTTTTATCACGAAAGCATATTTTAAAACAACGCTACTAAAAAAGTATGAAAAGTATGTTCCACAATCGCAGGTAGATTGCATATAAGCATCCTAAATTATTCAAAAATAATAAATATATAAGCTTTTCCAGAAAATCGGACTACTTTTATCTCATCCTTGAAAGGTAACAAAAGTAATAAAAGTATGCTTTGTCATTCTTTAGTCAGATATTTAAAGACCTGAGATTAGTCTTTTGAAGAAATATTAAAAACTGTTTCATCAATTAAAGTTTGATTTTCTTGACTTTCGCCTTGCTTGAGATATTCAATCGCGATTTGTGCTACTGCTGGCTGTTCTTTAATGGCTAATAACACCTCAACAATTTGACTAAGCTGAATTTTCTCTAATTCCCTAGAAGTAAAAATCGGTAAAGTAATAGCTGCAACTATTAATCCAAAAATCGGCGGGATGATGGGAATCCACCAACCGATGTTAAATAGCAGGTAAGTAATTGCTATTAAACCTGCTGCTGCAATTAATATAAATGGTATTAATGAATTTAAAGATTTCCAATGCCAGCTTAGTACCGCACCGATTCCAGACCACAATAATATCCACAGCCATTCTATTGGTTCCCACCATACCCTTAACATTGGTCTACCAGTCTTAGCAGCGCTAATAATTTGGCTGACAATGTTTGCGTTGATTGTCACTCCAGCCATTTGCGTCGGTGGTCCAAATAATCTTGTGCTGTAAGGTGTTTGAAATAAGTCGTTGATGCTTTCTGCAATTGAACCTATTAAAACAATCTTATCTTTAATTGCTTGTGGTGGTACATTATCATTTAATAAATCTGTAATCGAAAAGTTTTCAAAGTCTTCTATTGTACCGTGGTAATTTAATATTATTTGATAACCTCCAGCATCAGCACGAATGTAACCACCATCATTAGATCGAAAAGGAATTAATATCCCCTTTCCTAATTGTCTATAATAAGGATTTTCGGGAATAGATTCAGGAGTAATACCTTCTGCTTTTAAATAGTCAAATGCTAATACAGCGCTGAGATTATATCTTAATTTTGTTTTGGAAGAACCTACCGAAAGCAAAGCACGACGAACTTTTCCATCTCCATCCAACACTTGATCTGCTAATCCTACCTGTCCTAATTTATCCAAAACTGGTGGTGGTGCTACTTTACTACCGACAAATTTTTCAATCCCGATTAAATTAGGAGTTGTCTTGAAAATTTGCGTTAATTCCTCAGTACCCGGACTTACTGGTAAGTCTCTATATAAATCTAAACCAATATTTCTCGGTTGATAGCTTTTTAGTTTATTCAGTGCTTGAGCTAAAACTTTATCTGGAATCGGATACTGTCCAATTTGCTGTAAATCCGGTTCATCAATAGTAATTATCACGACACGAGGATCAATTCCCGATGAAGGACGGTTTTGGATAAATCTATCCAACATATTCCATTCCATTGGCTGCAAAACACCAGCGCCGCGTAGAAGTATAATCGCACCAGCTACAGCTATAGTAATACCTAAAATCCAACGTTTACCAAGACGAATTTGTTTGACATTCCGTTTTGCATATTTCCTTGCTTCTGCTAATATTCTACTAGCTTCGCGAGCAGCCTGTAGGGCAAACAAAGCTTTTTGTTTTTCAACTTTTTCTGTATCTAAATCCCGCGAAATTTCTTGTTTAATTAATTCTTGACTTGCTGCAATAAATCGGTAATCGATATCGGAAAGCTGTTTATTTTGTGACCAGGCAAAGGCTTGCTGCAATTCAATTCCTGTCAATAATTGAGATTTATCCTGCTGTTGAGAACTAATCCAAATATTTAAACTTTGAGAATAAGGACGTAAATTATCTAAGTGCTTGGCAACCCATTCTAAATCAAAAATTCTCGCATAAATAAAATTTTTGACTTTTAATCTATCTCCTTGACTAATTACCAAACCCGACAGCAACAACTCTATCTTTTCCCTACTATGATCGGTTAGAACTTGTTCGTCCAACAAAATTTGTTGATATGTTCCTAATACACTAGCTGCAATGGCATCGTTATTCAGAATCCTGTCTCTGATAGTTCGTAAATGCAAAGGTTCATCTTGAGATTCCCAACGTTGAATGATTCGCGATTCCACAATGTTGGAAACTAAAGTTTGGGCATTGATTTGATTATATTCCTTGCCTTCTCCCCATCCCTGATTTGCAATTAGATGGCAAAGTTTTTGAGTTAAAAAGGGTTGTCCTTCCGTCCAGTTTAGTATTTCTTGTAAAGCAGCTTGATTTAATTCAATTGCCCCTAAATGTAATCCTTGCGCCAAACAGAGAGATTCATTTAAAGTAAAACCTGTTAATTCTATAGATTTTCCAATATTGAAAGGTGTTGATTTTTTATTTTGGATTAAATCTGTAGGAGTAGCAACTCCAAATATTGCAAAAGTGATTCTTTCGTATTCTGGATTAATAGCTCTTTGGTTGTAGCAGTAGCGAATTAAAGCAAAAAAATCATCTACTGTAAAATCAAGACTGAGAATGTTATCTATCTCATCAATAAATATAAATAATCTCTGTTCGGGGAATTTTACCAGCAATACCTCCGAAATAAACTTGCTTAACCTTTGTAATAAAGAAATTTCTTCCCATTCTTGCCACCAAGTTTTTAGATTAACTTCTCCTGACAGTCCAAAACCAGACCAAATATCACCAACTACACCTTTATACCATTGCAATGGAGTAACATTTTCACTACCAATATTAGTCATATCGACAGTGGTACAGAGAAATCCTTCTCCAAGCAATCTAGCACGGGTTCTTACCAACAGCGAAGATTTTCCCATTTGACGGGAATTGAAGACATAACAAAATTCACCTCGAATCAATGCATCATATATCTGAGAATCAGCCTTTCTTTCGATGTAACTTGGTGCGTCTTTTTTTAGACTTCCACCGATTTGGTATTTCACTACGTTAGTTGTTAGTGGTTAGTGGTTAGCTGTTAGGAGTAAGTAGTAAGTATGGAGTTTTAAATTTCTCCTTATCTCCCCATCTCCCTCTCTTCCCTATCTTCCCCCTCTATTAACTGATAACTGCTCACTGCTCACTGCTCACTGTTCACTGTTCACTGAAAGAGAGGTTTTCTTGAAAATAAAGACGATAAAGCTTACAGCTTGGTCTAGATAAATTGCCATCTAATTGTATCAAACCCATACTTTCTAATTTATAGGCGATTATCGCATCGATTTCTACACTGCTGTCGCTATTAATTATTTTATCTAATGCTGACGATAATTCTGGCTCTTGTCTTAAGGTTAATAAATGACTCCGGAGATGGTTGCTATAAATCCCTGTTTGTGTGGTAGATTTTTGCAATAATTCAGGTAATGTCATTTCTTCTTGGCACAAATAATATAGCGCTAGGTTTATTAAATAAGGATGTCCCCCTACCATTTCCATTAACTGTTGCGTATACGTAATATCTTCCCAGTTCAAACCGTAGCGTTGGGCTAAATCTTGGACTTGTTCTAAAGTAAAATAAGGTAGTGCGATCGCCAATCCAACGTTGAAGGGAGATTGGTTGATGTGGAGCGGGACATAGCTTTCGGTAGTATGAGCGACAATCATTCGTAATTTCTGCCAAGTTTCGATTTGTTGGGCGATTTCATACCAAAATCTCAACATCGGCAAGAAGTCGCGAGCAATTGTAGGATACTCGAAAATTTGATTGACTTCATTTAAAGCTAAAACGATTGGTGAATCGATTTGAGAAAGTAAGTAAGCTTCAAAATAAATTTTACAGCTAACTTTGCTTCCCATATCTTCATCCCAATAATCATCTAATTTGGGAGGTAAGCGTAGTTGTCTAGTGACGTTAGCACAAAGCCAACGGAGAAATTTATCAAGGGAAGTGAAAATTATGTTATCAGCTTCTTGAAAGTCTATATAAACGGTTTGATAGTTGTTGGTTTGTGTATGAGCAATAATCCGATGAAGTAAAGAGCTTTTCCCCATCTTTTTGGGAGCTTTAATTCTAATCACGCATCCTGGTTTATGAACTTCTTTTAAAACTAGTTCTTCAACTGGAGGACGTTTAATATATAAGGGAGAATTTAAAGGAACTGGACCGTTGGGAAATTTGATGTAAGTAAAAAAAATTTGGTTCGGTAATTGTGAATTTTTCTCTATAATATGCTGGCAATTAATCGATTCTGAAAAATGACTTGTAATGGTTTCTTCTACTGTCGTTTGTTCGCATAATTGTGATGAAGCAACATTATCATCAATATTTGTAGAATTTGGTTGATAGTCTTTAAAGACTATTTGCAAGTTCTTTTTACTTACTTTTTGTCCCATGACCTCAGAAAGATGATGCCACAATCTGGAACCTACTTCCTTAAAATAATTGCTATTATAGCCAGAACCTTGAGCCATTTCAATATAGCCTTTACCCTGCCAGGATTGACAGAATATGAGTCGTTCTATGGGAGAAAGTTGGCGAAATAGCACCTGTAACTCCACAATTCTCAATGCTTCATCAGCATTCATGCTAAAACTCTAAATATAATTATCCGAATCAAATTATTTTAAATCTTTTTAGAGAACTTTATCGACAGAAGAACTATTTTTTTACACAAACCTTAAAATCACACAAGACTTTTAAACGATGAGTGTGTTACTGCCTTTTGCTTAATACGGTTGACAATCTAAAACTCGAAATCTAATTAAAATTCTTAACTATTTATATCTAAAATTTTCTTATGCCTTTATCCTAGATAAAACATTCTTTTCTGACTTTTCCTACTTTATAAAATTAGTACACATTAATTGAGGTTGTGGTAGTACATACTTATAAAGCAATGGTTATTATAAAATTGGTCTATCTAATATAATATTTTTATTTGAAATTTATGGTATCTACCAGCATTCCTAGCATCCAAGAGAAACAGCGAATAATTCATTTGAGAGAAGTTTCTGCCGTCAATAGCTGGGGAAAGTACATAGCAATGCTGGGGTTCCATCCTGCGCTTATCCAGCAATTTCCGATACGATGTTCGGTTTGTTTGAAAGACACGTTCCCGATTTTGATGCAGATTTACGTCAAGCTTGGCAGACTTTATTTGACAAAAGCACGGCAGTTTTTGGAAGTTATCGCTCAGGAGCAGGAATGGGAAGCTGCAGATTTTGAAAGACGCTGGAATGAAATTTAATCGGTACTTATAGAATTATTGCCTAAAATCAAACCCCGGCTTTACTCAATTTCCTCCTCTCCTTTACTTCATCCCCAGCAAATTCAAATCGCCGTGGGAGTATTACAAGTAAAAACCGACGCTGGTAAAACTCGTCAGGGACTTTGCTCAAAACAAGTATGGGCATATCTGAGCCATCCGAAATGTCATTATTACGTCTGTGGTGATGCGAAAATGGCTGATGATGTATTTGATGTTTTGATGGCGATCGCTAAAAATCAAGGTGGATTATCGCACATTGAAGCGGTAGATTTCTTCGACAAAATGAAGCAGGAAAATCGTTTTAATACCGACGTTTGGGGAGTGACATTGAACTTTAAAAAAGCCATCAAACAGTTGCAGAAAGATAATTATTCCAAAGCTGAGAAATGGTTAGATCGAGTTTCTGATAATTCTACCGTAGAAATTTCTTAAACAAATGTAGAGACGGGGCTGCTACGTCTCGTTTCTACATCTAATTATTTTATCTACATTATGAAGGCATTAATCAAAATATCACCCAACCAAAACAAGAAGCAACTGCTTTACGTCGTCAAGTAGAAAAATTGAAAATCGAAATGAACGATTACAGCAGAATTTTACCTCTCAGTTTTCTCATATAACTCTTAGGGTTACCTCATTTATTAATCATTACCACCTCAGCTTCATCCCCGATATTAGTAATTAAGGACGGAGAAACAACAAACCCCAACAAGAGGTAACAACAAATGAAACTCAACAAACTAGCTGGATTCGGAATTGCATCAATCGTATTATTCGGCAGCGTCGGACAATTGGCACTCAACGCACCATCGGCTTCAGCCAATCACCCTAGTAGCGGTTTTGAATTAGCAAGAAAATCCCGAGTATCAAAATCACAATCAAAATCATTACTTTCATCCGGTAGCTTCGTAACCACAGAACAAGACCATCCCACCAACGGTACGGCTAAGATTGTGGAGAAAAACGGTAAGCGTTATCTGGAATTCAGTAAAGGATTCACCACAGCACGAGGACCAAAAGTAAGAGTTGTTTTACATCGCAAAAGCACCGTACCCGTTAACTTACAAGAAAAAAATTATGTAACCTTGGCTAACTTACAACGCTTCGATGGCGCTCAACGTTACGAAATTCCTGCCAACTTTGATTTAGATGACTTTAAATCTGTAGCGATTTGGTGTGAAGAATTTAACGTCACCTTTGGTTTTGCTAGATTGCAGGGTGCTTAGTCTTTAACAGTTGTCAGTAAAAAGTTATTCGTGCCTGACAACTGCTCTTACTTCACCGATTTAAAATTCACCTTTATATGTAAAATTTATCTTTATTTTCTTATTGCTCTAAAACCACACACACTATTCCATCAGCAGTTTTCCGGACAAAGCCGGATGCTGCTGATTTTTTTATGTCGTAGGCGCACTCTTATTATTCACTTGTACCTTTTTCGAGAAAAATTTAGAAATACTGCATAAGCTTACAGAAGCTGACCCGATTAAAAGATGTGAGACACAAAAACCTCATTTTTTGGAATTTAAAGGAATTATTGACATGAAAAACGATAAATTAACAATCAATCTACGCCGTGCTTTGTTTAGTAGTGCAGCTTTAGTTTCAATGTTAGGAGGAATGATATTGACTCCTAGTTCAGCCGAGGCGATAAAAGTTAATGTTGCTTCCGCTAAGAAAGTTATAGCCTCTAAGCCAAAACCTAATCGCTTCTATAAGCTCACAACCATGTTTTTAGAGAAGGAAAACAAGTGCCTCGAAGGTAACAAGGTAGCTCGTGGTTCGACTCTCGGTGGAGCAGCATTTATGGATAACTGCCAAAACGTTTCCGGGCAGTCTTGGAAGTTGGTACCGGCTGGAAATGGTTACTTCCGTATGAAGACACAATTTCTAGAGAAGGAAAACAAGTGCCTTGAAGGTAATAGGTTTGCTCCTAATTCCACTTTGAAGGGAGCCGCATTTATGGACAACTGCCAAAACGTTACAGGACAGCTTTGGAAACTAATACCGGCAAGAAATGGATATTTTCGTTTGACAACAATGTTTCTAGAAAAGGAAAACAAGTGCCTCGAAGGTAACAAGTTTGCTCCTAGTTCCACTCTAAAGGGAGCAGCATTTATGGATAACTGCCAAAACGTTTCCGGACAGCTTTGGAAGTTTAAGCCCATCAGAACAAGCAGATAGTAGAACTACTATTCCTTTGCATTAAATATGGTGGGTTTTGACAAGCAGGGGAGCAGGGGGAGAAAAGAATTTTGAGAAAAATAAACCCGTCAGAATAAATGAAAAGGACCACTACTACTCCACCACATTAATTTTGCAGGGTTAAGTGCCTCTTGGTAGGTTGGGTTAAGCGAAGTGCAACCCAACACCCTATAAGGATTAAGCGATAAGGGGCGAAACCTAAAATATAAGTTGAGAAAATTGTACTCCCTAGCCAAATCTACAGTTAAAATTTATCTTACTTTTTTATTTTTCTAAGCCACATTGCAATTGATAAATAACCGCCACTATCAGCAGCATCAACATTTTATCTGGTGTTGCTTTTTCGTCTACCCAAAAATAACAGTGTTTCCAGATAAACAACACTACTTTTCAATCGCTTTAAAGAAAACTCCTTTATATAATCCCTAATAATCCCTTACTAAAACAACAATCAAATATTCCGATACAAAAAACTATATTTTTCTAAATACTTCGCAATGTTTTCGATTCTTATTGATGCTATTATCAATAGTCCAACAGCAGTATAGGAGTTACAGTATGTAACATACTATTTGTAGGCTGGCGAAAGTAATACAAACTTTTATTTTTACTGCTTCAAAGCTTAAAATCTCGTTTATTTTTTGTAGTACGCAACCTGTCATTTTGCAGTAATTTCCTTGAATTTACAAAATTTATCTGACTCTTGTTTACATTGCTTAATATTAGACAGATATCAATTTGATTTAATCAACTGAGTAATGAGAAAATTATAGGTTTATTTATAGATAAGGTAGTCGAGCACAATCCGTTTAAGAAGAAATAATTATTATAGTTTCCAAGGATTTAAGGTTAATCCGAATTAAAAGGCATATTTTGCAGATGGCGATCGCCTTGTAAATGTTCTCACGAGAATAACCATTAGCAACCTGTTCGAGAATTTAGAGGTTGTTTGAAAAGTGGTTAGCTGTGATTTGAAACACTTATCGATCTCCCCTAACCCCCCTTAAAAAAGGGGGAATCGGAATCAAAGTCCCCCTTTTTAAGCGGGATAATGGGGGATTTAGAACGTTTTGCTACAGACAAGAAGACTTTTAAAACATCCTCTCAGGAACGCTGGGGTTGAGAATGCTATCAATTTATTTTTGCTCAACTCTAAAGATATAGTTGAGTCAAGTTTTTGAGAAGTTAATGATATAGCTCATAGATTGATTCAAATACTAATAAAACTGGAATTTAGATATACTATAACTAGGATTATATTAGAGTATGAATATGGAAAAAATATAATTTATAAAATGAAGTGTAAATAGAATAAAAGAATACTCTTTTAATTGAAAATGATAAAAAAAGTGGAATCCAAGTTAAGGAATTAGATTCCACGGAGGAAAATGCAAAAACAATATTATCTTCTGGTATTTCTATTTTGATTTCCAGATAATAATTTTATTTATAGTGTATTATGCATACCTGAACAAAAATTTGGATTATGATTTGTTAAAAAATAGTTTAAGCAAATAAAATAAATATTTTTCTACTTTTCTTACTAGTTAATGATTGGTTTATCTCAAAACAATTATGAATTAAGTTAGTTTCTTTAACTCGAACAAGATAGTTATTTAGGACTTATGCACTCGTTTGGAGGAATGTAATTGGTAAATTTTGTGAATTTAAGAATGTGTGAACGAACCCGGCTTTTTCAAAAAACCGGGTTTCTCAATTCTTGCCGTAAATTAAACAGCAAAAATCATATCTTGATTGCTGCTAAATGTATTTGCAGATTGCCCTGCTACTACTGCGAGTTTGTCACCTTCTTGGAAGATTTCAGTACCCGAATCACCATCGGTAAAGTTGAGATTATCCAAACTACTTACTTCTAATTTCGTTGCACCTAATTGGAAGTTGAAAATAGTATCGAAACCTGCACCTTTATCTAAAATAACGGTAGCTTCTCCAGCACCAAGGAATACGGTATCGAATCCCATACCGGAGTCAATTAAGTCGTTACCACCGTTTCCAAAGATGTAATCATCACCTCTACCACCGCTAATTTTATCAGCTTCAAAACTACCGTAAATATCGTCGTCACCTCTTCCACCAATTAAGGTGTCTCCTCCACCGTTACCGGAAATATTATCGTCACCTCTAACACCGCTAATTATTTCAGCAGCATTGGTACCGTAGAGATTATCATCTTGGGTGGTTCCGGATATTTCGTTGGCAACAGAGGTATCAACAATAGTAAAGCTAGCAGCGTTATCATTAGAATCAATACTGTAATCACCACTCGCTAAACCAAATTTAACGCTTTCAGGTCCTTCTGTATTATTATCGGCGATAATATCATTTAACAAAGTTGCGCTCTTCGCACCTTCAGCAATAGTAACGGTTGCTCCATCAATTAACCCAGTTGATTCGTTAACTAGTAATTCAAAGTCGGTTATATTCTCGCTACCTTCTACAAAGTAGGTGATATCTCCGGGTAGTGGATCTGTATCTTCAACTAAATCAAGATTGACTGTTAAACCACCAGTTGGAGCAGCTTCTGTTAACTCAAAGTTGAATTTTAGCTGTTCTCCTTCGTTTACGTTTGTTGGTTGTGCATTTAAGCTGAGGGTTGTTAAAACAGGTTCGACAGTTTCGGCAAATAATTTCACATTATCAAATTCTACGTCTTCTCCCGAATCTGCTAAAAGGTTAACCAAGCGGATTCCTAAATCTTGTCCGAGGAAGGCTTCGGTTTCGGTAGCAGTGAAGTTTACTGTAGAAGTTTCAAATACTCCTTCTGCAATGCTCAGACTATTATCATCTCTAGCAAGAACTTTTCCACCTGCAAGTAATTCGACACGATAACCGGGGAAGCCCTCATAATTAAAACCATCGTCTGGATTATTTTCAGCAGCGTTACCAACTTCAACTTGTAAGGAGTATTTAGTATTAGCTTTTAGTTGAGTATCGAGAGTTTGGGTTAAACCAAATATTCCGCTTCCAATTGGTGCTTGTGAGTAAGCATATGCCGTATTTTCTCCTTCTGGAGCTTCTGAAGCAAATACATTTGGAATTGGATTATAAGCACCGACATCGGTAATATTTTCACCAATTAATGCATCTGGGTCAAATACTTTCCAACCGGGAATAAATTCACCCAAACTTGTTTGAGTAAATTGGTTTTCTGGTAATTGAGGAATTTCAAAACTCGGGTTAACGACAGCGTTGTGGACATTCGCCTTACCACCAACAGAAGTATCAACAATCGTAAAGCTAGCAGCATTCTCGTCAGAATCAATGCTGTAATCACCACTCGCTAAACCAAATTTAACGCTTTCAGGTCCTTCGGTATTGTTATCGGCGATAATGTCATTTAACAAAGTTGCGCTGGTTGCACCTTCGGCAATTGTTACGGTTGCTCCGTCAATTAACCCAGTTGATTCGTTAACAAGTAATTCAAAGTCAGTTATATTCTCGCTACCTTCTACAAAGTAGGTGATATCTCCCGGTAATGGATCTGTATCTTCAACTAAATCGAGATTAACTGTTAAACCACCAGTTGGAGCAACTTCTGAGAATTCAAAATTGAATTTTAGCTGTTCTCCTTCGTTTACGTTTGTTGGTTCTGTATTTAAGCTAACGATGGGTAAATCGGTGACAATTATATTTGCCGAACTCTGGTTAGAATCAATGGTGTAGCCCTCTCCTTCTAAAATAGTAAATCCCGAAAGTTCTTCTCCTTCTGCTACACCGTCGGGGATACCTGTAAACATTAGTTTTGCTTCAGTTGCTCCTGGTTCTACAACGATAAAACTAGGACTATCGCCTTCGGTGATGATTTCAATATCACTAATATTCTCTAAGGCAACTTCTGAATCTCCTTGCATCCCATCTTGATCAACAGCTTCAAATTTAATTTTAAGTCCTTCTTCTGGAGCAGGTTGCGAGAGAGTTATAACAAACGAACCCATCCCACCATTTTCAGTAAAAATAGTTGGCTCTGCTGTGACACTAACAACTGGTGTAGAAGAAGATGAATCTTGCTCTACAATCGTTGTAACCACTTCCCGGCTGACAGGATTAGCTCTGTAATTTGCCCCATCGGCTAAAATAGTGGTGAAAATCTCGTCGATTTCTTCAAGATCGTCTGCAACAGCTTGCGAAACTAATGTCGCTTCCGTAGCACCTTCAGCAATAGTTACATTAAAACCAAGGGATACGTTATCTACCACGAGGAAACTAAAGTCGGTAATATTAGTACTACCTTCAACGTTGTAATCTACATCTCCTGGTTCTGGATCGTTATTGAAAGTAATGGGTAACGAGAGAGTTAATCCACCTTCGGGAGCGGGTTGATTTAAACTGAAATTCCAAGCAAAGGTATCTCCTTCGGCAACGTTAACTTGTTCGGGGGTGAAGCTGACTACTGGTTCTCTGGTAAGAACTGTAACTACTTCATTACTGTCAGGATTTGCCCTGTAATCTACCCCGTCAGCTAAAACCGTAGTAAAAATTTCGTCAGCAGAATCATCAAGATCGTCATCATCATCAACAGTTTCGGAAACTAATGTTGCTTGGGTTATGCCTTCTGCTAGAGTCACGCTAAAGCCAATCGATATATCATCTTCGACAATGAAATCAAAATCGGTAATACCAGTACTGCCTTCAACGTTGTAAATTACATCTCCTGGTGCTGGATCGTTATTTTGAGTAATTGGTAATGAGAGAGTTAACCCACCCGACGGTACGGGTTTATCTAAACTAAAATCCCAAGCAAATGTATCTCCTTCAGTGGAAATTAATGCGGATGGAGTGATGCTAACAACGGGTGCAGAAGAAGGAGGAGCAACACCATCCTCAGCAATGGTTGTTACTACTTGATTACTGACAGGATTAGCAACATAGTCATTCCCATCGGCTAAAACAGTGGTGAAAATTTCGTCGAATTCTGCTACATCATCTACAACAGCTTGGGAAACTAATGTTGCGACCGTTTCGCCTTCTGGAATCGTTAGGGTAAAACCAATGGACACATCATTTTCGGTGATGAAACCAAAGTCCTCGATATTAGTGCTTCCTTCAACGTTGTAAATGACATCTCCGGGTGCTGGATCGTTATTGAGAGTAATGGGTAACGAGAGAGTTAATCCACCTTCGGGTGCGGGTTGATTTAAACTGAAATTCCAAGCAAAGGTATCTCCTTCAGCAACGTTAACTCGATCTGTGGTTAAAGTAACGACTGTTCGGTCGGTGAAGACAGTAAAAAGGTTATTTTGATCGGGATTGGCGCGATAATCCTCCCCATCAGCTAATGATAAAGTGATGATTTCGTCGGTTTCTGGAATATCATCGGCAACTGTATCTGCAACTAACAGCGCTTCAGTTATACCCTCAGCCAAGGTAACGGTAACGCCAAGGGCTACGCCATCTACGATCAGGCCATTAGAATCGGTAATACCGGTGCTAGCTTCTTGGTTGATGTTTAACTCGCCTATTGTTGACTCAGTATTTTGAGTAACTACTAAATTTACAGTTAATCCACCTTCAGGAACAGGACGATCTAATGTGATATTCCGAACCAGTGAATTTCCTTCAGTGGCAATTAAAATTTCTGGAGAAAGACTGACTATTGGTAATTCATTAGACTTATCTACAAGCGTAAAGCTAGCGGCGTTATCTTCAGAATCAATCTTGTAACCTTCACCCATATCAAGAGTATAGGTCAGAGTTTCAGGTGACTCTAGGATTCCATCATCGGGAATGTCTTGGACTAAAATTGCTTCTGTTGCACCTTCTGCAATAGTTATAATTTGTGGTGCTACAGTATCTCCCTCTTGGAAAAGATTTTTAAATTCAACAATGTTGCTACTTGCTTCGGGGTTAAAAATAAATTCGTCAAAACCCGG
Source organism: Rivularia sp. PCC 7116 (assembly GCF_000316665.1). Lineage (GTDB taxonomy): Bacteria > Cyanobacteriota > Cyanobacteriia > Cyanobacteriales > Nostocaceae > Rivularia. The sequence continues at coordinate 8,002,052 of NC_019678.1, read as the reverse complement.
ATCGCTATCTTCAACATTAAAGTTGACAACTAAACCACCATTAGGTGCTGGTTCAGAAAGAGTAAAAATTAACTTCGCTTGTCCGTCTTCAACTACTGTTTCTGATTCAATCTTTAAGCTAACTGTAGGTTTCATAAAGTCCTCAATAGTAGTAGTAATCGTGGTTGAAGCTGAATCTACTATGTAATTGTCGTTATCAAGTAAAGTTAGAGAATAAGTTTCATCACCCTCTACTTTGTTATCTGTAAGTGCTTTAATTCCAATTGTTGCTTCAGTAGCACCTGATGCAATTGTGATATTGGCAACAAAAATTCCATTCTCTACCCTATTATTAGAATCAGTAACATTACTGAACAGTTCTAAGGCATTATCTGTATCACCAGGTTCGCCGTCGGGGTCATCTATCCGCAATTTGATAGCTAAACCACCTGCTGGTGCTGGTTCGCTGAGATTAAAGGTAATTAGCTGTGCTTCTCCACCTTCAACAATTACCGTTCTATCAACGCTAAAATTAACTACAGGTAATTCAACGTATGAGAAAACTTCCCCAAAAATCAGCGGAATTGAATTTACAGGCAAATTGGAATCCTGGGACATTTTTTTACTTACTATTAGTTACTATTAATTACCCATGAAAAAGCCGCACTGCTCTATTAGCAGCAGTCTAAAATCAATATTCAGCCAACCGAAATTGTGTTTTTGCCGCAATTAAATCAAAGATAAACTGCTACTTCGATTAGTTGTAGCAGCAATATTAATAATCAGGAAACAACTATTTGTACAGATATTTGGATTGAACTGATTTAATAGTCAAATCACTAATAGCACCTTTAATATTGATGTTAGTTTATCAATGATGCTTTTTTCTATTAAATGATTTATTTTTACTATTAGCATATCTCTTCTTGAGAACACCTTATAGTAAATATTTGATTCCCGACAATCCAAATATGCAGCAAATACTATTCTGCTTGCTGCTGTTAAATACTAACTTAATCCTAGATTATTTATACATTCAAACTATACGCAAAATTACAGTCCAAAACTATAAAGTTTTGATGAAGAATACCGCATTAAGAATGTCGGAAAAGTTGATATATAAGAGTTTGATTTGTTTCCTACTTTTATGACTTTTCTTACTTATTAGTCTTATTCCATTCTCCTTTAAAATCAGTTTTCACATAAGAAATCATCGAAGCGTGCATATCTCCGTTAAGTACCAAAAAATTAAATTAATAACTTAATCAGTTTTGTGTTTGTGGGTTTCACTATTTCTTTCCAGTAATAACAATTATGACTATCTGAAAAAGCACCTAGAATATGATTCTCGCCTAAATTTGCTTCTAAGGAACGAATTTTAATTGTATTGCTAAACATACTTTTCTTACTTTTAAATTTGTTACTAAACTA